>CAMAXR010000019.1 GCA_945862195.1 Hylemonella gracilis
AAACTCCATTGCATCGCGCTTGCTTTCAGTCTTTGTGCTTTTGCGCATGGCACTGCCATTTGCAAAGTAGCGCACCCACCAATAGGGGCTAGCAGGCAGCTTGTAGATAAAGAGCTTGGTTGGATAGTGTGGGATGTAGTGCTTTTCAGTGGCAACAGTCCTGTGCTTGGCTTTTTTTAGCGAAGCAGATGTCTCAGTTTTCGCACTAGCTTTTTGCTTTTTCATAAATGCGTCCCAAGCTGCATGCTACTTGGTCTTTATGAAATTTCCTACAGTAAAAACAAAGGATTTCTTGTAGTACGCAGCCAAAAAGTAGTACAGCAAAATCGTACTACTTTGAGGGCGAAAAAAAAGCACTTACATTGCTGTAAGTGCTTGATTTCATTAGGTTTTATATGGTGGGCGATACATGGATCGAACATGTGACCCCTGCAGTGTGAATGCAGTGCTCTACCGCTGAGCTAATCGCCCACAAGCCTTAAATTATGCCACGGCAGAACTTAAAACTTTCCAAACTGTTTTGCCGGAACTGGATTTGTCTATCTGTGTCAGCACCCCTTCGTGCTCGTTCAGCTCTTGTTCGTTGGCCATCAGAACAGGCAAGTCAAATACCGAAAGGTCCATACGTTCGAGGTTGTCAGACTGGTTGGTGTTGTCTTGCACATCCATCAGCAGCGCGTCTTGCCCACGCGTGAGGTTGATGTACACATCGGCCAGCAGTTCGGCGTCCAGCAAAGCGCCGTGCAAGGTGCGGCCAGAGTTGTCCACACCCAAGCGGTCACATAAGGCATCTAAAGAGTTGCGCTTGCCCGGAAACATTTCTTTGGCCATAACCAAGGTGTCCGTCACACTACCCACAAATGACTTAAAGGCAGCTTTGCCCGCCAACTCAAGTTCTTTGTTTAAAAAGCTCACATCAAACGCAGCGTTGTGGATGATGACTTCGGCACCCTCTATGTACTGCAAAAATTCTTCAACCACTTCGACAAACTTGGGCTTGTCGCGCAAAAACTCATTGCTGATGCCGTGCACACGCAACGCGTCTTCGTGGCTGTCGCGCTCAGGGTTGAAGTAAAAGTGCAGGTTGTTGCCCGTGAGCTTGCGGTGCAGCAGCTCCACACAACCCAGCTCAATAATTCGGTCGCCGTTTTCAGCCGAAAGGCCTGTGGTTTCGGTGTCCAGAATAATTTGTCTCATGGCCTGCCTCGCTCGGCTCTTAGTGGTTTTCGCGGGCATGGTTGATGGTGTAGCGTGGAATTTCCACCACCAAATCTTGCTGGGCCAAGATGGCTTGGCAGCCTAGGCGAGACTTAGGCTCTAAACCCCAGGCACGGTCTAACAAGTCTTCTTCGTTTTCGTCGGCCTCATTTAACGAGGCATACCCTTCGCGCACGATGACGTGGCAGGTGGTGCAGGCGCAGCTCATGTCGCATGCGTGCTCAATTTCAATATGGTTGTCGAGCAGAGCCTCGCATATAGAGGTACCCGCTGGGGCGCTCACCTGAGCCCCTTGAGGGCAAAGCTCAGGATGCGGAAGAATTTTGATGATGGGCATAGGTGATATTTTCTATATTTTGACCGGCTAGGGCTTGTTGAATGCCCCTGTTCATGCGAGAGGCAGCAAATGCCTCCGTTCCTTTGGCCAATGCCGTGGTAGCTGCTTCAATGTGGGCGGCGTCTTGTGATTCGCGGGAAGCACGCAACGCCTCCATGAGGCCTTTTACAGATGCCAGCTCTGCTGAAGACAACAAGTCGGCATCAGCGTTAAGGGCGCTTTGGGTAGCCAGCAGCATACGGTCGGCGTCTACTCTGGCCTCCACCAAGGCGCGGACACGAATGTCTTCTTGCGCCGTGGTAAAGCTTTCTTGCAGCATGCGGGCTATTTGCTCGTCACCCAAGCCGTAGCTGGGCTTAACGGTAATGGCTGCCTCTACCCCACTGTGCTGCTCCACCGCACTCACTTGCAACAGCCCATCGGCGTCTACGGTAAAGGTGACGCGGATGCGGGCAGCCCCTGCCGCCATGGGCGGAATGCCCCGCAGCTCAAAGCGCGCCAAGCTGCGGCAATCGGCCACAAGGTCGCGCTCGCCTTGCACCACGTGCAGCGCCAGGGCGGTTTGGCCGTCTTGGTAGGTGGTGAAGTCTTGCGCCATGGCTGTGGGAATAGTTTGGTTGCGCGGCACAATGCGCTCCACCAAGCCACCCATGGTTTCGATACCTAAAGAGAGCGGAATCACATCCAGCAACAGCAAATCGCCTTTTGGGTTGTTGCCCGCCAATTGGTTGGCCTGAATAGAGGCCCCTAGGGCCACTACTTCATCTGGGTTGAGGTTGATAAGGGGCTGTTTGCCAAAGTATTCGTGTACCGATTGTTTCACGTGCGGCATACGGGTAGAACCTCCCACCATGACCACCCCATCCACGTCTTGAGGCGTCAGCTTGGCATCGCGCAAGGTTTTACGGACCGCGGCAAGGGTGCGTTGCGTCAAAGGTGCTGCAACGGACTCAAACTGATCGCGGCTTAAAGAAAGGTCTACGCTGCCCGACGAAAGTTCTATATCTACAGTGCAAATGTCTTGACTAGACAAAGCCTCTTTGCAGGCTCTGGCCTGTGCAAGCAGAACCGCTTGGTCTTCAGGGCTGTGCACTTGCAGGCCCGACTGCTCCAGCATCCAATTGACCAAGGCACGGTCGTAATCGTCACCACCTAGAGCGGAGTCTCCGCCCGTGGCCATGACCTCAAATACCCCTTGCGACAAGCGCAACACCGAAATGTCAAACGTGCCGCCCCCCAAGTCGTACACAGCAAACACCCCTTCGCTGCCGTTGTCCAGGCCGTAGGCAATGGCAGCCGCTGTGGGTTCGTTGATCAGGCGCAGCACATTCAGGCCAGCCAACTTGGCGGCGTCTTTGGTGGCTTGGCGCTGCGCGTCATCAAAATAAGCGGGCACGGTGATGACAGCGCCAAACAAATCGTCGTTAAACGTGTCTTCGGCGCGGTAACGCAAGGTGGCCAATATGTCGGCGCTGATTTCTACTGGGCTTTTGGGGCCCGCAATGGTTTGCACCTGCACCATGCCGCCAGAATCTATCAAGGCATAAGGCAATTGGCTTACGTGGGCAATGTCTTGCAAAGACCGCCCCATCAGCCGCTTGGCAGAAGCAATGGTGTTGCCAGGGTCTTGCGTTTGATGCTCCAAGGCTTCATAGCCAATTTGTCGGCGCTGGGCATCGGCATAGCGAACCACGCTAGGAAGCATGACCCTGCCCTGCGCATCGGGCAGGCACTCGGCCACACCATTGCGCAACGCTGCCACCAGCGAGTGGGTGGTGCCCAAATCGATGCCCACCGCAATGCGCCGCTGGTGCGGGTCGGGCGACTGGCCGGGTTCTGAAATTTGCAATAAAGCCATGTAGTGAAGCAGGTAATTGGGGGCTCTTATTCCATTTGTTCCATGCGGGCCGTAACGTCATGTTCAAAACGGTCTACAAACATAAGCGCGCGCACCACCCCGGCGGCAGCGGCGTAGTTGCGATCCACATCCAACAAGCGCTCGCAATCTTGTAGCAACTGGGCCGTGTAGTGACGCACTTGCTCAGCCAGTTGCTCTATGTGCGGTAGCTCTGCAGCGTCATCTAAGGCTTCGCGCCAAGCCATTTGCTGCATTAAAAAGTCAGCAGGCATGGCGGTATTGGTTTCGGCTTGAATGGCTTGGGCATTGAGTTCGCACAAATACGCCGCGCGCTTGAGTGGGGTTTTGAGCCGCTGGTAGGCCTCATTGATTCGAACCGACCATTGCATAGCAACCCTTTGGGCAGAGGCGCCTTGCGCTGCAAATTTATCGGGGTGGGCTTCGCGCTGAAGTTGCTTCCAGCGCTGGTCAAGGTCTGATCGATCTAGAGCAAACCGAACAGGCAAACCAAAAAGCTCAAAATCATTGGACTGAAGGTTCACACCCGAAACGACTCACCACAACCGCAGCGGTCCCGCTCATTGGGGTTACTGAACTTAAAGCCCTCGTTGAGCCCCTCGCGCACAAAGTCTAGCTGGGTGCCGTCGATGTAAGCCAGGCTTTTGGGATCCACGATCACTTTGACGCCTTGGTCTTCAAACACGGTGTCTTCCGCGGAAACGTCATCCACATACTCCAACTGGTAAGCCAAGCCCGAGCAACCCGTGGTTTTAACGCCCAGACGCACGCCCATGCCCTTGCCGCGACGCGACAAATAGCGCGTCACATGCCTTGCAGCAGATTCGGTCAGGGTGACAGCCATCAGTTGAGGTGTTTCTTTTTGTAGTCGTCCACAGCTGCCTTGATGGCGTCTTCGGCCAAGATGGAGCAATGGATTTTGACGGGCGGCAGCGCCAGTTCTTCGGCAATTTGGCTGTTTTTAAGTGCGGCCGCTTGGTCCAGCGTTTTGCCCTTGACCCATTCGGTCACCAGCGAGCTCGAAGCAATGGCCGAGCCACAGCCGTAGGTTTTAAATCGGGCGTCTTCAATCACGCCGGTTTGCGGGTTGACCTTGATTTGCAACTTCATCACGTCGCCGCAGGCAGGTGCACCCACCATGCCAGTGCCTACGGTGTCGTCGCCCTTTTCAAAGGAGCCGACGTTGCGGGGGTTTTCGTAGTGGTCCACTACTTTTTCAGAATAAGCCATGTTTTTACCTCGTCTGTGTTTAGTGGGCTGCCCACTGGATGGTGCTGAGATCCACGCCGTCTTGGAACATCTCCCAAAGGGGGCTTAAGTCGCGCAGCTTGGCCACGTTGTGTTTGATGGTGTCCACCGCAAAGTCGATTTCGGACTCTGTGGTCCAACGGCCAAAGGTCATGCGCAAGCTGCTGTGGGCCAGTTCATCGCTGCGACCCAAGGCGCGCAACACATAGCTGGGCTCCAAAGACGCCGACGTACAGGCTGAACCACTGGAAACAGCCAAGCCTTTAATACCCATGATGAGCGACTCGCCTTCCACGTAATTGAAGCTCATGTTCAGGTTGTGGGGCACGCGGCGCTCTAGGCTGCCGTTGATAAACACCTGCTCCACGCCTTTTAAACCGTTGATCATGCGTTGCTGCAAGGCCTTGATGCGTTGGTTTTCAACATGCATTTCAGCTTTGGCAATGCGGTAAGCCTCGCCCATACCCACAATTTGGTGGGTGGGCAAGGTGCCGCTGCGCATGCCACGCTCGTGGCCACCACCGTGCATTTGCGCCTCAATACGAATGCGGGGCTTGCGGCGCACAAACAAAGCACCTACGCCTTTAGGTCCGTAGGTTTTGTGGGCGGTCAGGCTCATTAAATCGACAGGCAAATTGGTCAGGTCGATATCGATACGGCCCGTGGCTTGTGCGGCATCCACATGCAAAAACACCCCGCGCTCGCGGCAAATAGCGCCCAAGCCCTCAATATCTTGCACCACGCCAATTTCGTTGTTCACAAACATGACGCTGGCCAAAATGGTGTCGGGCCGAATGGCGGCCTTGAACACTTCAGGGTCCACCAAGCCGTCAGCTTGGACATCAAGGTAGGTGACTTCAAAGCCTTGGCGCTCAAGTTCACGGCAGGTGTCCAGCACCGCTTTGTGCTCGGTTTTGACGGTAATGAGGTGCTTGCCTTTGTCTTTATAAAAATGCGCTGCGCCCTTAATGGCCAAGTTGTTGGATTCGGTGGCGCCAGAGGTCCACACAATTTCGCGGGGGTCTGCGCCCACCAAGTCCGCCACTTGAGTGCGGGCTTTTTCAACCGCGGCTTCGGCTTCCCAGCCCCACGCGTGGCTGCGGGATGCGGGGTTACCAAAATGGCTGCGCAGCCAAGGCACCATGGCATCCACCACCCGCTCGTCACAAGGGTTGGTGGCGCTGTAATCTAGATAAATGGGGAAATGAGGCGTGTTGTCCATATTGAGCTTTAAGACTTGTTCAAAGAGGCACCCAAAGCAAACACCGAGTTAGGGGCGTTGACTTTCATGGGTTTGGGCAGGGGCACAGCTGTCGTGGAGCGCTTGCCTGTGGGTTTACCGTCAATAGTGACGCCTTTGGCAACTTGATCGTCTACCAACTTTTGCAGGCTGACCGAGTCCAAAAATTCCACCATGCGCGAATTGAGCGAGGCCCACAACTCGTGGGTCATGCAACGACCGGCTTCGCCGCCCTGGCAATTTTCTTTACCGCCGCACTGGGTGGCATCAATGGGCTCATCCACCGACAAAATCACATCGGCCACAGTAATATCTGAAGCCTTGCGCGCCAATGAATAGCCACCGCCTGGCCCACGGGTGGACTCCACCAACTGATGGCGACGCAATTTGCCAAACAGCTGCTCTAGATAAGACAAAGAGATTTGCTGACGCTGGCTGATGGCAGCCAAGGTCACGGGGCCTGAGTTTTGACGCAGAGCCAAATCAATCATGGCGGTGACCGCAAAACGACCTTTGGTGGTGAGACGCATGGCTTGCTCCTTATGTAGCTATTCCGAGGACTATTCCGAGTGAACCACTCAAGTATAGCAAAGACCAACCGAATTAGTAGGACTTTGCCAAATTACGGGTTGGTCATCAACGGATGATCAGATACCGACGCCCCAAAAGCTCGGGCTTTGAGGTTTTTTAGCTGGTCGCGCACGCGACCGGCCTGCTCAAACTCCAAATTGCGAGCGTGTTCAAGCATGAGTTTTTCTAGGCGCTTGACCTCTCGGGCCAAGTCTTTTTCGCTCATCTCCTCCATTTGCGCCATTTGCTGGGCTTGCAGCTCTAGGCGCTCGGCCTCTTTGCCAGCTTTTTCGCTGTACACGCCGTCAATGAGGTCGCGCACCTGCTTGACGATGGCCTTGGGCGTGATGCCCAAACGCAAGTTGTGCGCAATTTGCCTCTCGCGGCGGCGCTCGGTTTCGCCCATGGCACGTGCCATGGAGTTGGTGATACGGTCGGCATACAAGATGGCTTTACCGCTCAAATTGCGGGCAGCTCGACCGATGGTTTGGATGAGGGATCGTTCAGAACGCAAAAAGCCTTCCTTGTCGGCGTCCAAAATAGCGACCAAAGAAACCTCGGGAATGTCCAAGCCCTCGCGCAGCAAATTGATGCCCACCAAGACATCAAAAGCACCTAAACGCAGGTCGCGCAAAATTTCTACCCGCTCCACAGTGTCCACATCGCTGTGCAGGTAGCGCACCTTTACACCGTTTTCACTAAGGTAATCGGTCAACTGCTCAGCCATGCGTTTGGTAAGTGTGGTGATGAGTACACGCTCATGCAGGTCTACCCGAATCCGAATTTCTTGAAGCACATCGTCTACCTGGTGGGTAGCGGGCCGTACCTCGAGCAAGGGGTCTACCAAGCCCGTGGGACGCACCAACTGCTCCACCACCTGCCCTGCATGAGTGTTTTCCCAGTCTCCCGGAGTAGCCGACACAAAAATGGCTTGCCGCATTTTGGTTTGGAACTCTTCAAACTTCAGCGGGCGGTTGTCTAAAGCGCTGGGCAGCCTGAAGCCGTACTCCACCAAGGTGGTTTTGCGGACCCGGTCGCCGTTGTACATGCCGCCGAACTGGCCGATCAGCACATGGCTTTCGTCTAGAAACATCAGGGCTTCTTTGGGCAGGTAGTCGGTGAGCGTGGGAGGCGCCTCGCCCGGAGCTGCGCCCGACAGATGGCGGCTGTAGTTTTCAATGCCTTTGCAGTGCCCGACTTCGCTGAGCATTTCCAAATCAAAACGGGTGCGCTGCTCCAACCGTTGAGCCTCCACCAGTTTGCCCATACCCACCAACTCTTGCAGGCGCTGCGCCAGCTCCACCTTGATGGTTTCGACCGCGGCCAACACTTGCTCGCGCGGCGTCACGTAATGGCTGCTGGGGTAAACGGTAAAACGCGGAATTTTTTGGCGGATGCGGCCCGTGAGCGGGTCAAACAGCTGCAGGCTTTCAATTTCGTCGTCAAACAACTCAATGCGCAATGCCATTTCGCTGTGCTCAGCTGGAAACACGTCAATGGTGTCGCCGCGCACCCTGAAGTTGCCCCTGGAAAAATCCAAGTCGTTGCGTTGGTACTGCATGCGCACCAGCTGGGCAATCACATCACGCTGGCCCATGCGGTCGCCGCTGCGCAGCGTCATGACCATTTGGTGGTAGCTCTGAGGGTTGCCTATACCGTAAATGGCCGACACGGTGGCCACGATGACCACATCGCGCCGCTCCATGAGGCTTTTAGTACACGAAAGGCGCATTTGCTCAATGTGCTCGTTGATGGCGCTGTCTTTTTCAATAAACAAGTCGCGCTGCGGTACATAGGCCTCAGGCTGGTAGTAGTCGTAGTAACTTACAAAGTACTCCACCGCATTTTTAGGAAAAAATTCCCGAAACTCGCTGTAGAGCTGAGCGGCCAGCGTTTTGTTGGGTGCAAACACAATGGCTGGGCGGCCCAGGCGGGCAATCACGTTGGCCATGGTGAAGGTCTTGCCAGAACCTGTTACTCCCAAAAGGGTTTGAAACACCTCGCCGTTTATTACCCCATCAACCAACAAATTGATCGCCTCGGGCTGATCGCCTGCGGGCGGATAGGGCTGGTAAAGCTCAAAAGGCGAGCCTTCAAAGGACACGAATTCCCCCTGAGCCATTGCGGCCGGAGCCGGGGCGGAGGGAAGATCAACAGCAGCTGGATTCATGCACTTTAAAATTGAGGTTGGTCTGCAAGAATAATTCATCCCCCAATCAAGGAATATCCATGTCTATGTTTTCCGCGGTCGAAATGGCCCCACGCGATCCTATTTTGGGTTTGAACGAGCAGTACGCTGCCGACAGCAACCCCAAAAAAGTCAACTTAGGTGTGGGGGTGTACTTTGACGACAACGGCAAATTGCCCTTGCTGGAGTGCGTTCAGGAAGCCGAGAAAACCCTCATGGCGCACCCCACCGCCCGGGGCTACTTGCCCATAGATGGCATTGCCGCCTACGACGCTGCCGTGAAAACCTTGGTGTTTGGTGCCCAAAGCGAGCCTGTGCAAAGTGGGCGCGTGGCCACCGTACAAGGCATAGGCGGCACCGGCGGGCTCAAAATTGGGGCGGACTTTTTGAAAAAGCTCAGCCCCAGCAGCAAGGTTTTAATTTCAGACCCGAGCTGGGAAAACCACCGCGCCTTATTCACCCAAGCGGGTTTTACGGTGGACGCCTACCGCTACTACAACGCAGCTCAGCGCGGCATTGACTTTGAAGGCATGCTGGCCGACATCGCCGCTGCGCCTGCGGGCACCATTGTGTTGCTGCATGCCTGCTGCCATAACCCTACTGGTTACGACATTTCGCCCGCGCAATGGGACCAAGTGATCAGCACCATTGCGTCCAAGCAACTCACTCCGTTTTTGGATATGGCCTACCAAGGTTTTGGTTACGGCATTCAGGAAGACGGCGCCGTGATTGGCAAATTTGTGCAGGCTGGCCTGACTTTTTTTGTATCCACCTCTTTTAGCAAAAGCTTCAGCCTTTACGGTGAACGGGTGGGCGCCCTGAGCGTGTTGTGCGCAAGCAAAGAAGAGGCCGACCGGGTGCTCAGCCAGCTCAAAATTGTGATTCGTACCAACTACAGCAACCCGCCCACCCACGGCGGTGCCATAGTGGCCGCTGTGCTGGCTAACCCAGAACTGCGCGCCCTGTGGGAGCGCGAATTAGGCGAGATGCGCGTGCGCATCAAGGCCATGCGTCAAAAGCTGGTGGACGGCCTTAAAGCCGCTGGCGTGAAGCAAGACATGAGCTTCATCACCCAGCAAATTGGCATGTTCAGCTACTCAGGCCTCAACAAAGACCAAATGGTGCGCCTGCGCAGCGAATTTGGCATTTACGGGACTGACACCGGCCGCATGTGTGTGGCGGCCCTGAACAGCAAGAACATAGACTACGTGTGCCAATGCATTGTGCAGGTCATATAGTTACTGGCTGATACTGCAGTTTTTGCTGACAGCACGACATACAAGTGAGGCGCCATAAGGCCGGGGCGTGAGTCCGGCTTCACAATTTCAATAACTGGAGACATCACCTCATGAACTCACCCACCAGCCCGCAAGCGCTGGCCAGCGCCCAGACTGCTGAGCGCACTTGGCCTGCTGAAGGCGTAGCCCGCGCACCCTACTGGATTTACAGCGACGCGGACACATACCTCAAAGAGCAGCGCCAAATTTTTCAAGGTGCCAACTGGCATTACGTTGGCCTTGAAGCCGAAGTGCCCGAGCCTGGCAGCTACAAAACCACTTGGATTGGCGAGCAATCGGTGCTGTTAACGCGCGGCGAAGACAATACCTTGCACGCCATGCTCAACCGGTGCGCGCACCGGGGCAACATGGTGTGCCGCGAGGCTTTTGGCACCGCCAAAAAGTTGTACTGCGTGTACCACGCTTGGGGCTACCAGCTCAACGGCGACTTAAGCCATGCGGCTTTTCAGCATGGCTTGCGTGGTGAAGGCGGCTTGCCTAAAGACTTTGACAAAGCCGACCACGGCTTGCAAAAGCTTCGTGTGGCGTCTTACTGCGGCCTGGTGTTTGCCACCTACTCTGAGGCCACACCCCCTTTTGAGGAATGGGTGGGCGTAGTGGCCGAGGGCATTCGCCGTGTGTGCCACAAGCCTCTCAAAGTCTTGGGCTACGACACCCAGCGCATTCATGCCAACTGGAAGGCTTACCACGAGAACCCTAGGGACTCTTACCACGCCAACATTCTTCACACCTTTTACGGAACGTTTGGCTTGTCTCGGCAAAACCAAGAGTCGGGCATGGTGCTCGACACCACCGGCAAACATGTGTACTTTTACACCAAGGCGGGTACTGAAAAAGAAGGCAAAGACTTTCAAGAAACCTCTTCCACCCTGCGCTCGGTGAATGACGGCCTGAAACTTAAAGACCCCAGCATCTTGAAGTGGACGGACGAGTTTGGCGATGGCGTGAGCGTGCAAATTTTGACCCTCTACCCCAGCTTTGTGCTGCACCAGATTGCCAACAGCTTGGCCACCCGCCAACTGATTCCCCGCGGCCCTAACGAAGCCGATTTGGTGTGGACCTACTTTGGCTACGCTGATGAAGACGACACCCTGACCCAAACCCGCCTCATGCAAGCCAACTTGGCGGGTAGCGCGGGCATGATTTCGGTAGAAGACGCCGCCGTATGCGAAATGGTGCGCAAGGCAGTAGGCGACGGACAAACCGGTGAATCGTTCATTGAGATGGGCGGGCGCGACCTGACCAGTGGCGGCAGCCACAAGTTGTCTGAAAGAGCCATTCGCAATTTTTGGCACAACTACCGCGAAGACATGGGGCTGTAAATGGCACTCAACATGACCTTGAACAACGAAGCCCATTTCCGCGCGGTAGAAAACCTGGTGTTTGAATGGGCCCGTGCCATTGACGAAAACCGCGTTGAAGACGTCTGCAATTTGTTGGCACCCGCAGGCCGCTACACCGTGATTTCGCGCTTTAACCAAGACCGTGGTTTGCCACTGGCCATCATGGACTCACGCAGTGCCGACCAGCTGCGCGACCGCATCATGTCCATGCGCATTGCCAATGTGTACGAGCCCCAGCACTACCGGCACATCGTGTCTGGCGTGCAAATTGTGGGCAAAGACGGTCACCTGCTACAGGTACGTTCCAACTACATGGTGGTGCGCACGATGGACCTGACTGGCGATATGAAAATCATTTCGGTGGGCCAGTGCCAAGACCTCGTTGACATTTCGGCCCTATCCGCAGGAGGCGAACCTGTGTTTCAAGAGCGCAAGTTTGTGTTTGACTCGCGAGTCATAGAAACGCTTTTGATCATTCCGCTTTAATCATTTCGCTTTAAATAACCAAACCTAAAGGACGACAACATGAACCACGATCATTCAGGATTTAGCCGCCGCCAATGGCTTCAAACCAGCGGTGCCTTGGTAGTTGCCAGTGCTTGGACAGGACTTGGGTTGTCCCAAGCTTGGGCTCAAGGCGCGGGGCAAGGCATAGGCAATTGGCCACAAAAAGTCATCCGCATCGTGGTACCCAACCCCGCGGGAGGGACTGCTGATGTGTTGCCCCGTCTGATCTTGGAGCAACTGGGCAGCCGCTTGGGCCAAAGCGTGATTGTGGACAACAAGCCCGGTGCTGCCGGCAATATTGGCGCTGAGTTTGTAGCCAATGCAGAGCCCGATGGCTACACCCTGCTGGCCTCTCCACCCACCACCTTGGCCATTAACCCAAGCTTGTACCCCAAGCTCAACTACGACGCCTCTAAGTTTGTACCCATCAGCATCTTGGCCACGGTACCTAATGTGTTGATGGCGCACCCATCGCTGCCTTTTAACAATGTGCAAGAGTTCATGGCCTATGCCAAGGCCAACCCTGACAAACTCACCTACGCCTCGCAAGGCAGCGGTTCGACCTCGCACCTGACGGCCGAGTTGTTCAAAATGAAAACCGGCCTCAAACTGGTGCATATACCTTACAAGGGTGACGCGCCCGCCATGGCAGATTTGCTGGCAGGCCATGTGCAGATCATGTTTGGCAACATTGCCGCGGCCAACGTGCACCTTAAAGCGGGCAAGTTGAAAATTTTGGCCGTCACCAGCCCCAAACGCCTTGCCGCATTGCCCGATGTGCCCGCCCTGAACGACTTGGTGCCCGGCATGGTGTCGGTCACTTGGTTTGGCTTGGTAGCACCCGCCAAAACGCCAGCGGCCATTGCGGCCAAGCTTTCATCCACCATTTCGGATATTTTAAAAATGCCCGAAATTGCCAAGCGCTTTGCAGAAGCCAGCGCCGACCCCTTGGGCAACACGCCCGAAGAAGCCGCTGCCTGGATGAAAGAAGAGTCTGAGCGTTGGCGCGCTGTGGTACGCGCGGGCAACATCAAGGTGGACTGACCACCTTTCGCTAAGCGCCTTGTCCAAGGTATTTAGCGGGTTTTGCCCGGATCTTTGACGTCTTTCAATACATCAAATTCAGTGTTGTAGAGCTGCCCGTTGATGCGCTCCACGCGTCGGATGTAGACGTTTTGAACGATGTCTCGGGTTTGCGCATCGATGTAGACAGGGCCACGGGGGCTTTCAAAAATTTGGCCCTTCATGGCACCCACCAGCGCCTCGCCATCGCCCTGCCCTTTGGTGGCCTTGATGGCTTCGTAAATCACGCGCATGCCGTCGTAGCCGGACACGCCAAAAAAGTTTGGTCGTATGCCTTTGCTTTGCTGCATGAAGGCGGACACAAAGGCCTTATTAGCTGGTGAATTGTGAGAGGCCGAGTAGGGGTGGGACGTGACCATGCCCAGCGCCACATCTCCCATGTCGTTCAAAATTTCGTCATCGGCCACACTGCCTTCGCCAATGAGCTTGACGCCTGCTTTGTCCAAACCACGCTCGGCAAACTGTTTGAGCAAAGCCGTGCCCGCGCCCGAGGGCACAAATACAAACAAGGCATCGGGCTTGAGGTCGCTCACACGCTGCAAAAACGGTGCGTAGTCGGGGTTGCGTAGGGGCACCCGAATTTCGGCCAGAATTTGTCCGCCATTGAGCAAAAAGCGCTCTTTGAAGGTTTTTTCAGCGTCGTAGCCAGGGCCGTAATCGGTCACCAAAGTCACCACGCGCTTAATACCGTTTTTAGGCGCCCATTCCGCCACACCCAATGTCACTTGGGGCAAGGTCATGCTGGTGCGCACAATAAAAGGCGAGGTTTCAGTGATCATGGAGGTGGCTGCCGCCATCACTACCATAGGCGTTTTGGCTTGTGTGGCAATGGGGGCGGTGGCCAGCGCTAAGGGCGTGAGACCAAAACCCGCCAGGACGTCCACCTTGTCTTTCACCACCAGTTCTTGCGCCAAGCGCTTGGTCACATCCGGAATGCTGGTGTCGTCTTTGAGGATGATTTGCACCTCCCGGCCCGCCACTTTGATGCCGTTTTGAGCCATGTACAAGCGCACACCATTTTCAACTTGACGGCCCGTAGAGGTGAAGGGACCTGTCATAGGCAACAACAAACCAATTTTGAAAGGTTTGTTTTGCGCCCAGCTCAGTCCACTGTTGCCAACTTGTGCGGCTACAGCTGTGGCTGCAATGCGCTGAATAAATTGTCGCTTGTTCAAAGCCATGAGGCACTCCTTAAGTGTTAGGGCAACCGTGTCAATAAGTCGACTAATATGCCTCAAAACCCTTGGTTTAAACCAGCGTATTAACCCCCACAAATTCCCCCCAAACCACCGACCTCATGGCAATGGACGCACCTTGGTAGGCGTCATTGAAAAACTTAGGGGTTTCGCCATCGTGAACAGCACCAGCGGCATAAAGTAAAGGCAAATAATGTTCATGGGTGGGGTGGGCATGTTGAGCGATTTGTCCCATTCGGGCAAATTCGGTCAGCTCTTGCAGGTGGCCTGCGCTGATCAGATGTGCAGTTTTACGGTCAAACTCCTCAGCCCATTCATAGGCTTGCTGGTTGCTGGCATGGCGGCGCATGACCCGCAGGTTGTGCACGATATTGCCGCTGGCCAAAATGAGCACGCCATAGTCTCTGAGCTGGCGCAACTGGCGGCCCAATTCAAAATGCTCAAGTGGCGGGCGTCCATAGTCCATGCTGAGCTGAATGACCGGCACTTGCGCTTGCGGAAACATGGGCTGCAGCACTGACCATGCCCCATGGTCAAACCCCCATTCGTGATCGTCCAGACCCAATGGCTCTTCGGTGGAGGGCTGCTTAAGAAGTTGGCTTAGCCAGTGCGCCAGTTTAGGGGCGCCGGGTGCGGGGTACTGTTGGTCAAACAAGGCTTGTGGAAAGCCACCAAAGTCGTGAATGGTTTTAGGTTGAGCCATGGCCGTCAGCCACCAACCATCGGTTAACCAGTGCGCCGAAATGCACAAAATCAGCTGTGGCAAAGGCCAAGCTTGCGGGATGTTGCCCCCAAATTGCTGCCCTAACGCCTGCCATTTCGGGCTGAAGTCGTTGGGCTCAATCACATTCATGGGACTTCCGTGGCCCACAAACAACACGGGCATTCGAGAACTGGGCTGCAATAGCGGTGTAAATTCCAAGTAACAACTCCTGTGCACAAGTAAAGTGGACACAAATTCACGACACTTACATCAAACAAATCATGTTAACTGATATATTGTGCAGTGCAGCAATTAACTTTCAAGGGTAATTTCATGCTTTATCAGCTCTATGAATCACAACGCGCCTTGATGGAACCGTTTTCAGAAATCGCCAACGCGGCTTCGAAAGCTTTTCACAACCCTCTCAATCCCTTTGGGCAGCTGCCTTTTTCTCAGAGGCTATCGGCCAGTTACGCCCTGATGCACCGCTTGGGCAAAGATTACGAAAAACCCGCCTTTGGCATCACCCAAGTGGATGTCGATGGCACCTCTGTGGCCATTCATGAGCGCGTAGAAATTGACAAACCGTTTTGTCAATTGCTGCGCTTTAAGCGCTTTAGTGACGACCAAGCCACATTAGCCAAGCTGAAAGGACAGCCCTCGGTCTTGGTGGTGGCGCCTTTGTCGGGACACTACGCCACGTTGCTGCGCGACACCGTGCAGACCATGCTCAAAGACCATAAGGTGTACATCACCGATTGGAAAAACGCCCGCAATGTGCCGCTTACTGAGGGCGAGTTTCATTTAGACGACTACGTCAACTACGTCCAAGAATTCATTCGCCACCTGCAAGTCAAATATGGCAACTGCCACGTGATGAGCGTGTGCCAGCCCACCGTGCCGGTTCTGGCCGCAACCTCACTCATGGCCAGCCGTGGTGAACCCACGCCTTTGACTGTGACCATGATGGGTGGCCCGATTGATGCCCGCAAGTCTCCAACCGCGGTCAACAACTTGGCTATGAACAAAAGCTACGAGTGGTTTGAAAACAATGTGATTTTCCGCGTACCGCCCAACTACCCAGGTGCGGGCCGCCATGTGTATCCGGGCTTTATGCAGCACACCGGCTTTGTGGCCATGAACCCCGACCGCCACGCCAAAAGCCATTACGACTTCTTTTTGGATTTGGTCAAAGGCGACGATGTCCATGCCGAACAGCACCGCAAGTTTTATGATGAATACAACGCTGTGCTGGACATGGATGCGAGCTACTACTTGGAAACCATTCAAACCGTTTTTCAAGACTTCAAACTGGTCAATGGCACTTGGGATGTGCGAAACCCTCAAGGCAGATCGGAGCGCGTGCGCCCACAAGACATCACCACCACGGCACTTCTATCCGTAGAGGGTGAGCTGGACGATATTTCAGGCTCTGGCCAAACCGAAGCCGTGCATGGTCTATGCCCCGGCGTGCCCAAAGCCCTGCACAAACACTTTGAAGCGCAAGGCGCGGGCCACTATGGTATTTTTTCAGGCAAGCGTTGGCGCGATGTGGTTTACCCCGTGGTGAAAGAATTCATCTTGGCGCACCGAGGGCAAACTGCCAGTGCTGCTATCCCAGCAACAACCTCTAAAGCCGCCCCAGCTAAAAAGGTGGCGGCTCAATCAGCGGCAAAAACGCCAACCCAAGCCGCAACTCAACGCGTGAGCAAGCCTGTAAGTCAAGCGGTCGCTAAAACGAGCGCCCCTATCAAAACTTCTTGGGTCAAAAAATAAGCCCAGTTGGCTTAATGCTGCATGGATTTGTCAACGCTTCGCGTTCTGGATGCGCTGCCCCAAACCCAGTGCACCCGCTGCGGATACCCGGATTGCGCAGGTTACGCTGCAGCCATTGCCCATGAGGCAGCCCTTATCAACCAATGCCCTCCAGGCGGTGCTGAAGGTATACGGCGCTTAGCGCAAATTACGGGGCAGCCGGAATTACCTTTAAGCAGTGAGCATGGCGCTGAAGCACCACGAACCCTTGCGTGGATAGACGAAAAGTGGTGCATAGGTTGCACACTGTGCATCAAAGCCTGCCCCACCGATGCCATTGTGGGCGCCAACAAGCGCATGCACACGGTGATAGAGGCACACTGCACAGGTTGCGAATTGTGCTTGCCTGTGTGCCCGGTGGACTGTATTGCGCTCGATGCCGCCAGTGGCCCATCCACAGGCTGGGCCGCGTGGTCAGAAGAACAAGCCTTACATGCCCGTGAACGCTATGCGGCGCACCAACTTAGAGTTTCGGCAGAAAGGGACGCGCAGCAACAACGGCAAATGGAAAAAGCGCAACATCATCTGGACAACCTGCCAGAGCACTCTCGCATTACCGACGCAGACCTGTTGGCGAAAAAACGAGCGGTGATTGAAGCCGCCATAAAAGCTGCCAAGCAAAAAACCAAGGGCCTTTGATTTCCATTTGCTGCCCCTAATAAGGTACCGAACATAGTCATAAATTGCGACCTAAGGCCTCTACCACCTCGGGCGGGGCTTGCACCAGTTCAATAAGCACCCCCTCCCCCGCAATCGGAAATTCGTCGCTGGCTTTGGGGTGTAAAAAACAAATGTCGTAGCCCGCAGCGCCCTTGCGTATGCCGCCGGGCGCAAAGCGAACGCCCTGCGTGGTCAGCCACGCCACGGCGCTGGGTAAGTCGTCAACCCACAAGCCCACGTGGTTCAGCGGAGTGCTGTGAACAGCGGGTTTACCCTCGGGGTTGATGGGTTGCATCAAATCCACCTCTACCTTGTGCACGCCGGTTCCAATAGCAGCAATGTCTTCATCCACGTTTTCACGCTCGCTGCGGTAATTGCCCGTGTATTCCAAACCCAGCATATCCAGCCACAAGCGTCGCAGGGGCCCCTTGTTTAAAGCGCCAATGGCGATTTGCTGAATGCCCAATACTTTGAAGGGGCGAACCTGCCCCGAAACCACACTGCTATTCATTTACAAAGCCCTTTAAATGTTGGGAATAGATAGATTTTCAAACTTTTAAACCCGCACTTTGAAATCCGAACTTCGGACCAAAATCATCAAATTTGATGATAATATGAATCTTTATTGATGCTCAAGAGGTTTGTGATGCGAACAACTGTGACCATTGACGATGAACTTTATGAAACGGCGCTTGAAATGGCCGACCCTGACATGGATAAAGCCGATTTATTCCGTGAAGCCATGAAGGTATTTGTAAGGGTTAAAGCAAGCAACCGTTTGGCTGCCCTTGGGGGTGCCAAGCCTGAAATGCCCGATATTCCAAGACGACGTCCGGAATAAGCGGCATCTTGCATGACACGGGTACTGGTAGATACATCGGTTTGGGTGGCCCATTTCAGGGTTGCCAACCCCAAATTGCAGGCCTTGCTGGCACAGGACCAAGTGCTGACCCACCCTTTGGTGATTCTTGAAATTGCATGCGGCACGCCACCTGCGCCAAGGGAGCGCACTTTAAGCGACTTACAAAAACTCAGTCCGGCCGTCATAGCCACGGAAGGTGAAGTATTGAGTATGGTGTCACGTTTCAGCTTGCATCGATCAGGCTGTGGCGCTGTTGATATGTCGCTTTTGGCATCGGCATTGATAACACCTGAAGCCAAGATTTGGACCCTTGACAAACATCTGTCAGAACTGGCGCATCGGCTTGATGTCACGATGCAGGCCTAAAAATCAAGACCATTCCACAATAGGCTGGTCCACACTTAAAGACTCACCTTTTTGCGCCAGCACCTGATGCACCAAGCCATCAGCTTGGGCAAACAACACGTTTTCCATCTTCATGGCCTCAATCACGGCCACGCGCTCGCCTGCTTGCACTTTTTGGCCTGGCGCCACGGCCACATCCACCAGCAGCCCAGGCATGGGTGACAGCACAAAACGGCTCATGTCGGGTGGCGCTTTAAACAGCATTCGTCGGTGCAATTCCGCTACGCGCGGTGAAAGCACCAAGGTGTCTAAGCGGGTGCCATTGTGCTGAATGCGCGTTGCCAAAGGGTTTTTCGGCGTACCCCGCTCAACCTGTGCAGTAAAAGGCTGGCCATTGACAAGCCCTGAAACACAAAGGTCGCTCATGCCTGCTTCGCTTTGAATGTCGTAACTGCGACCCTGAACGGCGTACCGCGCTGAAGCGCTGTGGGCAAGCTGGTGAACCAAGCTATCCACCTGAACAGGAATGTATGTGTGTTGGCCTGTATCAGAAAGCTGTACCACCACACAATCGCTATCAGTGTTGACCGCATAGCCCGGAAGCTGCCCTGAAATGCCCGCAGCGCGCTCGCGCGACTTGCGCGAGACAAAAGCCGCCAGTGCAGCCAAAAATGGGGCATCGTCGTGCGGTACGTCTTCGGCTTTAAAGCCCTTGCCGTAATGCTCGGCAATAAAGCCGGTGTTGAATTCGCCGCTCACAAACTTGGGGTGCGCCAGCAAAGCCGCCTGAAAAGGAATGTTGCTCGACACGCCACGAATCACAAAGCCGTTGAGCGCTTCGCGCATACGGCAAATAGCGTCCAGCCGGTCTTTGCCGTGCACGATGAGCTTGGCAATCATCGAGTCGTAGAACATCGGAATCTCGCCGCCATCCTGCACGCCGGTGTCCACCCTGACACCTCCGGCGACAGAACTACCGGATTCGCCATGCAGGGGCTTGGGGTGGGCTGCAAACATGGTTTGCTCGGGCGGTGCAAAACGCACGAGTCGGCCGGTACTCGGCAAAAAGTTGCGAAACGGGTCTTCGGCGTTGATACGGCACTCCATAGCCCAGCCTTCTCGCTTGACCTCTGCTTGCGTGAGCGGCAGCGGCTCGCCCGCGGCCACGCGGATCATCAGCTCCACCAAGTCCAGCCCGGTGATGCATTCGGTTACCGGATGCTCCACCTGCAGGCGGGTATTCATTTCCAGGAAGTAGAAGTCCTGGTTTTTGCCCACCACAAACTCCACCGTACCGGCGCTTTGGTACTTGACCGCCTTGGCCAATTGCACCGCCTGCTCGCCCATGGCTTTGCGGGTGGCGTCGCTGATGAATGGGCTTGGCGCTTCCTCGATCACCTTCTGATGGCGACGCTGGATTGAGCATTCGCGCTCGTTGAGGTAAATCACGTTGCCCTGGCTGTCGCCCAGCACCTGAATCTCGATGTGGCGCGGCTCCTGGACAAACTTTTCGATAAAGATGCGGTCGTCGCCAAAGCTGTTGCGGGCTTCGTTCTGGCAGCTGGAAAAGCCCTCAAACGCCTCCTTGTCGTTGAAGGCCACGCGCAAGCCCTTGCCGCCGCCGCCCGCAGACGCCTTGATCATCACCGGATAACCGATGCCCTTGGCAATTTCCACCGCAGCTTCAGGTCCTGCAATGGCGTCGTTGTAGCCGGGAATGGTGTTGACCTTCGCTTCAAGGGCCAGCTTTTTAGACGCAATCTTGTCGCCCATGGCCGCAATGGAGTGCGCCTTGGGGCCGATGAAGGCAATGCCCTCGTCTTCGCAGCGCTTGGCAAAGGCCTCGTTCTCGCTCAAAAAACCGTAGCCCGGGTGCACGGCCTGTGCGCCGGTTTGTTTGCAAGCAGCAATGATTTTTTCAGCCTGCAAATAACTCTCTCGGCTGGGCGCAGGGCCGATGTGGACTGCCTCATCGGCCAGCGCCACATGGCGGGCTTCTTTGTCGGCGTCCGAATACACGGCAACGGTTTTGATGCCCATTTTTTTAGCGGTAGCAATGACGCGGCAGGCGATTTCGCCACGGTTGGCGATCAGGATTTTGGTGAACATTTATGGACCTTCTTGCGAATTTGATATCATGAAATCATGCTAAACACTCAAACACCCCCACCCAAACAGGTGCTCTTGCGCCTGCCGGACGATGTAGCGGAGAAACTAGCGCGTGCCGTGCCGCCCAGACAGCGCAACACATTTCTCGTGAATTTAGTGCGACAGGAGCTGGAAAAAGAGGACTTAGAACTCGTCGCTGCCTGTGACGCTCTGAACGCGATGAAGGCAGTGCATCCTGAACTCTTAATAGAAACACAGGAATGGCTGGATGCCAATCTGACAGGTTCAGTGGACGATGTGGATCCAACCTTCGATAGGGAAACGTTTGAGCGTGAATTTGCGATTGCGCAAGCGGCCTTGAGCGCCAAGACAGTTCGTGCCAAGCCGCAAAAATGAGCAGCAGCATTGAACGCGGCCAGGTCTACTGGGTGTCGCTCGACCCGACCCAAGGCTCGGAAATATCCAAAACGCGCCCCTGCGTGGTGCTTTCCGCAAACGAAATCAACCGCAGGCGCAACACAGTTGTCATCGTGCCCTTGACCAGCACCGCCGAATCGGTGCACTTCCCGTTGCTGATTGGCGTCCCATCTGCGGGAGCCGGGTCGAAAGCGCGCTCTGAGCACATTCGCAACGTTGACAAAACCCGATTGGCAAAATTGATCGGCCAGGTAAGCGACTCTGACCTCAACGAGATATCGCGTGGCGTGGCAAAGGTACTTGGCCTTAAGTTTTAGCGCCACCTTAGGAACAAACGCTTGACGCGCGTGCTGGGCGGGCATTTTGCGCAGGTAAAGGGGGAGGCAGAAGGCCGGAGGACACGGAGCAAACTGCCCGTCCAGCGCGCCCCCGCCCAAGCAGTGGAATGAAGTCTTTGCCATACCAGACTTAAAGCGGAATGTTCCCGTGCTTGCGCCAGGGGTTGTCCAACTTCTTGTCCTTGAGCATGACCAACGACCGGCAGATGCGCTTGCGGGTCTCGCTGGGCAAAATCACGTCGTCAATGAAGCCGCGTGCGCCCGCCACAAACGGGTTGGCAAAGCGGGCTTTGTATTCGGCTTCCTTGGCGGCCAGCTTTTCGGGGTCGCCCTTGTCTTCGCGGAAGATGATTTCCACCGCGCCCTTGGCGCCCATCACCGCAATTTCGGCGTTGGGCCAGGCCAGATTCACGTCGCCGCGCAGGTGCTTGGAGGCCATCACGTCGTACGCGCCGCCATAGGCCTTGCGGGTGATGACCGTGATTTTGGGCACGGTGCACTCGGCATAGGCGTAGAGCAGCTTGGCGCCGTGCTTGATGATGCCGCCAAACTCCTGGCTGGTGCCGGGCATGAAGCCAGGCACATCCACAAACGTGACCACCGGAATATTGAACGCATCGCAGAAGCGCACAAAGCGCGCGGCCTTGATGCTGCTCTTGATGTCCAGGCAACCCGCCAAGACCAGAGGCTGGTTGGCTACGATGCCAATGGTCTGGCCGTCCATGCGGGCAAAGCCGATGATGATGTTCTTGGCGTACTCGGGCTGGATCTCAAAAAAGTCGCCATCGTCCACGGTTTTGAGGATCAGCTCCTTCATGTCGTAAGGCTTGTTAGCGTTGTCGGGCAC
>CAMAXR010000020.1 GCA_945862195.1 Hylemonella gracilis
CCGTCGGGGTGAAACGGCACGCCCACCACCAGCGCATCGGGCTGCCACTCTTTTAGGCGCACGGCAATATGGGTAAAGCGCTGATCGCCAGCGGCTTGAATGGTGGCCTGCGGTGTGGCCGCGCGCATCAAGCGGTTGCCTACCGCCACCCCGGTTCTTTGGGTGCCAAAGTCAAAAGCCATAAAAGTTTGCAGCTGGGTAGGCACGTCTTGCATGGCCACGGCTGCCTGCATCAGGCGTGCCCCGCGTCAGGCGAGAGCATCCAAGACTGAAGCCCCAGCAAAGACAAAGCTTTGTCGTAGCGCTGCTCAATGGGGGTGTCAAAAATCACCTCACGGTTGGCGTCCACCGTGAGCCAGGCGTTTTCGCTGATTTCAGATTCCAGCTGCCCTTCGCCCCATGCGGCATAACCTAAAGACACAAGCAGCTTGCGGGGCCCACCACCCGTGGACAGGGCTTCGAGCACATCGCGGGAAGTGGTCATCTCCAGACCACCGGGAATTTTGAGAGACGAGGCATACACCGTTTCGTCGTCTTCTTTGGCATCCTCCATCATGGATTCATGCAGTACAAAGCCACGCTCGGTTTGAACTGGGCCACCTTGAAAAACGGGCAGAGTTTTGAGGTCGGAGCGGCCCAGCGACAGCTGAACTTTTTCAAACAAGCCATCCATGTCAATGTCGCCAGGCTTATTGATAACCAGCCCCAAAGCACCGCGTTCGCTGTGCTCACACATGTAAACCACGCTTTTAGAAAAGACCCTGTCCGTCAAGCCGGGCATGGCAATCAAAAAATGATTCGTGAAGTTGATGGGTGCAGAATCATCCGACATAAAACCATTCTAGCGGTGAACATGCCTAACCCTTCCCCCCAAACTTCTGAAGCCCAGTACCCCGTCGGACTGATGTGGTTTCGCCGCGATTTGCGCCTGAGCGACAACCCTGCCCTGCACCAAGCGCTCACGCAATGCCGCACCGTGCACTGTGTGTTTGTGTTGGACACCGACATTTTGGACACCCTACCCAGGGCCGACAGGCGGGTGGAATTTATTCAGGCCAGCTTGGTGGAGCTGGACCAAACACTGAGGCAGCACGCCCAGCGGCACGCCACCGGCCTGATCGTGTTGCACGGCAAGGCCTCACAGCACATTCCGGAGCTGGCCGCAAGCCTTGGGGCTCAAGCGGTGTTTACTGCCCACGATTACGAGCCACTAGCCATGGCGCGCGACGACCAGGTTCAGGCGCAGCTGGCAGCTAAGGGCGTTGCCCTGCACACCTGCAAAGACCATGTGGTGTTTGAAAAGCGCGAAGTGCTCACCCGCACCGGCACGGTGTACGGGGTGTTCAGCCCCTACAAAAAAGCTTGGCTGGCCCGGCTGACAGAGCACCCGCTGGTGGTGCGTGACTTGGCCCAAATGTCTGAACTGATTGCCAAGGGTCTGGCCGACCGACCACCCACTTTGCAAAAACCACCGCCCACCTTGGGAGGCATAGGTTTTGTAGCCACCAACCTGAGCCAGTTGAGCATTCACACCGGCGAAAGCGGGGCCCGACAGCTGTTTGATGACTTCTGGGACCGCATGGATGCCTACCAAGACGCGCGGGACTTTCCGGCGCTGCGCGGCCCCAGCTACCTGAGCGTGCACCTGCGGTTTGGTACCGTGTCCATTAGGCAACTGGTGCTGTCCGCTTGGCAGCGCAGCTTGCAAGGCAGTGCGGGTGCCAGCACTTGGCTGGGCGAGCTGATTTGGCGCGACTTTTACGCCCAAATATTGGCCAATGCACCACAGGTGTGCACCCAGTCGTTCAAGCCCGAATTTGACGCCATTCAATGGGAAGATGGCGACTTAGCTCTAGAACGCTTTGAGGCTTGGAAAAACGGGCAAACCGGTTACCCGCTGGTAGACGCCGCCATGTTGCAACTCAAGCAAAGCGGCTACATGCACAACCGCTTGCGCATGGTGGCGGGCAGTTTTTTGGTGAAAGATTTGGGTGTGGACTGGCGCTGGGGTGAGCGCTACTTTGCCGAGCAGCTCAACGACTTTGAGCTGTCCAGCAACAATGGTGGGTGGCAGTGGGTCAGCTCCAGCGGGTGTGACGCGCAGCCCTGGTTTCGCATCTTCAACCCCATCACCCAGAGCGAAAAGTTTGATGCGCAAGGCAAATTCATCAGACGTTATTTGCCGCAACTGGCGGGTTTGTCGAACCGCTGGATTCATGCGCCTTGGCAGACGCCGCCGCTGGAACTTCAAGCCGCAGGTTTGAACTTAGGCAAAGAGGGCCAGTACCCCATGCCCATCGTGCAACACGACCAAGCCCGCGACGCCACCCTCAAGCGCTACGCGGTGGTTAAAAAACCTCAGATTTGAACCATCTCAAAGTCTTCTTTGCGGGCGCCGCACTCTGGACAGGTCCAGTTCATGGGCACATCGGCCCAAGTGGTTCCAGGAGCAATGCCCTCTTCGGGGCAACCAGCGGCTTCGTCGTAAATCCAGCCGCAAATCAGACACATCCAGGTTTTGGTTTCGCTCACAGCGCTACAGGCCTATTCAGAAGATAAAGACAGGGCAGTTGGATCAAGATCAAGTCAACTCCCCACAAGATGCGCTATTCTGCCCGAACACATGAAGCCCTCAATGCCCAACCCCACCCTTCCGGATACCGAAGCCGCAGACGACGCGTCTAACGAAGCCACCGTTTGCGTCTTAACCTTCAACACCAACGACCCCAGCGGTGCTGGGGGTTTGAGCGCCGACATTTTGTCCATGACTTCGGTAGGCGTGCATGTGGTGCCCATCATGACGGGCAGCTATGTGCGCGACACCGCGCAAATTTTTGAACACTATTCGGTGGATGAAGACATCGTGACCGACCAAGCCCGCGCCATTTTGGAAGACTTAACGGTGCAGGCCATCAAGGTGGGGTTTGCATCCTCACCCGAAACTTTGGCCGTGATTGCCGAAACCTTGTCGGACTATGCTGACATACCGGTGGTGGCCTACATGCCTGATTTATCGTGGTGGAACGATGTGCAAATTGACATTTACCATGATGCCTTCCAAGAATTGGTCCTGCCCCAAACCGCTTTGCTGGTGGGCAACCAAAGCACGCTGACGCGCTGGTTGCTGCCCGACTGGAGCGAAGAGCGCGCCCCATCTGCCCGCGACATCGCCATGGCGGCGGGTGAGTTTGGAGTGTCTTACGTGCTGGTCACGGGTATTCCGCTGCCTGAACAGCACATTGACAACGTGCTGGCATCGCCGCAAGCCACGTTAGGAAACATCAAGTTTGAACGCATTGACGCCACCTTCACCGGTGTGGGCGACACCCTATCGGCCACCTTGGCGGCACTGATTGCCAGCGGTTGTGATTTGTCGGACGCCTTTAGCGAAACCATGGGGTTTTTAGACCAATGCCTGGACTACGGATTCCGCCCCGGCATGGGCCACGTGATTCCCGACCGAATGTTTTGGGCTCAAGCCTCTGAAGACGATGAAGACGAAGGCGCCACCACCAGCAACCCGTTTCAGCTGCCGCCGCACGACACTCAGCATTGATGCCCAGTATGGATGCCCGCCACCCAGACCATTAAACCTTTCTTTATTTATTTCTCTTTAGCTTGAACATGAAACCTGCTGTAGACCTCAACGTTCCACTTTTTGAGCGCGCCAAGCGCGTGATTCCGGGGGGGGTGAATTCCCCAGTGCGCGCGTTCAAAGCCGTGGGCGGAGTGCCCCGCTTTGTCAAACGATCGCAGGGTGCGTACTTTTGGGACACCAACGACCAGCGATTCATTGACTACATCGGCTCTTGGGGTCCCATGATTTTGGGCCACGGCCACCCCGCCGTGGTGGAAGCGGTGCAAAAAGCCGTGGCCGAAGGTTTTTCTTTTGGCGCACCCACCGAACGCGAGGTGGAACTGGCCGAAGAAATTTTGAAGCACGTACCCTCTATGGACATGGTGCGATTGGTGAGCAGCGGCACCGAAGCGGGCATGAGCGCCCTGCGCTTGGCCCGCGGCGCCACAGGCCGCAGCAAATTCATTAAATTTGAAGGCTGCTACCACGGCCATGCAGACGCCTTGCTGGTCAAAGCCGGTTCGGGCCTGGCCACTTTTGGCAACCCCACCAGCGCAGGCGTACCGCCCGAAGTGGTGCAGCACACGCTGGTGCTGGAATACAACAACGTGCAACAGCTCGAAGAAGCCTTTGACCTGCACGGCCCAGAGCTGGCCTGTCTGATGATTGAACCCATTGCAGGCAACATGAACTTTGTGCGCGCCAGCGTGCCCTTTATGAAGCGCTGCCGCGAGCTGTGTACTAAATACGGTGCGTTGCTGGTGTTTGATGAGGTGATGAGCGGGTTTAGAGTGGCATTGGGCAGCGCCCAAAGTGTGTACGCCCGCCAAATTGAAGGCTTTAAACCCGACATGACAGTGTTGGGCAAAGTGATTGGCGGCGGCATGCCGCTGGCTGCTTTTGGCGGTCCGCGCGCCATCATGGAACAAATGGCGCCGCAGGGGCCGGTTTACCAAGCGGGCACCTTGTCGGGCAACCCAGTGGCCACCGCCTGCGGCTTGGCCACGCTTAAAGAAATCAGCAAACCCGGTTTTTATGAAGCTCTGGCCAGCACCACCCAAAACCTGATGGCGGGCCTCAAGCAGGCAGCGGACGCCGCAGGCGTGCCCTTTTGCGCGGACAGCGAAGGCGGCATGTTTGGGTTTTTTCTGCTGCCTGAGCTGCCCAGCAATTACGCCCAGGTCTTAAAAACCGACAGCGCACGCTTCAACACCCTGTTTCACGGCCTGCTGGACCGTGGGGTGTACATTGCGCCCGCTTTGTACGAAGCGGGTTTTGTAAGTGCGGCGCACACCAGCCAAGACATTGAAGCCACAGTGGCTGCGGCGCGAGATATTTTTAAAACTTGGGGCTAAGTTCAACCTCATAACCGAGCCAAAATGGCCAACCCCTTACCTCCGCCTGCACCCAAGACAGGCCCTCAAGATTCCTTGCATCAAGCGCCGCTTCACATAGCGCAGCTGCGACCGGAAGACTTGAAGCTGCTGGAGCGCTTGCGCGCGCACCGTGTGGCGCATCGGCATGCGCACCACAACACGGCCGTACCCGCCGCCTTCAAGATCGTTCCTGACCCAGGCCATTTAGAGGTTCCGGCTGTGGCGCCGCAGCCTTTGAGTTTTTCGCAACGCTTGGCTGACCAAGTGGCTTCTGTGGTGGGGTCGTGGCGCTTCATCATCATCCAAAGCATGCTGATCGCCGTTTGGATTGTCTACAACCTGTTGGCTCCAAGCGATAAAGCTTGGGACCCTTACCCATTTATTCTGCTGAATTTGTTTTTGTCGTTTCAGGCGGCTTACACCGCACCGGCCATCATGATGAGCCAGAACCGACAGGCCACTGTAGACCGGCAACAAGCTCAAAACGACTTCGAAGTGAACGTCAAAGCCGAACTGGAAATTGAACTCCTGCACCAAAAAGTGGACCTCATGAAAGAGCGCGAACTGCTGGAGCTGACCCAAGCCATCAGAGAGTTGTCCGCAAGGCTAGATGACAAGTTGGGCAAGCCCGCCTAAATTTCAGATTAGAGCCCTGATAATTTAGTCACACGTTGCATCTCGAGTGGCCCCAAAGAGGTTTCAAAAACTTGGGTTAACCCAAGGCTTTTTCAAAACGCCAACTCGAAACTTCTTCTACATCTAAATCCCAATCTAAACCCCCACCTAAATCCATGTCTATTGAAATCATTGACCTTCACAGTCACGTTATTGCCCCCGACGCTTCCGCTTACCCTCTTAACCCCATGGGTGGCAAACAGTCTGATTGGTCGCGCGAACGCCCCATTGACGGGGCTGGCATGCTGCAAGCCATGGCTTTGGCGGGAGTTTCCAAATCTGTGCTGGTTCAAGCCTCTACCTGTTACGGCCACGACAACCGCTACGTTCAAGACTGCGTGGCCGAGCATCCCCAAGCCTTTATTGGCGTGTTTTCGGTCGACATGGTGTCTGACCTAGCCATAGCCGACATCGACCGTTGGATCAATGCGGGTTTAAGTGGCGCCCGCGTGTTCATCGCCGGTCATACGGCAGCGGACAAGTCCGTACGGCTTGACGACCCACGGGGGTTTGAAGCTTGGCGCTATGTGGAGGCTCAGGGCATTCCCATGTGCGTACAAATCCGCTCCGACGGCTTGGATCAGGTTGAAACATTGCTGCAAAGCTTTCCCAAAGCGGTGGTACTGCTGGACCACTTTGCCCGTCCCCATTTGGAAGGTGGTGCGCCCTACTCCGAGGCGCAAGCGCTGTTCAAGTTGGCTCAATACCCCAATCTGCACTTCAAGCTGACCACCCACAATGTGCGCGAATCATTGTTGGGGCAATCCACCGCATCCGATTTTGCTCAAACGGTGGTCCAAGCCTTTGGCGCGGACCGCATTGCATGGGGCTCCAACTTTCCAGCTTCCAAGGGCAGCCTGTCTGAGCATGTGCAAGAAGCCCGCGCGTGTTTAAGCAGCCTCAAGACCTCAGATCAAGAGTGGATTTTTTCGGGCACTGCCAAAAAAATCTATCCCAAACTTACTCACGCTTAAAAAATCACGAGACCACTTTATGCCATTCGCCACCCATGAGCCCGTGCTCAAAACCCTGCTGGGCAACTACACCAACACCCTGCCCCTGAAAAATGGGGAACTCAAACCCTCTGGCTTTAGCTTTGAATTTGCCGACGTCAAGGTTCCGAATCGTGCCTTCAAAAGGGTGGTGAGGGAACAAGAGTTTGATGTGGCCGAACTGGCCATGGTGACCTGCTTGCAAGCCATTGCGTACCACAAGCCCTACGCCATGATTCCGGCCGTGATTGGCGCGGGCAGATACCAGCACCACTGCCTGGTCTACAACGCTGAGCGGCAAACCCTGCGTGTGGGCCAACTCAAGGGCAAACGCATTGGCATTCGGGCCCACGCCCAAACCACGGTCACTTGGGTGCGCGGCATTTTGTGGGACGACTACGGTGTTGCACTGGATGATGTGAATTGGGTCACCATGGAAGACGGTCACTTGGCAGAGTTTCCCGATCCCGCACACATTGCTCGAGCACCAGAAGGCCGTACCATGGTGGACATGCTGCTTTCAGGTGAGCTCGATGCCGCCATCATTGGCACCGACTTGCCCGATGACCCCAGGCTCCAACCCGTGCTGCCAGACCCGCATGCGGCCGCCCAAGCTTGGAGCCTCAGGAACCAAACTGTACCCATCAACCATATGGTCATGGTGCGCAAAGACATGTTCCAGCACAGGCCCGACATCGTGACCCAGATTTACCAGTTGCTGGCGCAAAGCAAAGCCCGCGCCGAGGGCTCCCAACCAGCTGCAGTGGATCTGACACCTTTTGGTGTGGAGGCCAACCGAAAAGCACTTGATGTGTTGATTCGCAACGCCACCGACCAGAAACTGCTGCCACGCCCCCTCACGGTGGATGAAATTTTTGAAGACTTTTACAAACTCAACATTCCCAACACAACGGACCTCGTATGAACACAACATTCCACAAATGGGCCCTGGCTGGCCTGATGGCCGCAAACCTTTTGAACTTGGCGCAAGCCCAAACCAGCGCATCGGCATCCAAAATTGTGGTGCCGTTTGCCGCCGGTGGCGCACGTGAGCTGCCTGCAAGGTCCATTCAGCAAGAGCTGAGCAAAGAAATGGGGCAAAACTGGATCATTGAAGCCAAGCCCGGCGCAGGTGGCGCCATTGGTACCGTGGCAGTTGCACGCTCAGCCCCAGACGGCAAAACGCTGCTCATGGCAGCGTCCAGCCATTTTGTGACCGCAGCCATGGGTGCCAAGCCGTTTTACGAGCCCCTCAAAGAATTTGTACCTGTGGCCAATATTGGCAACCAGAGCTACATCCTGTTGGTCAACGCCCAATTGCCAGTGAAAACGGTGGGTGAGTTCATCAAATACGCCAAAGCCCACCCTGGGGAGCTGAACTACAACTCAGCCGGAGTGAGCAGCTCCACGCACCTTGCCATGGCTTACTTTGCCAAGGCTGCTGGACTGGACATCCTGCACATTCCCTACAAAGGCACGGCCGAGGCGGTGACCGATGTCTCCGGCGGCCGTGGGCACGCGGTGATTGTGCCCACAGCTGGCGTAGGCGCTTACCTTCAAGACCCCAAACTGCGGGTACTGGGTATCACCGCCAACAGACGCTTGAGTCTTCTGCCCAATATCCCCACGTTTTCAGAATCTGGTTTGCCGGGTTTTGTGTTTGACTCATGGTTTGGGCTGCTCGCTCCGGCTGGTACCCCACCTGCCGTGGTGGAAAAAATCAATGCCGCCGTCAACAAGGTGATTGCCCTACCCGAAGTTAAAGAAAGACTGCAAAAGCATGGCATTGAGTCCGCGCAACTGAGTGTGGAGGGTTTCAACAAATTGTTTCTCAACGACTTTGAACTGATGAACAAAGTCGTGAAAGAGTCGGGTATTACAAGGGACTGATAACTTGGGGCTGGCCAGCCCCCCCCCGCTTAGTGCCGGAAGTGCCGCACCCCAGTAAACACCATGGCCACGCCGCGCTCATTGGCGGCGTCAATCACCTCGGGGTCGCGCATGGAGCCGCCGGGCTGAATGATGCAGGTGGCGCCTGCATCCACCACCACATCTAGGCCATCGCGAAACGGAAAAAACGCATCACTGGCCACGGCCGTGTCTTGCAGCGACAGCTGGGCGTGTTGCGCCTTGATGCTGGCAATGCGGGCGGAATCTAAACGGCTCATTTGGCCCGCCCCCACGCCCATGGTCATGCCGTCTTTACAAAACACAATGGCATTGCTTTTGACGTACTTGGCCACCTTCCAAGCAAACATCAGGTCTTGCAATTGCTCTGGCGTGGGTTGCGCTTGGGTCACCACCTTCAAGTCGGCTAAGCGCAACTCATGGTTGTCGGCACTTTGCATCAAGATGCCTGAGCCTATGCGTTTGATATCCACCGCATTGAGGCCTTTCTCCCAAGGCGTCTCGCCGCCGGGGGGCAGCGCAATTTCAAGCACGCGCACATTGGTTTTGGTTTTCAGCACTTCCAGCGCCTCTACCGAATAGCCCGGCGCCATCAACACTTCTACAAACTGCTTGCTCACAGCCAATGCGGTGGCATGGTCCAGAAGCCTGTTAAAAGCAATGATGCCGCCAAACGCGCTGGTGGGGTCGGTTTGAAACGCCTTTTGGTAGGCGTTCAGGGCGTCGGTGCCCAAGGCCACGCCGCAAGGGTTGGCGTGTTTGACAATCACGCACGCCGCACCGTCTTGCACAGGATGAAAGCTTTTGACGCATTCCCAAGCGGCATCGGCATCGGCAATGTTGTTGTAAGACAGCTCCTTACCCTGCAGCTGCCGCGCGGTAACCAAAGAACCCGGGGCGGGGTACAGGTCGCGGTAAAAGGCCGCGGTTTGATGCGGATTTTCGCCATAACGCAAGTCTTGAATTTTCACAAACCGGCCGTTGGCTTGGGCGGGGAATTCGCTGCGCGAGCCGTCTTGCAAATTGAAAGACGACAAATAGTCGCTGATGGCGGCGTCGTAGTTGCTGATGCGGTTGAAGGCGGCGGCGGCCAGGGTAAAGCGCATGTGGTCGGACAAGCCGCCTTCTGCCTTGAGCTCGGCCAATACCGCTTCGTATTGACTGGCGTCGGTGACCACGCCCACGTCTTTCCAGTTTTTGGCAGCGCTGCGCACCATGGCCGGGCCGCCAATGTCGATGTTTTCAATGGCGTCTTCGAGCTTGCAGCCGGGTTTGGCCACCGTGGCTTCAAAGGGGTAGAGGTTGACCACCAGCAAATCAATAGTAGCAATGTGGTGCTGGCTTAAAGCGGCCATGTGCTCGGGCACATCGCGGCGAGCCAACAAGCCGCCGTGCACCATAGGGTGCAGGGTTTTGACGCGGCCATCCAGTATTTCCGGAAAACCCGTCATTTGCGCCACCTCGGTCACGGGCAAGCCCTCAGCCTCCAACAATTTGGCGGTGCCGCCAGTGGAAATGAGTTCGATGTTCAAGGCGTGCAGTGCGCGCGCAAATTCCACAATGCCCGACTTGTCGGACACGCTGATGAGTGCCTTCATCTGGGAGGGTTCCTGGTTATTTGATGAGTTTGTGCTCTAAGAGCTTTTTGCGAAGGGTGTTGCGGTTCAGGCCCAGCCATTCGGCCGCGCGAGATTGGTTTTGGTCGGCGTGTTGCATCACCACTTCAAGCAGGGGTTTTTCCACAATGCCCATCATCATGCCGAACATGTTGTCCGGCTCGGTGCCACGCAGGTCTTTGAAGTAAGACTCTAGGCTGGCGCGAATGCATTCTTCAATTTGTTTTTTACTCATACACCACTCTCCTCATATCCGAATGCCCCTGCATGAACTTGCGAGGTTGAATGATGCCCCCCCTCCGTGACAGGTATGCGGTCCATGCGGCTCGACAGCTCATCAAAATAGTCCTTGACGGCTTGCCACTGCGCATCGGATTGCTCCAGCGTGTTCATGTAAGCCCTAAACGCCTCACCACCCGGCATGCTGCGCACGTACCAACCAATATGTTTGCGCGCACTTCGCACACCGGTGCACTCGCCATAAAGTTGGTAATGGTCTTGCAGGTGCGCCAGCAAAAGGCGTTGTACCTCCGCCAGCAAAGGCGGGGCCAAGTGCAAGCCGGTTTCTAAAAAATAAGCGATTTCTCTAAATATCCAAGGCCGACCTTGGGCCGCGCGCCCCACCATCACCGCATCGGCTTGGGTGTAGCGCAACACATCGCGGGCCTTTTCGGGGGAGTCAATGTCGCCATTGGCCACCACAGGAATGTGCACGGCTGCCTTAACTGCTGCCACGGTGTCGTATTCGGCATGGCCGGTATAGCCTTGTTCTCGGGTGCGGCCATGGATGGTCAGCATTTGAACGCCCGCAGACTCCGCGGCACGGGCCAAGACCACTGCATTTTTATGCTCTGAGCTCCAGCCGGTGCGCATTTTGAGAGTCACGGGCACACCACGCGGCTCGCACACAGCCACCACCGCTTGCACAATGCTCAGAGCCAAAGGCTCGTTTTGCATTAAGGCCGAACCCGCCCATTTGTTGCACACCTTCTTGGCAGGGCAACCCATGTTGATGTCAATAATTTGTGCGCCACGGTCTATGTTGTAGAGGGCGGCTTCTTGCATCATGAGCGCATCGGTACCGGCAATTTGAACCGCAATCGGGCCGGGCTCGCCTTCATGGTTGGCGCGGCGGGAGGTTTTAAGGCTGCTCCATAAATCGCGCCGAGAGGTGACCATTTCGCTTACAGCGTATCCTGCACCGAGGGTTTTGCACAGCAGGCGAAAAGGCCGGTCGGTCACCCCCGCCATGGGAGCCACGAACAAACGGTTGGGCAAAGTGTAGGGGCCGATTCGCATGGTTAAATCATTCTATCTGCTCAAAATCTTAGCAACTTAGCTCTCATGGAAAACTGGATACAAGCCCTACTTGACGTTTTGGCCCTACCTCAATATGGCTTGAGCACCCTGTTTGTGGTGGCCTTTGTTTCTGCCACGCTCTTGCCTATGGGCTCAGAGCCTGCGCTGTTTGGATTGGTCAAACTCAACCCCGACTTGTTTTGGATGGCGATTGCCGTAGCCACTGCGGGTAATACCTTGGGCGGGGCCGTCACCTGGGCGATGGGCTGGGGCTCCAATAAATTGGCAAGCCAATACAACAGCTCCAGGACCCACCTCAAAGCCCTAGAGTGGCTGGAGCGCATTGGCCCCAAGGCATGTTTGCTGGCGTGGCTGCCCATCATTGGCGACCCTCTGTGTGCGGTGGCCGGTTGGCTCAAATTGCCGTTTTGGCCCTGTCTTTTTTATATGGGCGTGGGCAAACTGATCCGCTATGTGGTCATGACAGCGGGTTTGTTGTGGTTTTTTCCGGGTGGCTTGCATACATAATCCGCCCCACAACACCCCCCACCCAACAACCAACTCATTTTGGAGACCTTTGTGATTCAACCCGATGCAGACCTTGCCCAACTACTGGTGTACGCCAACCGCATTCTTTACGACCAAGGTGTAGTGGACGGCTTGGGGCACATCAGCGTACGCCACCCCACTCAAGAAGGTGTGTACATGCTCTCTTGCAACCGCGCGCCAGCCATGGTCAAGCAAGAAGACATTGTGTGCTACGACCTAGACGGCAAAGCCGTCTCCGACACCACCGAGCGCCCGTACTTGGAGCGCTTTATCCACGGCGAAATTTACCGCGCGCGCCCAGATGTCGTGTCGGTGGTGCACAGCCATTCGCCCAGCGTCATTCCGTTTGCGGCAGTCAAAAAACCTTTGCTGCCCATCTACCACATGGCGGGTTTTTTGGGCGAAGGCTCCTCACATTTTGAAATCCGAGACGACGGCGGCAACACCGACATGCTCATCAGCAGCAACGCGCTGGGCAAGTCTTTGGCGAAGTCTTTGGGCAACTGCACCTGTGTGCTCATGCGCGGCCATGGCTCTACCGTGGTGGGCACATCCATACAACAAGCGGTGTTCCGCGCCATTTACGCCGAAATGAACGCCAAACTGCAGTTGTCCGCCATGGGCATTGGCGACGTGAGCTACCTGAACAAAGAAGAAGCCGCCCTGTCTTCGGCCATGAACGACGGGCAAATTGGCAGGTCTTGGAATTTGTGGGTGCAGCGGGTAGGGAAGATTGACTAAGAGCTGAACAAAAAGTTCATCACGTCGCCGTCCTTGACGACGTAATCCTTGCCTTCGGCGCGCATCTTTCCGGCGTCTTTGGCGCCTTGTTCGCCTTTAAAGGCCACAAAGTCGTCAAAGGCAATGGTCTGGGCGCGGATGTAGCCTTTTTCAAAGTCGGTGTGGATCACGCCCGCAGCCTGCGGGCCGGTGTCGCCCAAGCGGATGGTCCAGGCGCGCACCTCTTTCACACCGGCAGTGAAATAAGTTTGCAAGCCCAGCAGGCTGTAGGCAGAGCGGATCAAACGGTTCAGGCCGGGTTCGGTTTGCCCCAGTTCTTCTAGGAACATTTGGCGGTCTTCGTCGCTCATCTCCGACATTTCGGCCTCCAGCTTGGCGCAAATGGCCACCACCGGCGCGTTTTGCGCTTGGGCAAAGGCGGCCAAGCGGTCCAGCAGCGGGTTGTTTTGAAAGCCGTCTTCGGCCACATTGGCCACAAACATGGCGGGCTTGGCGGTGATTAAAAAGAACTGCTTGAGCAAAGGCTGCTCTTCTTTGCTGAACTCTAGGGTGCGCACGGGCTTGGCTTCGTTAAGAGCGGCCTGGCACTTTTCCAGAATCGCCACCAGCTTGACGGACTCCTTGTCGCCCGAGCGCGCCAGCTTGGTGACGCGGTGCAGGGCTTTTTCGACGGCGCCCAAGTCGGCCAAACAGAGCTCGGTTTGAATCACTTCAATATCGGCAATGGGGTCCACTTTGCCCGCCACGTGAATGACGTTGGGGTCTTCAAAGCAGCGCACCACATTCACGGTGGCGTCGGTTTCGCGGATGTGCGACAAAAATTTATTGCCCAGACCCTCTCCGGTGCTGGCACCCGCCACCAAACCGGCAATGTCCACAAACTCCACAATGGCTGGCACGATGCGCTCGGGCACCACAATGGTGGCGAGCTGCTGCAAGCGCGTGTCGGGCACTTCCACAATGCCCACATTGGGCTCAATGGTGCAAAAGGGGTAGTTTTCAGCCGCAATGCCCGCTTTGGTGAGGGCATTGAACAGGGTGGATTTACCGACGTTGGGCAAACCAACAATGCCGCATTTCAGGCTCATAGGGGCTCTTATCTCAAGGTGTCGGAAAAGGGAGACCGGATTGTAGCCACCGCCCTAATGGGCGCAGCGCTTTAGGCGACGGTTTGACCCACACGTAACACTTGATCCACACCACTTAAGACAATGGCGTTCATGCCAAATGTGATGCCACCCAGAACCCGTTCATCTTTGCGATAGCCGCGCAGGGCGTCCACCACAGCCGGATGGCTGAGCGCGGTGGCGGGGTCAATATTGGGAATGGCGCAGCGGGTGCAGGGCTTGACCAATCGCAGCGCCACAGATGTGTTGGGTTCTGAAATCTGCAGCTGTAAGGCGCGGTCTTCGTCGTGAGCGCTGTAACCCTCAATCAAAATATTGGGGCGAAACCGCTCTGCCCCCACGGGGGTATGACCGCCCGCCGCCAGTTTTTGGTTGAGGGCATCGACAGAGGCTTGGCTGAGCACCAGCAAAGGGAAACCATCACTAAACTGGTTGAAGGCTTCAATGTCGCCGGTCCACTCCTGGCTGGCCAGACGGCGGTGGTCGGGGTCAAAACGTACAAGCCGGTAGCGCTTGCTTTGCACAACCGGTAAGCCTTGGGCGTCCTTAGACAAAAAGTCGGTGAACCACTGGGCGGCCACGTTGCCCATGTCGTACGCGGGGACGTGGTCTTTCCAGACCTGCACTTGGGTAGGCTGTTCTACCGCATCAATGGACACATGCAAGGCCAACATGCCCGGCGCGCGCAACACCATGTCTGAGCCTTTAAAGCTGGGCTGAATCAGCGCCATTCGGGGCAGCTGGCGCTGGGTGACAAACTTGCCTTGGTCGTCCACCACCATCCAAGCGCGGTCCAAATCCAAGCCCGTGTCGGTTAGCACACATTCATCCAGCGCCATACCTGCACAGGACTTGATGGGGTAAATCCAAAGTTGTTTGATGCGTGCGGGCGGTGTGGTCATTTGAATATAGGGATTAGTGGCAAATGCCAGCGCAGATTGTGCCCTGCCTCCTACAATGTGCGGATGGCACATTCTCTGGATATGGTGGTTCGCGGCGGCGGTATTGTGGGCAAAAGCTTGGCGCTTTTGCTGGCCCGCGAACGCTTTAAGGTAGGGTTGGTTGAGGCCCGCGCGACCAAGGCGGATTCCGAGCCCGCCATTCAAAATGCATCTGCAGTCGACGTGCGGTCTTTTGCACTCAACACCGCCAGCAAACACCTGCTCGAGTCTTTGGCTTGCTGGCCCACCGGCTTGGCCGTCACGCCCATAGAGCGCATGCGGGTGTTTGGGGACGGCAACAGCGTGGTAAATTTTTCTGCCAATGTGCTGGCTTGGATGGTGGACGCCTCGGCACTGGAACAAGTGCTGCAACAGGCGGTGGGGTTTCAGCCTCAAATTCAGCTCAACACCGCTGAACAGGCCCGCTTGACCGTTATTTGCGAAGGCAGCCACAGCAGCACCCGCGAGCGTTGGGGCGTGCCCTACCAGCGCCACCTTTACGCGCAAAGCGCTTTGTCTGCAAGGGTGCTGTGCGAGCTGCCACACCAGCAAACTGCCAGCCAGTGGTTTGCGCAGGGCGAGGTGCTGGCGCTGTTGCCCATTCAGGGCCCACAAGGCCACGAGGTCACGGTGGTGTGGTCGGTGGCCCCAGAAAAAGCACAAAAGCTTCAACACCTAGAGGCGTCTGAATTTGCCCTGCAGCTTCAGCAAGCCTGTGGCAATGCGCTGGGTACCATGACCCTTAACAGCCCGCGGCAAGTGTGGCCCTTGCAGCGCGCCTGTGCCGAGCAATGGACAGGTCAAAACGCCAACGCCGACGGAGCTTGGGCCTTAGCCGGAGACGCCGCGCACTCGGTACACCCCTTGGCCGGTCAGGGTCTGAACTTGGGCCTGGCAGATGTGGCCGAACTGGTGAAGGTGCTGCGCAAGCGCGACTACTGGCGCAGCGTGGACGACCCCAAACTGCTCAGGCGCTACGAACGCACCCGCAAAGGCAGCATGCTGCTGATGGACCAAGGCATGGACGGCTTGCAATGGCTTTTTACCCAACATGGCACAGGTTGGGAACGCCTGCGTCAATGGGGCATGCGCGGCGTGGAGCGAAGCCCGCAGATCAAGCAATGGCTTGCACAACAAGCCATGAATGCTTGATTTTTTAATACTGAATCTTTATAGGACCTTTGATGCGCTTAATTAAATGGATGGTTGTGATGTGCTTGGTCGCAAGTTCTGCGAGTTGGGCTCAGGAAGCCACGATCCGAAAAAACCTGGAAGAACGCCTGCCCCAGATTCAAAAAATTGACGAGATCAACAAAAGCCAGGTCAACGGTGTGTATGAGGTGCGGGTGAACGGTACCGAAATTCTCTACACCGACAGCGAAGCCAACTATCTGTTTCAGGGCTCCCTGATCGACTTGCGCCAGCGCCGCAACCTGACCGATGAGCGCATCGAAAAACTCACGGCTGTCAGCTTTGACGACCTGCCCCTGAAAGACGCTGTGGTGGTGGTGCGCGGCAACGGCAAACGCAAAGTGGCGGTGTTTGCCGACCCTAACTGCGGCTTCTGCAAGCGCTTTGAGCGCGACTTAGAAAAAGTGGGGGACCTGACGGTTTACACCTTCCTCTATCCTATTTTGGGCGCTGACTCCACCGAAAAATCTAAAAATGTTTGGTGCGCCAAAGACAAGGCCAAAGCTTGGCAAGGCTTGATGCTCAAAGGTCAGGCCTCTGCAGCTGCCCCACCGGGGTGTGACAGCTCGGCCGTACTGCGCAATGTAGAACTGGGGCGCAAACTCAAAATCACGGGCACACCCACCTTGGTGTTTGCGGATGGCGTGCGGGTGCCTGGCGCTATCAACACCGCTCAAATTGAAAAAATGCTGAGCGACGTGAAGTAAGCCCTTGGGTTAAAGCTTTTATGCCCAAACTGCCTCCCGTGCATTACCGGGTGGAGCCTGCAAACCTGCATGCCCACCTCTACCGCATCACCCTTACCGTCAAACACCCTGCGCCGCAGCAGCGGGTGTCTATGCCGGTGTGGATTCCGGGCAGTTATCTCGTGCGGGAGTTTTCTAAGCACCTGCAAAACCTGCAGGCCAAGCAGTCCCGAAAACAATTGGGCATTAAGGCTTTGGACAAATGCACCTGGCAAATCGACTGCGCCAGCGATGCCTCTTTGGTACTGAGCTACGAGGTTTACGCCAACGACACTTCGGTGCGCGCCGCTTTTTTAGACGCAAACCGCGGGTTTTTCAACAACACCTCGTTGTGCCTGTGTGTGCATGGCTCAGAACTACACCCCCACAAACTGGAGCTGGTGGCCAGCGATGCGGTGTTGTCCGCACAACCGGCTTGGAGTGTGGCCACCGGGCTTAAGCCGCATAAAGTGGACGCCAAGGGCTTTGGCACTTACCAGGCCAGCCACTACGACGAACTGGTGGATTCGCCATTTGAGATGGGCGCATTTTGGAGCGGGGCGTTCGAAGCCGGAGGGCGGCCCCACAAGTTGGTGGTGTCTGGCGCCTTGCCGGGCTGGGACAGCCAGCGGCTGCTGCAAGATGTGAAAAAAATTTGCGAAACCGAAATTACGTTTTGGCGCACCCAACTGGGCGAGGAACCGCCATTTGAGCACTATGTGTTCATGCTGCATGCGGTGGACGACGGCTACGGCGGCCTAGAACACCGCAACTCCACCGCGCTGATTTGCTCGCGCAAAGACTTGCCGCGCATGAGCAGCAAGCTGCCCGAGGGCTACAACACCTTGCTGGGGCTGTTCAGCCACGAGTACTTTCACACTTGGAACGTCAAACGCTTGCGACCTGCCGAATTTGCGGAGTACGACTACGCCCAAGAAAACTACACCGAGCTGCTGTGGTTTTTTGAAGGGTTCACCAGCTACTACGACGATTTGCTGCTGCGGCGCGCGCACCTGCTGGACGACGCCGCATACCTCAAGCTGCTCAACAAAACCATCAACCACGTGCTGCAAACACCCGGGCGGTTGGTGCAAACCGTGGCTGAGGCCAGTCGCGATGCGTGGATCAAGTACTACCGGCAAGACGAAAACACCCCCAACGCCACGGTGAGCTACTACACCAAAGGTGCTCTGGTGGCTTTGTGTCTAGACCTCAAGCTGCGCGCAGAAGGCGCCACCACCCTAGATGAGGTGATGCGCCACCTGTGGCAACACAGCCAAGGCGGACCTATATCGCAAGCCGATCTGTTACAGGCCTTGCGCACCCTAAGTGGTCGCGACTGGCAAAAAGAACTTAATTCTTGGGTGCACAGCACTCAAGAATTGCCTCTGCAAGAGTTGCTAAAGCTTCACGGCGTGGCGGTGCACGAGGACCCGGCCCAGCTGGCGCAGCGCCTGGGTCTGCGCGTGCAAGAAGACCATGGCCTGCGCATCAAAGCGGTACTGCGCGGCGGCGCGGCAGAAGCCGCGGGCTTTGCGGCGGGTGATGAATGGCTGGGCATGGAGTTGCCCGATGCTCAGCGTTCGGCTTGGCGGGTGCACAAGCTGGACGATGTGTGGCTGTATGCAGGACCGCACACGCAAATGGTGGCGCTGGTGTCGCGTGATCAGCGACTGTGGCGCTTAAAGCTCGCGATGCCCAAGCACAGCACCACTTGGCGACTCGCTATTGAGGACGCTGCCAAGGTCAGATGCTGGTTGGGGTGAGGTTAGCTTGAAGTTAGGTTGACCTTGACAAACTTGCGCTTGCCCACCTGCAACACGTAACTGCCAGCGGTCAGTTTTAGGCCTTTATCGCTGACCTCGCTGGAATCTACCCGCACTCCGCCGCCGTCGATCAGGCGGTTGCCTTCGCCGCTGGAAGCAGCCAAGCCCGTCAGCTTAAGCAAAGCCGCAATGCCAACAGCCCGATCTTGCGGCGCAATTTGGCTCAAATCTAGGGTTTGCTCGGGTACCTGATCGGGCACCCCGCCGCGGGAGCGGTTGATAAAGTCTTGTTCCGCCGCCTCGGCCGCTGCAGCCGAATGAAAACGCGCCGTGATTTCTTTGGCCAGCAGCACCTTGGCTTCTTTGGGGTTGCGGCCGGCCTGAACCTCTTGCTGCAAGCGGGCAATATCGTCCAGCGACTTGAACGACAGCAAGGTGTACCAACGCCACATCAAGGTATCGCTGATGGACAGCACCTTTGCAAACATGGTGTTGGCGTCTTCGGCAATGCCGATGTAGTTGTTTTTGGATTTGGACATTTTGTCCTCGCCGTCCAAGCCCTCCAGCAAGGGCATGGTCAAAATGCATTGCGGTTCTTGGCCGTATTCGGCCTGCAAGTGGCGGCCCATGAGCAGGTTGAACTTTTGATCGGTGCCGCCCAGCTCCAGGTCGCTTTTCAGGGCCACAGAGTCGTAACCCTGCATCAACGGATACAAAAACTCGTGCACCGAAATAGGCGTGCCCGCCTTGAAGCGGTCATGAAAGTCGTTGCGCTCCATCATGCGGGCCACGGTGTATTTGGCAGCCAGCTGAATCATGCCCATAGACCCCAGCGGCAAGCTCCATTCGCTGTTGTAGCGAATTTCGGTTTTGTCGGGGTCAAGCACCAAGCTGGCTTGGCGGTAATAGGTTTCGGCGTTGGCCTTGATTTGCTCGGGCGTGAGCGGGGGTCGGGTGCTGTTGCGACCAGACGGGTCGCCAATGAGGCTGGTGAAGTCGCCTATTAAAAAGATCACCTGATGCCCCAAGTCTTGGAGCTGCCGCATTTTGTTGAGCACCACGGTGTGGCCAATGTGAATGTCAGGCGCCGTAGGGTCCAGCCCCAGTTTGATGCGCAAGGGCTGCCCGGTGGCTTCGGACCGCGCCAGCTTGGTGGTCCAGTCCGCCTGAGGAATCAGCTCTTCGCAGCCCCGCAAGGTCACGGCCAGGGCTTCGCGCACCCGGTCGGTGATGGCATAGGCGGGGGCAGCAGGGGAGCCGAGAGGCGGCTGCATGTCAGAGGCAGTGGTCATAAATGGTTTTAAGGAGGGTTTCACCACATCGGAGCCGCTGCCGCGGGGCCGCTATACTGAAAGACGTTTTATTGATCAAAATCAAAGCCTTATCTAACGTTTGTTGGCATTTGCCTGCGTTTTTGGGGCCCGATTTATTGAAGCTTCATTCTATTTTGAAATTACTCACCGTCATGCGCTTGTGCATCCAGCTGGGTTTGCCTCTGGTTTTGCGCCTTCAAGCCGCTTGGGTGCAACTGCCTGAGCTGCTGAAAACTTACCAACGCCAAACTTTAGCGGTGTTGGCCGCACTGTTTTTATTGGGTGCCGGTGGTGCCGTGGCTGTGGCCACCGCTGTGGCAGGCTTAGAGGCCGACCAAGCCAGTCAACCCGTGACACAAGTGCGCGAGGCCGTTAACACCCTGCCTCTAGAGCCCCAAGTTTTGGCGCTAGACACTCACCGTCTGAATCTTTTCCGCTCCGACATCACCCGCACCAGTGACACCGCTGAAACCTTGCTGCGCCGCTTGGGGGTGTTTGACCCCGCTGCTGCTGCGTTTTTACGCGCCGACCCCTTGACGCAAAAACATGTGCTCGGCCGTGCCAACCGTATGGTGGTGGTAGAAGCCGAAGACAACCAAACCCTACAAAAACTCTCGGCCCGCTGGAGCCCTGAGGACGATGGCCGCTTCCAGCGGCTCACCATCTTAAAAACGCCGCAGGGATTCACTTCAACGCTAGAAGCGGTGCCCCTCACAGCTGCTTCGCGCTTGGCCAGCGGCACCATTCGCACATCTTTATTTGCCGCTACCGACGATGCCCGTATTCCCGATGCGGTAGCGGTGCAAATTGCTGAAATTTTTTCGGGTGATATCGACTTTCACCGCGCCTTGCGCAAGGGCGACCGCTTTTCGGTGGAGTATGAAACCTTAGAAGGCGATGGCGAAGCCCTGCGCACGGGCCGTGTTTTGAGTGTGGAATTTGTCAACGCGGGCAAAACCTA
>CAMAXR010000021.1 GCA_945862195.1 Hylemonella gracilis
CTGACGCTCAACCTCAACCAAGTCAGTGACGACAACTACTGGCGTGATTTTCCCGGCACCAACCCCTCTTTGACGCAAAGGCTTTTGCCCAGTGACGCGACCCTTAGTTGGGCCAAAGGTGATTACGCAGCCACCCTGCGCACCCTGAAATGGCAGGTGCTGCAAGACGTCACTTCGCCCATTGGTCGCCCTTACGACCGAATGCCCCAAATCACCGCCAAGTACACCAAGCTGGATCAGGCTGGGTTTGACATGACGTTGGATGGGGACTTGACCCAGTTTCAGGCCGACACCTCGCTCTTGGGCGCGCCCACCATGTTCAACGCTTCTGGCGCCACCGTGGTGCAGCCCAACGCTCAGCGCAATGTGATGCTGGGCCAAGTCAGCCGCCCTTGGATTGGCGCGGCAGGCTATGTGACGCCCAAGGTGCAGTGGCACGCCACCACTTATCAGTTTGACACGTTGTTGCCTAGCAATGCCGCATCCAGCGCCTCGCGCACCGTGCCCACGCTCAGCTTGGACTCGGGCTTGGTGCTCGAACGCAGTGCCAGGCTGTGGGGGCAAAGCTTTACCCAAACCTTGGAGCCGCGCCTGTACTACGTGAACACGCCCTATGTGTACCAAGGTTACCTGCCCAACTACGACTCTGGCGCCAACGACTTCAACTTTGCCAGCATCTTTAGTGACAACGCATTTGCCGGACAAGACCGCATTGCCGACAACAACCTGCTTACCGCCGGTGTCACCACTCGCTTGCTGAACCCCGTTACCGGTGCAGAAACCGCCAAATTTGCGTTGGCACAGCGCCTGCGGTTTGCAAATCAGCAAGTCACGTTGCCTAACGGCACCTACGCCAAAGAGGGGTTGAGCGACATTTTATTGGGCGCTGGCGTCAACTGGGACCAGCGCTGGCTGCTTGACTCCACGGTGCAGTACAACCCCACCGATCAAAAGTCCGTGCGCTCTACGGTAGGCGCGCGCTACCACCCAGGCAACTACCGTGTGTTGAATTTGGCCTACAGGTTTCAGCGCGAGGCCAGCGAGCTGGCAGATATTGGCTGGCAGTGGCCGCTTCAAAACAATAGCGCCTCTACTGCCATGTCAACCCCCGGCCGCTGGTATTCGGTGGGGCGTTTGAACTACAGCTTGCTCGAAAGCCGAACGGTCGACTCCTTGGTGGGTTTTGAATACGACGCCGGATGCTGGATAGGGCGGGTGGTGCTGGAGCGTTTGAGTACCGGCCTCATCAACACCAGTACGGAGCGACAATTCAACGAGCGCCTGATGTTTCAGCTCGAATTTGTGGGCTTTTCAAGGGTGGGCATTGACCCTCTTTCTCGCCTGAAGCAAACCATTCCGCGCTACCAAATGCTGAACGACCAGCTCAATCCGCCCAGCCGCTACAGCCGTTACGATTAACACTTTAGCCAGCCGACCTTCATGACCCTCAAATTTTTAACTGCCAAACCCATTTGGGTGCTTGCCTTCGCTATGGGTCTGATGTCGGGCCTGCAGGCGCAGGGTTTGCGCTTGGGCCAGAGGGGCCCTGCCATTGGCGCCTTGCCACCAGCCCTTGAGCAGTTGGAAACCCGCCAAGCCGACTTTATTGTGGCGGTGGTCAATTCCGAGCCCATCACCAACCAAGAAGTGGTGCGTGAAATGCAGCGCGTGCAACAAATGATGATGCAACAGCGCCAGCCCATGCCCAGCCCCGCAGAACTGGCCAAGGCCGTGTTGGACAAACTCATCAACGAGCGCGCGCAGTTGCAGCTGGCGCGCGACACCGGCTTGAAGGTGGACGACCCCTCGGTGGATCAGGCTGAGCAATCGGTCGCAAGGCAAAACCAACTCAGCGTGGCAGATCTGCGCCGCCGCGTGGTGATGGACGGCATGGAAGTGAAAAGCTTCCGAGAACAACTGCGCGCGCAAATCCTGCTCACCCGATTGCGCGAGCGCGAGGTAGAGCCCCGGGTGCGCGTGAGCGATTTAGAGGTGGACCAATACCTGCAAGACCAGCAGTCCCAAGCCAGCGACCCGGCCACAGTGCAGTTGAACTTGGCGCAGGTGTTGGTGGCTGTGCCAGAGGGGGCCTCCGCCGCGGCTGTGGAGGCGCTTCAAAAACGCGCGCAACAAGTGCTGGCCCGCGCCAAGGCGGGGCAAGACTTTGCGCAACTGGCCCGCGAAGCCTCCGACGCGCCTGACCGTGCCAATGGCGGACAAATGGGCATGCGCCCCGGAGACCGTTACCCCACTTTGTTTTGGGAGGCCGTCAAAGGCTTGAAGGCGGGAGAGGTGTCGTCTGTTTTACGCTCCGGCGCGGGGTTTCATGTGCTCAAGGTCCTAGACAAGCGCAGCGCTGGTCTGCCGCCCATGTCGGTCACCCAGCAGCGCGCGCGCCACATTTTGTTGGTGCCTAGCGCAACCTTAAGCGAGGCCGCAGCACGCGACCTGTTGTTCGACTATCGACGCCGCATTGAAGCCGGACAGGCCAGCTTTGCCTCTTTGGCTCGCGACAACTCCCAAGACGGCAGTGCCCCCCAAGGCGGCGACTTGGGCTGGGCCAACCCCGGGCAATTTGTGCCCGAGTTTGAAACGGTGCTCAGCAGCTTGACGCCCGGTCAAATCAGCGACCCGCTGATCTCTCGTTTTGGGGTGCACTTGATTCAGCTCATGGAGCGGCGGCAAAACCAATTGGAGCCGCGCGAGCAACGCGAAATGGTGCGCAACTTGCTGCGCGAAAAAAAGCTCGATGAAAGCTTTGTGACTTGGGCTAAAGACGTGCGCGACCGCGCCTACGTGGAGCTGCGCGAGCCGCCGCTTTGAGACCTTCCCACCATCGGGTCTCAGGCGGGCATGTGGCCCGTAAACGGTTTGGTCAGAACTTTTTAACCGACCAAGGGGTGATTGACCACATCGTTCGCGCCATAGACCCCAAACCCGGTCAAGCCATGGTGGAAATTGGCCCGGGCCTCATGGCTTTGACCCAGCCTTTGGTAGAGCGTTTGGGGCATTTGACGGTCATTGAGCTGGACCGCGACTTGGCCCAAAAGCTCAAGACGCGCCCACACCTTCAGGTGATCGAGGCCGATGTGCTCAAGGTAGATTTCACGAAGCTGTCAGCACAAAATCACGCCCCTGAAACGCTGCTCCGCATTGTGGGCAACTTGCCCTACAACATCTCTACCCCCATCTTGTTCCATTTGCTTCAGCACGTGGGCTGCGTGCTGGACCAGCACTTCATGCTGCAAAAAGAAGTAGTGGACCGCATGGTGGCTTCACCCGCAACTTCCGACTACGGGCGGCTCAGCGTCATGCTGCAATGGCGCTACCGAATGGAGCGGGTGTTGGCGGTGCCGCCTGAAAGTTTTGAGCCCGCCCCGCGCGTGGATAGCGCGGTGGTGCGCATGGTGCCGCTAGCTGAACCCCCAAAGCTTCATTTCGAGGTGCTACACGACCTGGTGCAGGTGGCTTTTAGCCAGCGCCGCAAACTGCTGCGGCACAGTTTGGGGGGATGGCTAGAAATGCGAGCCCACAGCCCTCACTTTGACTTGCAAAGGCGTGCCGAAGAAGTGCCTGTGTCTGAATACATTGAGCTTGCTCAAGCACTAACGCATGGCTTAGGCGGCGAGATTTAAGCCGCGTTCAACCAATAGCCTGCATTGAACGGGCTGCTCATGCGCAAGGCCATAGGCGACACATCCAGCAGCTTGTCGGTGGGCATTTTTTCGCCCGATTCATCCAACTGCTCTGCCGTCATGGCAATGCCCTGCAGTTTGGCTACAGCGCCTGAGTTGGGGGATTCGGAGGGGGCCTCTGAAGCCCGGTCTGCTTGGCCAATGGGTGCAGAGCGGGCTACGGAAAAGAATAGAAGCATCTGAAGGGTATTTTTCGGTCCCCCCAGTAGTCGGCCGCGTCTCTAAAGATGTCAAGCAACTGCTCACGCACCTCTTTGTCAAACTTGGCGTTGGTGGGGATGTGCTCCAACACCACCACAAAACCGGGCTGAGGGCCAGACTTGTGCAGCGGGTCGGTGATCGCGTCAAACAAGGCGTCAAAGTTCTTGCCCACAGTGGGCGGCAGCATGAACTGGTGCGCAATCAGGTCCAGCACGTCTTGTTTAGAGGCGGCCTGACCCAGCTGGGCATACAAGAAATGATGCCCCAAATGCTTGGCGGCATCTTGCAAATCGGACACTCGGTAGGCCCGGATTGACTGCACGATATTGGTTCTTACCGTACGAAGTGGTGTTTCCATCCCCGCATCACTTTCAAAAACAAGGTCAACTCAAAAAATTCAGTTTCCAGGCACCACTTGGCGAAAGCTCGCGTAATGGTCCGCAGTGTAGTAACACACTTTGGGTGGTGGCGCCTCGCCTCCACAAACCAGCCTGCGCACCCCTCGGTTGGATGCGCCCGGTGTGGGCACCGTGTATTCACGGTAGTACCCGCGCTGGGCTTGCGGCAACAAACGCTCCCTGTTACCAAAGGCCACCCCATCCTTTTCATAAGGAAATGGGCCGCCTTTGAGCACCAGAAGGTAGGTAACGCGCCCCTGTTCGGGTAAATCAGCCCAAGCGATGGTGGGTAGAGATGTGGGTGCCAGTTCACGTGCGTACGCGACATGAAACCCCAATCCCAAACCACTTTGTAACGCCAACCACACCAAGCCAGTGAGCACTAACTTGATGCCGGTTTTGCGCTGAACCTTGCTTACCAACATGAACTACCCCGACACCCCACTCACTTGGTGTCCTGAAAACGAAAGGGAGCTAGTATCGCTGATTTGACTCAGAAATGCAAGATTCAGGGCTAAATACGTGCCGCATTGGCGTCAGCAACGGTCAAGGCCGTCATATTGACGATGCGGCGCACCGTGGTGCTGGCCGTCAAAATATGTACCGGTTTGGCGGCACCCAGCAACATCGGGCCTACGGCAATGTTGCCGCCCGCTGTAGTTTTGAGCAGGTTGTAGGCAATGTTGGCGGCGTCAATATTGGGCATGACCAAGAGGTTGGCGGAACCCAAAAGCGTACTGTCGGGCACCACCTTGAGGCGGGCGGCATCGTCCAGCGCAATGTCGCCGTGCATCTCGCCGTCTACCTCGAGCCAAGGGGCGCGCTCGCGCAGCAGTTGTAGCGTTTGACGCATTTTGACGGCGCTGGGGTGCTCGCTGCTTCCAAAATTGGAGTGGCTTAGCAGAGCAGCCTTGGGTTGCAGTCCAAAGCGCTTGATTTCCTGCGCGGCCATGATGGTGATTTCGGTCAACTCTTCGGCGGTGGGGTCGTAGTTCACATGCGTGTCCACCACAAACAATTGCCGGTCGGGCAGCAGTAGCGCGTTCATGCAGGCGAAGGTGTTGATGCCCTCCCGCTTGCCAATCACCTGGTCCACATAAGGCAAATGCATGGCGTTGGTACCCCAGGTGCCGCAAATCAAGCCGTCCACATAGCCTTTGTGCAGCAACATGGTGCCAATTAAAGACAGGCGACGGCGCATCTCAATCTTGGCAATGGCCTCGGTCACGCCTTTGCGGGCGGTCATCTGGTGGTAAGTGGTCCAAAAATCGCGGTAGCGGTCGTCTTGTTCCACGTTGACCACGTCATAGTCTTCGCCCTCTTTGAGGCGCAGGCCAAACTTTTCAATGCGCTGGGCAATGATGAGAGGGCGCCCAATCAGGGTGGGGCGTGCCAGCCCTTCGTCCACCACAATTTGTGCTGCCCGCAGCACGCGCTCTTCTTCGCCCTCGGAGTAGGCCACGCGTTTTTTGGCAGCCCGTTTGGCTGCCGTAAAGACGGGCTTCATGAGGGTGCCCGAGGCGTACACAAAGGCTTGCAAGCGCTCGCGGTACGCGTCCAGGTCGTCAATGGGGCGCTGTGCCACGCCGCTTTCCATGGCGGCTTTGGCCACCGCAGGCGCAATTTTGATCATCAAGCGCGGATCAAACGGCTTGGGAATCAAATACTCGGGCCCAAACGACAACTGTTGCCCCGCGTACGCAGCCGCCACCACCTCGCTTTGCTCGGCCTGTGCCAGCTCGGCCATGGCGTACACGGCTGCAATTTCCATGGCGTCGGTGATGGTGGTGGCACCACAGTCCAATGCACCCCTAAAAATGTAGGGAAAGCACAGCACATTGTTGATTTGGTTGGGGTAGTCGGTGCGCCCCGTGGCCATGATGGCGTCATCACGGATGGTTTGCACCTCTTCAGGCGAAATTTCGGGGTGGGGGTTGGCTAAGGCAAAAATAATGGGCTTGGCTGCCATGCTTTTGACCATGTCGGGCTTAACCACACCGCCAGCGGACAGACCCAAAAAGATGTCAGCGCCCACCATCACCTCGGCCAATGTGCGGGCTGAGGTGTGTTGCGCAAACTGGCGTTTGTCGTCGTCCATCAGCTCGGTGCGGCCCTCGTACACCACACCGGCCAAGTCGGTGACCCAAATATTTTCTTTAGGCAGGCCCATTTTCAAAAGCAAACCCAAGCAGGCCAGCGCTGCTGCACCAGCCCCTGAGGTGACGAGCTTGACCTTTTTAAGGTCTTTGCCCACGACCTTCATACCGTTGATCAGCCCCGCGGACACCACAATGGCGGTGCCGTGCTGGTCGTCGTGAAACACCGGAATCTTCATGCGCTCGCGCAACTTTCGCTCTACATAAAAGCAGTCGGGCGCCTTAATGTCTTCTAGGTTGATGCCCCCAAAAGTGGGCTCCAGCGCGGCAATGATGTCGACCAGCTTGTCCAGGTCGTGCTTTTCATTGACTTCAATGTCAAACACGTCAATGCCAGCAAACTTTTTAAACAGAACGCCTTTGCCTTCCATGACCGGCTTGGCGGCCAAGGGGCCAATGTCACCCAGGCCCAGCACCGCCGTGCCGTTGGTGATGACGGCCACCAAATTGCCGCGGGCGGTGTACTTGAAGGCTGCGGTAGGGTCTTTGGCAATTTCTTCGCAGGGTGCGGCCACGCCAGGTGAGTAAGCCAAAGACAAATCGTGCTGGTTGAGCAGCTGCTTGGTGGCGGCAATTGAAATCTTGCCGGGGGTTGGAAACTCGTGGTATTCCAAGGCAGAGCGGCGCAACTCTTCACGTTTGTCTAGGGGTTTGGGGGGGGTCATGCAAGGGCTCCTATGGGTCTTGCCACAAGACCCCGTGTGATTGATGCGTTCATGTAGCGTGAACGGAATTGTAGAGGGCGGACAGAATTACTAAGCCATCAAGCGCTCAATCTCATCGGGCGCCACCGGCACGCCGCGGGTGATGAGCTCGCAGCCCTTGGAGGTGACCAAGGCGTCGTCTTCAATGCGGATGCCCAAATTCCAGTAGGCCTCGGGCACATCCGGCGCGGCGCGCACATACAGGCCCGGTTCTATGGTCAGCACCATGCCGGGCTGCAATATGCGGCTGGGCCGCACCTTTTGCGTAGCACCCGTCACGGGGTCGGTCCGATCGCTTACTTGATGCTGTTCGGTGGGTTCCACATAGCTTCCGCAATCGTGCACGTCCATGCCCAACCAGTGGCCGGTGCGGTGCATGTAAAACCGGCTGTACAAACGCCGCTCGATCACATCTTCCAAGGTGCCCGCTTTATCGGAGCTGAGCAGCCCCAAATCCAATAGGCCTTGGGAGAGCACCCGCACCGCCGCCTCATGACCATCCACAAAGCGCACGCCTGATCGGGTGGCGGCCACGGCGGCTTCTTGCGCGTTCAGCACCACGTCATAAAGCGCACGCTGCGGGCCAGAAAACCTGCCGTTGGCCGGAAATGTGCGGGTGATGTCGCTGGCGTAGCCATCGAGCTCGCAGCCTGCATCAATCAACACCAATTCACCTGCCTCAATGGTGGCGTTGTCGGCGCGGTAGTGCAGCACACAGGCGTTGGCACCGGCGGCCACGATGGAGCCGTAAGCCGGGTATTGCGAGCCGTGCTGGCGAAATTCGTGCAGCAGCTCGGCATCCAAGTGGTATTCGCGCACTTCTTGCCCAGCACGCAGACGCTGGGCACACACCTGCATGGCCCGAATATGGGCGCCCGCGCTGATGTGAGCGGCGCGGCGCATCAGGTCTTGCTCGTGGGCGTCTTTGATCATGCGCATCTCGTCCAGCAACACACACACATCGCGCTGGGTGTCGGGGCAACTGGCGCCTTGACGCACTTTACGGCGCACGACCTGCAGCCACTCGTCCACGCGGGTTTCCAGGCCGGGGTGCACGGCAAAGGGGTACCACACGGTGGCTTGGTTTTCCAGCAGCTCGGGCAGCTTGGTGCCCAGCTCCGTCACGGGGTACGCGGCCTGAATGCCTAGGGCCTCAGGCGCGGCATCGGGGCCCAGGCGAATGCCATCCCAAATTTCGCGCTCCATATCTTTCGGGTTGCAAAACAGCGTGCTGTGGCCGTCGGCGCGCAACGCCAACCAAGCATTGGGCTCGTTGAAGCCAGTCAGGTAATGAAAGTAACTGTCAAACCGAAACAGGTAGTCGTTGTCGCGGTTGCGGGGTTTTTCAGTGGCCGTGGGGATGATGGCCACACCTCGGTCGCCCAGTTGAGCGGCCAATCGGGCCCTTCGGTCTGCGTAAATCATTGGATTCATGGGGTGTTGAGCTGCGGTGCAGGTTCAGAGTCAAGCGGGTGGAGTGGTGAGGATGGGGCTATTTAACAGCTGATACCGCGCGGGCGTGCCCACGTCGGCCCAAGGGCCGTGGTACAGCTCGGCGCTGACGCGCTGGGCATCCATGGCCCGGCGCAGCAGGGGTGCCAGCGGCGCTTTGAGACCCGCGGGGTTGCCCGGCGCAATGTCACACCAAGGCGGCTCAAACAGCTCGCGCCGGTACAGGGCGATGGTGCTGAAGGTGTAGGTGGAGTGCTTTTGGAGGGACGTGTTGATGGCCAAACCCTCAGGGCTCAAACCAAAGTCGCCTTGCGGGTTGTGCTCAGGGTTGGGCACCAACCACAGGTGGCCCAGACGCCCGCTTGTTATGAACTTTGTAACCGCCTCAGCCGAAAACTCAAACCCTGGTGTGAACACATCGGCAGCGGCCACCCAAAACACCTCAGCCAACAGCGGTAATGCACGTGCGATGCCGCCCAAGGTTTCCAGTGCGCCACCAAAATCCTCGCCCTCTTCAGAAAGCGTCACAGACAGGGGCTGAGAAAAGTGCGCCCTAAATTGCTCACCCAGCCAAGCGGTGTTCACTAACACACGTTCGTGTCCTGCCGTGCGCAGGGCTTGCAGGTGCCAGTCAATCAGCGCGCGCCCTTGCACCTGCAGCAGCGGCTTGGGGGTGTGGTCGGTCAAGGGGCGCATCCGTTCGCCTCGGCCAGCGGCCAACACCATCGCAGAAATGTCAGAGGAAATCACACCCCGCACTTTAGACGGTCTTGAACGCCGCCTCACGGCAAATGCACGTCGGACCGACCGCTAAAATCTGTCCACATCACCCCATAACCAGCTTCGGAGCGGCCTCATGACCCACCCCCACCCCACCCAAGACATGGCCAATGCCATCCGCGCCCTAGCCATGGACGCGGTACAGCAGGCCAATTCGGGTCACCCCGGCGCGCCTATGGGCATGGCCGACATGGCGGTGGCCTTGTGGAGCCAGCACCTGCGCCACAACCCCGCCAACCCCCAGTGGGCCAACCGCGACCGTTTTGTGCTCTCCAACGGCCACAGCTCGATGCTGCTCTACGCGCTCTTGCACCTCACCGGCTACGACCTGCCCATGTCGGATCTGAAAAACTTCCGCCAGCTGCACGGCAAAACCGCCGGTCACCCCGAAGTGGGCGTGACCCCCGGTGTGGAAACCACCACCGGCCCGTTGGGTCAAGGTCTGACCAACGCGGTGGGTTTTGCGCTGGCTGAAAAACTGCTGGCCGCCGAGTTCAACCGCGACGGCCACGCCGTGGTGGACCACCACACCTATGTGTTTTTAGGCGACGGCTGTCTGATGGAGGGCATCAGCCAAGAGGCGATTTCTTTAGCGGGCGCTTGGAAGCTGGGCAAGCTGGTGGCGCTGTACGACGACAACGGCATTTCTATTGACGGCAAGGTTGCCCCATGGTTTGCCGACAACACCGCCTTGCGTTTTGTGGCCAGCGGTTGGAATGTGCTGGGCCCCGTAAATGGCCACGACACCGCGGCGGTGAGTGACGCCATTGCCCGCGCCAAAGCGCAAGAACAAGCTCAAGAGGGGCAGGCTGCTGCCAAGCCCACCCTAATCATTTGCAGAACCCATATTGGCCAAGGTAGCCCCAACCGCGCGGGTACTGCCAAGGCCCACGGCGAGCCGCTGGGCGCCGAAGAAATCGTGCTGACCCGCCAAGCGCTGGACTGGAACCACCCGCCCTTCGTGATTCCCGACACGGTGTACGAAGCCTGGAGCGCGGTGGCCCAAGGCACGCAGGACGAAGCCGAATGGAACACCTTGTTCGCGTCTTACCAAGCGGCCCACCCCGACTTGGCCGCCGAGTTTTTGCGCCGCATGGCCGGCGCACTGCCCAAGCACTTTGACCAGACAGTTGTCGACGCTGTGGTGGCCGCCCACCAAAAAGCAGAAACCGTGGCCAGCCGCAAGGCCAGCCAGCTCGCGCTGACCGCGCTCACCGCTGCATTGCCCGAGCTTCTGGGCGGCAGCGCCGATCTGACCGGCTCCAACCTCACCAACACCCCGTCCACTCCCAGCTTCCGGGTGAACGCGCAGGGCGAAGTGGTCAAGTACCCCCTGACCGAAGGTCTGAGCAGCCCGGACGACCGCATCGGCCGCCACATTAACTACGGCGTGCGTGAATTCGGCATGGCCGCCATCATGAATGGCGTGGCCCTGCACGGCGGCTACATCCCCTACGGCGGCACCTTCCTGACCTTCAGCGACTACAGCCGCAACGCCATCCGCATGGCAGCGTTGATGAAGCAGCGCGTGATCCATGTGTTCACCCACGACTCCATTGGTCTGGGCGAAGACGGCCCCACCCACCAGTCGGTGGAGCACGCGGCCAGCCTACGGCTGATTCCCAACCTAGATGTGTGGCGCCCCGCCGACACGGCGGAGACCGTGGTGGCCTGGGCTGTGGCCCTGCGCAACCAGCACAAGCCCACCGCCTTGCTGCTTAGTCGCCAGAACCTGCCCTACGCGCCCAAGTGCACCTCCGCTGCCGCGCCCGACGCCTCGGGGCTGGACGCCATCAGCAAGGGCGCTTATGTGGTGTCCGAACCCGCAGATGCGGGCATCAAGAAGAAGGCGCAGGCCGTCCTCATCGCCACTGGCTCTGAGGTGCAACTGGCACTGGCCGCGCAAAAGCTGCTGGCCGAGCGCAAGATCGCGGTACGCGTGGTTTCTATGCCCAGCACCACCACCTTTGACCAGCAAACCGTGGCCTATAAAAAGCAAGTGCTGCCCGCTGGCCTGCCGCGCGTGGCCGTTGAAATGGGTGTCACTGGCGGCTGGTGGAAATACGGCTGCGCCGCTGTGGTGGGTATAGACACTTATGGCGAATCCGCCCCTGCCGGGGTGCTGTTCAAGCACTTCGGCTTCACGCCGGAGAACGTGGCCGACACGGTGCGCGCGGTGCTGCAGGGCCGCAAATAAACCCAAGCCTTGAACTTTAAAAAGGCAACCCAAGTTTTTTAACAGGAGAAGAACGAATGGCAATTCAAGTCGGTATCAACGGTTTTGGTCGCATTGGGCGCATGGTGTTTCGAGCCGCCGTGGAAAATTTTTCAGACATTCAAATCGTGGCGATCAACGACCTGCTCGAGCCCGACTACTTGGCCTACATGTTGAAGTACGACAGCGTGCACGGGCGCTTTAAAGGCGAGGTTTCGGTTGACAACGGCGCGCTGGTCGTCAACGGCCAAAAAATCCGCCTCACCCAAGAGCGCGACCCCGCCAACCTCAAGTGGGCCGACGTGGGCGCGCATGTGGTACTTGAAGCTACCGGCCTTTTTCTTGACAAAGCCACGGCACAAAAACACGTGGACGCAGGGGCCAAAAAGGTCATCATGTCTGCCCCCTCCAAGGACGACACCCCCATGTTTGTGTTTGGGGTGAACCACAAAACCTACGCAGGTCAGGCCATCATCAGCAACGCCAGCTGCACCACCAACTGCCTGGCTCCGCTGGCCAAGGTCATCAACGACAAGTTCGGCATCAAGCGTGGCCTGATGACCACCGTACACGCCGCCACCGCCACCCAAAAAACCGTGGACGGCCCCTCCAACAAAGACTGGCGCGGCGGCCGCGGCATTCTGGAAAACATCATCCCCTCCAGCACCGGCGCGGCCAAGGCGGTGGGCGTGGTGATTCCGGAGCTCAACAAAAAGCTCACCGGCATGGCGTTCCGCGTGCCGACCAGCGATGTGTCGGTGGTTGACCTGACGGTGGAACTCAACACCTCCGCCACCATCTCCGAGATCAACGCCGAGCTGAAGGCCCAGTCCGAAGGCGCCCTGAAGGGCGTGCTGGGTTACACCGAGGACAAGGTGGTGGCCGCCGACTTCCGTGGCGACAGCCGCACCTCCATCTACGACGCCGAAGCCTCCATCGCGCTGGACGGCACCTTCGTCAAGCTGGTGAGCTGGTACGACAACGAGTGGGGCTACTCCAACAAGTGCCTAGAGATGGTGCGCGTCGTTGCCTAAAACCCCCCAGGTTTGCCCCTGTGAATCGGGGCAAACCTATGCCGAGTGCTGTCAGCCTTGGCACACGGCCCAAGCAGGCCCTGCGCCCACCCCAGAAGCCTTGATGCGTTCGCGCTACAGCGCTTACGCCTTGGGCCTGCACCCTTACCTTTTAGACACCTGGCACCCCTCCACCGCGCCCGGTGAGTTGGACACCTACCCCATCAAGTGGATGGGCTTGGAGGTGCGCCACGCCCAACAAACGGCCGATGCCGGTGTGGTGGAGTTTGTAGCCAAGTGCAAGGTCAACGGGCGCGCTCAAACCCTGCACGAGCTGAGCCGCTTCGTCCATGAGGAGGGCCGCTGGTGGTACATCGACGGTGTACAAGCCCCAGACCAAGACCAAGACCCAGCTTAAGACCAAGCTTGGGTTGAACCCGACGAATTTGACCCGCCGGAATTTGCAGATTTATCAATTTTCACAATACTTGTGTTAAATGCACCTTCTGTGCTGATCCTCTGCCCCATTTTGGGGTGAGCGGTCAAGCTGGCTTAAGGAAATCCATGAGCCATGTAACAGCAAAACAAAGGTAACTGATGAACATCCAAAAACTTCTGTCAATTCTGGCGAACATGAACATTCGTCAACGCATCATTTCTCTCATCGTCTTGGCGTTTGCCAGCTTGGCTGTCGTGGGCGGTGTGGCGGTGTTTCAAAGCCAGGGCTCAGCCTCTGAAGTGAAAACCGTCACCGAGGGCGTGGTGCCCAGCGCCATCAAATCGATGGAGCTGATGAGCCAGCTCAAAGATGTGCAAATTGCCGTGATGAACATGGTGCAAGCCAAAGAAAAAACCGAGGTATCTAACGCCTACAGCACGTTGTCCACCCGCAAAGGGGAGCTGCAACAAGCGCTTGAAAAGCAAATGACCATGGCCGACTCTGCGGCCCAACAAGGCTTGGTGTCGTTTGCGCAAGAAGCACTGACCAATTACTTTTCTGCGGTGGACGACACCGCCAACTTTGCCCGCGCCGGGCAGCGCGATTTGGCCGAGGCCACCCTGTCGGCCACCGTAGACCAGTACCTGCGTGAGCTGGGCGGCAACATCGACACCTTGCAAATTGAAAAATCCCGTTCCAAAGACCAGGCCATCAACACCGTTAACAACAACCTCAGCACCACCACGCTGACTTTGACGCTCATCACCGTGCTGGCCGTGGCGCTGTTGTCGGGTGCCGGCTTGGTGCTGTACCGCCAGATCATTCACCCCATTGGCGACATGGAGCAAAAAATGACCGAAATTGCGGTCAGCCAAGATTTTTCGCAGCGTCTGGAAGTCAAGCGCCAAGATGAAATTGGCAAATCCATCATGGCCTTCAACGTCATGGTCGAAAAAATTGAAGAGTCTTCTGAATTGGTGCGTCAAAAAACCGCTGACATCCACGCCATGTTGGCCAACATTCCTCAGGGCATCTTGACGCTCGTGAGGGGCGCGCACATCCACCACGAGTACTCCGATTATTTGGAAACCCTGCTCGAAACCGACCAAATTGCCGGCCGCGAACTGACCGAAGTGGTGTTTGCCAACACCACCTTGGGTTCAGACCTGATGAGCCAGCTCGACGCCACCGTGGCTGCCTGTATTGGCGAAGACTTGATGAACTTTGAATTCAACGAGCACCTTTTGCCCCGAGAAATCGACAAAACCATGCCCGACGGCCGCGTGAAAATTTTGGAGTTGTCGTGGTCGCCTATCACCGACGAGCACAACATCTGCCAGCGCCTGATGCTGTGCGTGCGTGACGTGACCGAAATGCGCGCTCTGGCCAAAGCCGCTGAAGCGCAAAAACGCGAGCTGGCGCAAATTGGCGAAATTTTGGCCGTGCCGGCCGACAAGTTCAGCCAGTTCATCATCAACGCGTTGAACTTTGTGGAAGAAAACCAGCAGCTGCTGGAAAAGTGTGGCCAAGAGCCCGCCGCACCCCTGCGCGCCGAAATCATTGGCCTGCTGTTTCGCAACATGCACACCATCAAAGGCAATGCCCGCACCTACGGCTTGATGGGCCTGACCAACGTGGTGCACGAGTGCGAGCAAACCTACGACGACCTGCGCCAAGCGCCCGACATGGCTTGGCCCAACGAGCGCCTCAACCACGAGCTGGACTTGGTATGCGAAGCCGTCAACAGCTACGCCCAAATCAGCGAAAACAAGCTGGGCCGCAAATCTGCCGGCCGCAAAGGCCCAATCGACGCCAACATGTCGATCAACCGCGAAGAAATCAACCGCGCCCTGTCGTTCTTGAAAGCCAACCACGGCCAAGACCCCCAGGCCATGGCCCAAGCCATTGATAACGCGTGCGCCACACTGGCCATGATTGGCACCGAGCCCGTCAACGAGGTGGTCAACAGCGTGATTGAGTCTTTGCCATCTTTGGCTAAAGAGCTGGGTAAAGAAGCCCCCGTGTGCGTGGTGTACGACCAAGACATTCGCGTGCACAACCACTTGTGCGACACCCTGCGCAATGTGTTCATGCACCTCTACCGCAACGCCCTAGACCACGGCATAGAAAGCACCGCACTGCGCACTGAGCGCAACAAGTCGGTTGCGGGCCGCATAGAGTTGGCCGCCTCATTGGACGAGCAACACCTAGAGCTGATTTTGAGCGACGACGGTGCTGGCCTCAACTTGGACGCTATTGCTCAAAAGGCCTTGGAAAAAGGCCTGATCAAAACTGCCAATGAGCTGCCTGCCCAACAGCTGGCGCAGTTGATTTTTGCCTCAGGCTTCTCCACCGCCGCCGCCGTCACTTCTGTGTCAGGCCGTGGTGTGGGTATGGACGCCGTCAAGGGCTTTTTAGAGGCCGAAGGCGGCCGCATCGAGCTGCTGTTGGCCGACCGCACAGAGCCCCATGGCGGCACAGCGTTTAAAACCGTCATCCGCTTGCCGGCCCAGTTCGCTTTGCGTATGAAAGCACCGGCGCAAGTCTCTGGTCAAACCTCTGGTGGCCCATCTTCACAAGCCCACCCAGGCTCCAGCCAAGACGCCACAACGGGCGCAGCCACTCAAGCGGCTTCAAACAGCTCGGCCATCAAGGCATAAGCCGCAAACTCCTGGCTGCGCAGGCGGCTAGGAGTCTTTCCTGTCAAGAGCCCGCGGTTGACCAAAGCGTCGTCTTAGCTTGTTTTAAGCCAAGTGCTTGCCCAGCAAGCCCGCCAGCTCAAACATATTGATTTGGGGCTTGCCAAACACCTCCAGCAGGGCGCTGTCAGCATTTATAGCGCGTTTGTCGGCGGCGTCTTGTAGGCCTTTGGCCTTGATGTACTCCCACATCTTTTTGATGGCCTCAGGCCTGCTTACGGGCGCGCTTCCAATAACACCGGCTAAAGCAGCGCTGGGCTGCTTGCCCGCAGCCGTGCTGGTTTTGCGTGGGGCTTTAGAGGGAACTTTCTTAGCCGCCGCTTTCTTGGCGGCGGGTTTCGCAGCGGTCTTTTCCGTGGCTTTGCCCACTTTTTTGGCCGCAGTCTTACCAATGGCTTGAGCCACCGCCTTGCTGGCGGCGGTCAAGGCCTCGGTTCCTGCAGTTTTTCGTGCAGGGTATTTGGAGGGCTCAAACTCAAAGCTTACTTTGCCCGCGGTTTGGTCCCAGGCCAAAAACGCTTTAAAGGGGCGACGGGTGCGCATGGACACAAACTTGTCCAGCAAATCGGTTTTACCGGTGGCCAGCAATTTGCTGATTTGCTCGGGCTCTACCGTCTGTTGCAAGATGACCTTGCCGCTCTTGAAGTCGCAGCTGGGTGTGGCTTGCTCTGCCGTGGGCACAGACTTTTGGCACACATAGTTTTTGCCCAATTCAAACACCGCCGCGGCGCATTTGGGACATGGCCCCAAGTTCGCGCTTGCTGAAAAGTCCATGATTTCGCCGCTCTCGGCGTCGGCCAAGGGGTCGCCAAAATCAAACTCCAGTTTCCAGTTGCGGTCTTCTTCGCTGAACTTGAGGGCGATTTCGGCAGAAAAGGGCCAGCCAGCCTTGGAGCGAAAGCCCTCCAGCGGCCCCACTTTTTTGTCGCGCAAAAAGGCCTCCACCTCGGGTAACTCAAACGCCCGGCCCGCCGGGGTTTTGGTGAACGAAAAGCCGCAACCGGTTTCTGGCGAAAATCCAGCCGCAGAGTCTCCTGCCGAGGCACCTGGAGGGTTGGCGCTGCCAATGCAGGCATAGCGGCGGTAGTTTTCTTTCACCACGCCGCCGCAATTGGGGCAGGGGTTGGTCAAGGTGGCGTAGTCGCCTGGAATGGTGTCGCGGTCGTACTCTTTGGCTTTGCGCACCATGCGCTCGGTCATGTCGGCAATTTCCAGCATGAAGGCTTCGCGCGACAGCTCCCCGCGCTCCATCAGGGCCAGCTTATGCTCCCACTCGCCTGTGAGTTCGGGACGAGAAAGCTCTTCGACCCCCAAGCCGCGCAGCAGCGTCATGAGCTGAAACGCCTTGGCCGTGGGAATCAGCTCACGGCCTTCGCGCAGCATGTACTTTTCGGCCAACAAGCCTTCAATGATGCTCGAACGCGTGGCCGGTGTGCCCAGCCCCTTGTCTTGCATGGCTTCGCGCAGCTCTTCGTCTTCAATGGCTTTGCCCGCACCCTCCATGGCGCCCAGCAAGGTGGCCTCGGAGTAGCGTGCGGGGGGGCGGGTTTTCAGGGCTTTGGGCTCCACGGTTTGGTTGAGTACGGTTTCACCGGCCAGCACCGCCACCAGCGTTTTGCCAGATTCTTCGCCCGCGGGCACTTCCTCATCGGCCTCTTTGCCATAAATGGCCAGCCAACCCGGCTTGACCAGCACCTTGCCCTCGCTTTTGAAGGCATGTGCCGCAGCGGGCGTTTGCACCGTGGTGATGCGGGTGGTGACTTGGTATTCCGCACTCGGAAAAAACACCGACATAAAGCGGCGCACCACCAAGGTGTAAAGCTTGTGTTCAGCCTCGCTCAAGCCGCTGGGCGCTTGAAGCGTGGGGATGATGGCAAAGTGGTCGCTGACCTTGGCGTTGTCAAAAATGCGCTTGCTGGGCTTTATATAGCCTTGGTTCAGGGCGGTTAGGGCGTGCGGCGCCAAGTGGTTCATGCCCGAATCGGCCAGCATTTCAAAGGTTTGCTTGACCACCGGCACGTAGTCCTCGGGCAAATGGCGCGAGTCGGTTCGGGGGTAGGTTAGGGCTTTGTGCTTTTCGTACAAGCTTTGCGCCAAAGACAGCGTGGTTTTGGCCGAATACCCAAACTTGCCGTTGGCCTCGCGCTGCAAGCTGGTCAGGTCAAACAGGGCGGGAGAGGCTTGTGTGGTGGGCTTGCTTTCTTCACTCACCGTACCAGGTTGGCCTTGCACCGCATGGGCAATGGCTTGGGCCTCGGCGGCGTTCCAGAGCCGGTCGGGACGCAGCTCGGCATCGGGATGTCCGTCTGGGCCCAAGGGCTGGGCCGATTTTTTCCAGCCCGGGTTGAGCCATTTGCCGGCGTAGGTACCCGCAGCAGCCGCAAACGTGGCGTGCACTTCCCAATAGTCGCGGCTGATGAATTTGCGGATTTTTTCTTCGCGTTCCACCACCACCGCCAAGGTGGGGGTTTGCACGCGACCCACCGTGGTCAGAAAAAACCCGCCATCGCGCGAGTTAAAGGCCGTCATGGCCCGCGTGCCGTTGATACCCACCAGCCAGTCGGCCTCGCTGCGGCTGCGTGCGGCGTCGGCCAGCGGCTTCATGTGGTCGTCGCTGCGGAGGTGGTCAAACCCGTCGCGTATGGCTTGGGGCGTCATGCTTTGCAGCCACAGGCGGCTGACGGGCTTGCCCAGCGGCTTGGCGCCACCGGCATATTGCTCAATCAGGCGAAAAATCAGCTCCCCCTCGCGGCCCGCGTCGCACGCATTGATAAGTGCATTCACATCTTTGCGCTTGGCCAGCTTGACCACCGCGTTCAGCCGGGTTTTGGTCTTGTCCACCGGCTTCAAATCAAAGTGCGGCGGAATCACGGGCAGGTGGGCAAAGCTCCATTTGCCGCGTTTGACGTCAAATTCTTCGGGCGCCTGAATCTCTACCAAATGGCCTACAGCGCTGGAAACCAGGTAGGTGTCGCTCTCAAAAAACTCATCGTGCTTTTCAAATTTGCCCGCCACCGGCGTGAGTGCCCGCACGATGTCTTGCGCCACGGAGGGCTTTTCGGCTATGACCAATGTTTTCATCTGACTACAATCCCTTGACATCTCGCGCGTACGCGCACACATGCGCACGCACACATGTGCACGTGCGCACCCACGAATTCACATTAACAAATTTTTTTGACGTGACCAAATCCACCCCCACCCCACCTGCGGCCCGAGTTGACACCCACCCAGTGGCCCTCAAGCCCGCACCCAAAGCCCCGGTGCGGCGGATTCAGGTGCGGAAATCGGGCGTGCACGGCCGCGGCGTGTTTGCCTTGGTCGACTTGGCCGAGGGCGAGTTGGTCATGGAGTACACGGGTGAAGTCATCAGCTGGGACGAAGCGCAGCGCCGTCACCCCCACGACCCCGCCAACCCCAACCACACGTTTTACTTTCACATAGACGATCAACACGTTATAGACGGCAAAGTTGGCGGCAACTCGGCCCGCTGGATCAACCACGCCTGCGAGCCTAACTGCGAGGCCGATGAGCAAGGCGGCCGTATTTTCATCAAAACCCTGCACAACATACCAGCCGGTCAAGAGCTGAACTACGACTACGGGCTGATGATTGACGAGCCCTACACCAAGAAGCTGCTGGCCGAATACCCGTGCTGGTGTGGTTCCAAGCTCTGCCGCGGCACGTTGTTGGCTCCCCAAGACGACGACAAGCCCTCCCAAAAGAAAAACTCGAAAAAGTCCAAGAAATCTAAGGAATCCAAGGCAGATAAAAAGTCCAAAAAAACAGACAAGTCTGACGCTAAGGACAAGAAGCACAAAAAAAACAAAAAAGACAACAAGCCTTCTAAACAGTCTCAAGACACTGCTGATTAAGACAACAAGAGTTCAGAGCCGTCTTAACCCACCCAAGTCAGTTGCCTTGAAGCTTCCTCGCCTGCGTTGGCCTCTAGAGGCGCTTTGGGAACAGGTGGTGCCGGTTTGGCCGGGGTTTACCGCAGAGGTGCTGCCCGAGCTGGACTCCACCAACAGCGAGCTCATGCGCCGCGCCCGTGCAGGGGGGTGCGATCCGGTGTTGTTGGTGGCGGAACACCAAACCGCTGGGCGGGGGCGATTGGGGCGCACTTGGATGAGCGGCCCCGCAGCCACAGACCTCACCTTTTCGCTGGGTTTTCCTTGGCGCTTGGGGGCTGGTCAAGATTCGCCCTTGTCGGGCCTTTCGTTGCTGGTGGGGCTGGCGGTGGCGCGCAGTTTGCACCCCGGCATCCGCCTGAAGTGGCCCAACGACTTGTGGTGGAACGCCCGCAAGCTGGGCGGCATTTTGATAGAAACCACCAGCCTCGCCCAAGAGGCCTCAGCTTTGTATGTGGTGGTGGGGGTGGGCCTCAA
>CAMAXR010000022.1 GCA_945862195.1 Hylemonella gracilis
TCGGCGTCTTGGTCGCTGACCATGCCGTATCGGCGCAGCTTCACGTACAGGCTTTGCCTAGACAAACCGAGCATTTCAGAGGCAGAGGCACGGTTGTTGTGGGTGAGGGTCAAGGCCGACTGAATGCACATTTTTTCAATCATGTCCACCGTCTCGCCCACAATATCTTTCAGGGGCATGCGCCCCACCAAACGTGACAACTCCGCCACAGATCCAGCCATGCCAGCGCTGGCTGAAGGCGTTTCTTGGGCGCGGCGGCGCGCCACATCTTTGATAAAAAAGGCGTACTGCTGCTCATCCAAATGGGTCAGGCTGAGGGCAGAAATTTCCACCGCCAATTCCATACCCGAGAACATGCGCAACTCGGTGGCAAAGTCTTTAACCAAGGATTTTTGTCGCAAATTGGTGCTCAACACGCCCCAGTCGACCCCGCCGCGCACCAACCAATTTTCCATGGGCACGCCTTGAACATGCGACAACGAGGTGGCGCCCATCATGGCCAAAAATTCGGTATTGGCCGACTTCAGTTGTCCAGAGCGGTCGGTCAGCACAATGCCCATAGGGGCATGCTCCATAGCCTCGGTCATCCAATAGTTTTGGCGCGAGCCCGATGGGCCGTTGGCCGCATCGTGCTGCACAAGCCGCACCAAAAACTGGGCGCCTGTTTCTTGCCGAAACACCGTGGCCGACACAGTGCAGTCTGAACTGGTACCCACAAAGCGGGCCCGGCACATTTCAATTCTTCCGGTGGCGTAAGCCATCCGCAGCAAAGACATGACCTCCTCTTTCCAGCTGGGCTCAAAACAATCGGCAATGTCGCGACCCACCAAACGTTTGCTGGAGTCTTTGACCATCGCTTGCGCACTGACATTAACCTCCGTCACCCTATAGGCAGCGCCATCCAACACCAGCAAGGGTTCGCTGGTGGTATTGAAAAGCGTGCGGTAGCGAGCTTCAATGTGGCGCAGCCTAAAGTAGTCGCGCTCCATGGACTGCTGGGTTTCTACCAAACGGCGCTGCAACACCGCCACGGCTTCTAAGTCGCGCCCCAGAGCCAAAATACGGCCATCCATTTCAAGGTGCAGCACCGCGTATTGAATAGGTACATCCACCCCTTGGGGCGTGGCGTGGTTCACATGCCTCCAGCGGATGTCGCCTTCGGGCGCGTTGTTGGCCAGCATGTCTTGTACTTTGCTGCGGCTTTCACTGGTCACCAGGTCTACCCATGCCTTACCGACCCAGTTTTGGCAGCCCAACACCGCCAATTCCGATTTGCGAACCGAAACGTCTTGCACCACACCATGGCTGTCCATGATGAGCGCAATGTCTGACGCGATGCCGATCACTCGGGCCAGGGTATCAGCGTCAAATTTTTCAATGTTCATGTAGAAACGTCAGTTCAAATTGACAGCTGGCAGGGTTTTATAGTTATAAGTTTTAACCGGATGATAGCCGTGTGGCTGTCGAGTTTGTAAGAATTTAGGCCCATGGGTGCGCCAAACCCTGATCAAGATCAAATGGGGCTCAAACTGCTGTTTTGCAATTTGCGCAGGTAATTTAAGGCCAATTGCTGCGATTGGCTCGCATCTGCGCCGATCAGGTCCGGCTTTAAGTCGGCCAATTGCGGGTGCGCCTCGTGTACCCAGGGTCCACCCAACATGATGACCAGCTTGGGATTGGCCGATTTAAGCCGCACTTCTGTCAACATGTGCCGCGTCAAGTCGAGTTGTCGGTCTGAAGAAATGGACAGTCCCAACACATCAAACCATTCGGTCTGCACCAAGCGAACGACATCTTCTGCCGCGCTCATTGCATCACTGCTCACCCGCCAACCACCACGGCGGAAGAATTCACTCAACATAAAGACGCCCATGCTGTGCTGAGAACCCGGGGTAGGAATCAGCAAGGCCGAAGGCGCAGGGCTGAGCACTTGCGCATCTGCTAAAAATCTGGGGCTGAGCTCGTGGAGCAGGCCGTGCAAGCGACAAAACGCCACAGTGGCAGAAGCAAAGTCGATGTCGTCTGAGGACCACCATGCGCCTATCAGCTGCGCCGCAGGCATGATGCCCTTGAGGTATATGGCATCTAAATTTTGGTCTTGCAGCAACCACTGCTGCACCAACTTGAGCGCCGCATGTTCACTCGACACGCACGCATGGGCCAATTCATCCACATCATTTGCACTGATGGCCGCTTGACCGAAAGCATGCCGACCCTGAAGCTTGGGGTAGGCATCGGGGCGGTGCGACCTGTAAAGACGGCTCGCGTGGTGCGCGTGGGATTGAACTTTCATGAGCAAAACTTATAGCAAGGGCTCGAGTTTTATGGTTTTTTATAAAACCCACCCTAGGGAAAACACTTAAAACGTAATATTAAATTTACGTCAATTTAAGTTGACACATCCTCATCAGGTCCGTACAGTCCAAAACGTCATCCACCCCATTTGGGACGTTTTGTATGCCACGGCAAACTGCACCTGCAGCCCTTTACACCCCCGAGCAAAAAGTGCGTCGGGACGAGTCTGTTTGGACGCTCATTCAGGGCGTATTGGCTCCGCTGCAGTTTGTGGTGTTTTTGGTCAGCCTAAGTATGGTGGTACGCGCCCTTTGGACGGGCGAAGGTCACGAATGGGCCATGCTTTCGGTGGTCGTCAAGACCATGGTGCTCTACCTCATCATGATCACCGGCTGCATTTGGGAAAAGGTGGTGTTTGACAAGTACTTGTTTGCACCTGCTTTTTTCTGGGAAGACGTGTTCAGCATGCTGGTGTTGTCCTTACACACCCTTTACTTATATGTGTGGTGGACGGCCAGTTTACCCATTGAGCAGCAACACTGGTTGGCCTTGGCCGCCTATGCCACCTATGTGGTCAACGCCGGTCAGTTTTTAATCAAACTGCGGGCCGCCCGCTTACAGCATGCGGCTATGACGTCACAAACCCCAGCGCCCCTTGCCACTTTGAGCACGGAGGCCCGCGCATGAGCCCTGTGATTCCTATCCAAGCCGCTTCGGGTATGGGCTGCGCCGATACACCGGTTTTGATTCAACGTGGACAGCGCGAGGTGTTTTGCGGGCTCACCGGCATCATTTGGCTGCACCGCAAGATTCAAGACGCGTTTTTTTTGGTGGTGGGCTCACGCACCTGCGCTCATTTAATTCAGTCTGCCGCTGGGGTCATGATTTTTGCCGAGCCCCGGTTTGGCACCGCCATCATTGACGAGCGCGATTTGGCAGGCTTGGCCGACTGCAATGACGAGCTCGACCGTGTGGTGTCCGAGCTGCTGACACGCCGTCCCGACATCAAGCAACTGTTTTTGGTGGGGTCCTGCCCCTCTGAAGTGATCAAGCTCGATTTGTCACGTGCTGCCGAGCGCCTAAGCCGTCAGCACCTGCACAAAGTGCGCGTGGTCAGTTACTCGGGCAGCGGCATTGAAACCACCTTCACCCAAGGCGAGGATGCCTGTTTGGCCGCCTGGCTGCAAACCCTGCCTGCTGCGCCCACATCAACACAGTCCAATTTATTGATTGTGGGCACCTTGGCTGATGTGGTGGAAGATCAGTTCCGCCAGTATTTCCAGAACATGGGCATTGAGCAGGTGGACTTTTATCCACCCCGCAACAGCAGGCAAATACCTGCCATCGGCCCACAGACCCGCTTTTTGCTGGCCCAACCATTTTTGGCAGACACCGCACGCCAACTTGAGGCGCAAGGCGCCACCCGTGTGCCCGCGCCCTTTCCTTTGGGCGCACAAGGCACCACCCAGTGGCTCAAGGCGGGAGCCCAAGCCTTTGGGGTGAGCGACGAGGCCTTTGAAACCGTGGTTCGCGCCCCGCGTCAGCGCGCCGAAGTGTCAATGGCGCGCCACCGCGAACAACTACAAGGCCGCAAGGTTTTCTTTTTCCCGGATTCCCAACTTGAAATTCCGCTGGCGCGTTTTCTGCACCACGAAATGCACATGCACTTGTGTGAGGTGGGTACGCCCTATTTGCACCGCGGCCATATGGCTGAAGAGTTGGCCCTGTTGCCCAGCAGCACGCGGCTGTCGGAAGGACAAGACGTGGAGCTGCAGCTCGACCGCTGCCGCGCGGACCAGCCCGACCTGGTGGTGTGCGGCCTGGGCTTGGCCAACCCTTTAGAGGCTGAAGGCTTCACCACCAAGTGGGCCATTGAACTGGTGTTCACCCCCATTCAGGGCTACGAGCAAGCAGGCGACTTGGCCGGTTTGTTCAGCCGCCCCCTCATTCGCCGCCTGAAGTTGGCTGCGTGAGCCTAACAATTTAAGCCCCAAGACCTTCCATGCAACTCACCCTCTGGACATACGAAGGCCCGCCCCACATCGGCGCCATGCGCATTGCCACTGCCATGCAAGACGTGCACTACGTCTTGCACGCGCCGCAAGGGGACACCTATGCCGACTTGCTGTTCACCATGATCGAGCGCTTGCCCAAGCGCCCGCCTGTGACCTACACCACATTTCAGGCGCGTGATTTAGGTGGCGATACCGCACAGCTGTTCAAAGATGCCGCCGCACAAGCCTATGCGCGTTTTGCCCCGGCAGCCCTGTTGGTGGGGGCCTCGTGCACCGCCGAGCTGATTCAAGACGACCCGGGCGGCTTGGCCCAAGCTTTAAACTTGCCCATTCCAGTGGTGCCCTTGGAGTTGCCCGCTTACCAGCGCAAAGAAAACTGGGGCGCGGCTGAAACCTTTTACCAATTGGCCCGCCGCTTGGTGCTGCCCCCAGCACCCAAAGATCCCCAATCTTCCAATAGCCAACGCCGTCCCAGCTGCAACCTCTTGGGCCCCACAGCTTTAGGTTTTAGGCACCGCGACGACATTCGCGAAATCGCCCATTTGCTCGACCAACTGGGCGTGGATGTGCATGTGGTGGCGCCGCTCAATGCCAGCGTTGAACAGATTCGCCAATTGGCCCAAGCTGATTTCAATGTGGTGCTCTACCCTGAAATTGGCATGACCACGGCCACTTGGTTGCAGCGGCAGTTTGACATGCCTTTTACCAAAACCATCCCTATCGGAGTGGGCGCCACGCGCGATTTTGTGGCCGAAGTTGCCGCACTTGCCGGCATTGAAGTCCCTGCCGAACTTGAAGCTCACGCACGCTCGGTGTGGTACGCCAAGTCGGTGGACAGCACCTACCTCACAGGCAAACGCGTGTACCTGTTTGGCGACGCTAGCCACGTGGTGGCCGCCGCGCGCTTTGCCCACCAAGAAATGGGCTTTGAAGTGGTAGGCATGGGCACCTACAGCCGTGAATTTGCCCGCGAGGTGCGCGACGCCGCCAAAACCTATGGGGTCGAAGCCCTGATCACCGACGACTATCTGATGGTGGAAGAACAAATTCGGCAACTCCACCCGGAGCTGATTTTGGGCACCCAAATGGAGCGCCACATTGCCAAGCGTTTGAGCACGCCCTGCGCTGTGATTTCTGCGCCCGTGCACGTACAAGACTTCCCGGCCCGCTACGCACCGCAAATGGGCTTTGAGGGGGCCAATGTGTTGTTTGACACTTGGGTACACCCCCTCATGATGGGTCTAGAAGAACACCTGTTGGGTATGTTCCGAGAAGACTTTGAATTTCATGATGGTGCAGCGCCCTCTCACCTGGGCTCAACGCGAACACCCACTCCTGGCGTTGCCCCTAGCCCCAGCCTTGTAGGCACCCACACCTCAGAACAGGCGCCCCAAATTGTGGTGCCTGCCACAACCTCAGGCGCCCCGACGCCGCAAGGCTCGCAGTGGACCCCTGCGGCTGAAAAAGAGCTGGGAAAGATTCCGTTTTTTGTGCGCGGCAAAGCCAAGCGCAACACCGAGCGCTATGCGCAGGAGCTCGGCATACACAACATCACTGTGGAGACTCTCTACGATGCCAAAGCCCACTACAGCCGCTAAATCAGGCTCCGGCATGCGCGTGGTGTTGCTCACCATGGACAACCATTTGTCCACGGCCGCGCAACGCTCAGCGGCTCGTTTGGCGCAGCAGTCTCCTGGCCTGAGCTTGACGATTCACAGCGCGTCTTTGTTCCGTGACAACGATCAAGCGCTGGGCCGCTGCGAGGCGGACATTGAGACGGCAGACCTGGTGATCGTGACCATGCTGTTTTTGGAAGACCACTTCTTGCCCATCTTGCCAGCCTTAAAGCGTCGGCGCGAGGCCTGCGATGCCATGGTGTGCGTGATGTCGGCTCCACCTGTTGCGCAACTCACCCGCATGGGTAAGCTCGACATGAGCTCGCAACCGGGTGGCCTGATGGGGCTGCTTAAAAAACTCAAGCCCAGCGCCAAAGAGGGCGACGCCAAAAAAGAAACATCGGCCAATGCAGGTGCCAAGCAAATGGCCATGTTGCGCCGCCTGCCTAAGTTGCTGCGGTTTATTCCAGGCACTGCTCAAGACTTGCGCCTGTACTTTTTGACCATGCAGTATTGGCTGGCAGGCTCTGAAAACAACATCGAACATATGGTGCAGATGTTGGTGCAACGTTATGCGCAAGGCGCACGCGCTCCATTTAAAAAAGCTGATGCCATAGCCGAGCCGCAGGAATACCCCGAAGTGGGCCTGTACCACCCCCGAATACCCCAGCGATTAAGCGACAAGCTCTCGCAACTGCCCAAGCCTTCCAAATCTGGCCAGCCCACCGTGGGCTTGCTGTTGCTGCGCTCCTACCTGCTTGCTGGCAACACGGCGCATTACGACGCGGTGATAGATACCCTCGAAGCCCGCGGCTTGCGGGTCATTCCGGCCTATGCCAGCGGCTTGGACAACCGCCCCGCTATTGATGCGTATTTCAAGTCGGGCTCCGAAGTGCAAATTGATGCTTTGGTGTCACTCACGGGTTTTTCATTGGTGGGCGGCCCCGCATACAACGATGCAAAAGCCGCTCAAAAGGCGTTGGTCGAGCTGGATGTGCCCTACATTGCGGCGCACCCCGTGGAATTCCAAACCTTAGACCAGTGGGGCGGCTCCGGCAGAGGCTTGCTGCCCGTTGAAACCACCATCATGGTGGCCATTCCCGAGTTGGATGGCTCCACTGTACCCATGGTGTACGGCGGGCGGCCAGGTGCTGCGGGCACCACCTGCCAAGGCTGCGACAGGGCCTGCACCTTCACGGCCGAGCACAACACCCAAGACATGTTCACCTGCGCGGAACGCACCGAAATGCTGGCCGACCGTGTGCAGCGCTTGGTGCAATTGCGCTTGAAAAAACGCGCCGAACGGAAAGTGGCGATTGTGATTTTCAATTTCCCACCCAATGCAGGTTCGGTGGGCAGCGCGGCTTATTTGTCGGTGTTTGAGTCGGTCTTCAACACCTTGCACAACTTGTCGGCAGAAGGCTACCGTGTCGATGTGCCTGAGAGTGTGGAGGCCTTACGCTCCGCACTGCTGGAAGGCAACAGCGCCGAGATGGGCACCGCCGCCAATGTGCACCACCGCATTCCGGTGTCACAACACGTCAGCGAAGAAAAATGGCTCCCCCAAATTGAACGCCAATGGGGCTCAGCCCCGGGCAAGCACCTGACCAACGGCAAAGAGCTGTTTGTGTTGGGCGCGCAATTTGGTGAGGTGTTGGTGGCCGTGCAACCCGGCTTTGGCTATGAGGGCGACCCCATGCGCTTGCTGTTTGAAAGCGGTTTTGCACCCACCCATGCCTTCAGCGCCTTCTACCGTTACCTGCGCCAAGGCTTTAAGGCCGATGCCGTGCTGCACTTTGGCACCCACGGCGCCTTGGAATTTATGCCTGGCAAGCAAGCGGGTATGTCGGGCAGCTGCTGGCCAGAGCGGTTGATAGGTGAAATGCCCAACATTTACCTGTATGCCGCCAACAACCCTTCCGAAGGGGCCATTGCCAAACGCCGTGCCGCTTCTACCCTCATCAGCTACCTGCCGCCTACCTTGTCAGAGTCTGGGCTGTACAAGGGCCTCACTGACCTCAAGCAGTCGCTTGAGCGCTGGCGTGGGTTGGATGATGCCTGCGACGCGCAAGCCATTGAGTTGGCTCAGCTTATTCATGAGCAAGCCTTAGGTTTGGACCTGAAAGTGCCCTCTCTGACTGCCGACCAATTGGCCGAGCACGTGGCACATCAATCCACCGTTTGGATCACCGCTTTACAAGAGCAACTGCTGGAATTGGAATACACGCTCATTCCTGAAGGCTTGCATGTCGTGGGTCAAATCCCCAACCGGGCCCAACGCTTGTCCACCCTGAACATCATGTCTCAGGCTATGGGCTTGGACCAAGTCAGCGGCTTTACCCAACAGTTGCTTGAAAGCTTGGTGGATGGCACCAGCGCCGAAACGCTTAAAACGCAGTCCGTAGGGCTAGAACCCGCCCATAGGGACGCACTTCAAGAGCTGGTCAAAACCAACCAACTGCTCAGCCAAGAGCACGAGATGAAAGGCCTGATTCGCGCCTTGGATGCAAGGTACATCGAGCCTGCACCCGGCGGCGACCTGCTGCGCAACGCCGACATCTTGCCCACCGGCCGCAATCTCCATGGCATAGACCCCTTCCGTTTGCCCACGGCATTTGCCTTGCGCGATGGTGTTATTCAAGCAGACAAACTCTTGGCCCGTTACGCCGAGGACGGCAAAGGTCTTCCCGAAACTGTGGCCATGGTGCTTTGGGGCTCGGACAACCTCAAATCCGAAGGCGGCCCTTTGGCGCAAGCGCTGCACCTGATGGGCGCACGTCCTCGCTTTGACACGTATGGCCGTTTGGCTGGTGCACAGTTGATGCCTTTGAGTGAACTGCAGCGCCCTCGTGTGGATGTGGTGATCACGTTGTCAGGCATCTTCCGCGACCTGTTGCCCATGCAGATCCGCTTGTTGGCAGAAGCGGCCTTTTTAGCTGCCTCTGCCGATGAGCCTGAAGACCAAAACTTTGTGCGCAAACATGCATTAGCCTACCAAGCAGAGCATGGCGGCGATCTTGAAACCGCCTCACTGCGCGTGTTTGGCAACGCCGAAGGCGCCTACGGCGCCAATGTGAACCATCTGGTAGGTGCCAGTTGCTGGGAAGACGAGAGCGAGCTGGGCAACGCCTTCACCCAACGCAAAGGCTTTGCCTATGGCCGCCAAGGACAGCCCGTGCGCAACAACACCTTGCTGCAAAGCGCTTTGTCCCATGTGTCCCTAACCTACCAAAACCTAGACTCGGTAGAACTGGGCGTGACCAGCATCGACACCTACTTTGACACTCTAGGCGGCATCAGCCGTGCGGTCTTGCAAGCCAAGCACGACATTCAAGGCGATGCCGCTCAAGCCCCACCGGTCTACATTGGCGACCAAACCCAGGGCGAAGGCGTGGTGCGCACTTTGACCGAACAAGTGGCCCTGGAAACCCGCACCCGCATGCTCAACCCCAAGTGGCACGAAAGCATGTTGCAGCATGGCTACGAAGGCGTGCGCCAAATTGAAGTGCACCTGACCAACACCATGGGCTGGTCAGCCACCACCGGACAAGTGCAGCCTTGGGTGTACCAGCAGCTGGCCCAAATCTTTGTGCTCGATCCGGTCATGCGCGAACGCATGGCCAAGCTCAACCCCACGGCATCCGTCAAAGTGGCCAACCGGCTGCTGGAGGCCAGCCGCCGCAATTACTGGCAACCCGACCCCGAGCTCATGAACGCCTTGCAGCAAGCAGGCGAAGAGCTCGAAGACCGCCTAGAAGGCATACAAGAAGGAGTCCCCGCATGATGGAAACTACATTGGTACCTGTATCTGAGGTGCGTACCACCAAGCGCCCACCGCCCGATGGTGAGGGCAGCGTTCAGGTCCAACTGGATCCCAGCGTCAAGATTGGCACCGCCAAAGTCTTTGCCATTTATGGCAAAGGTGGCATTGGCAAAAGCACCACATCATCTAATTTGTCAGTGGCCTTTAGCAAGTTGGGCAAACGCGTGCTGCAAATTGGCTGCGACCCCAAGCACGACTCCACCTTCACACTTACCAAAAAGCTCATGCCTACGGTGATTGATGCTTTAGAAGCGGTGGACTTTCATGCTGAAGAGTTGCGCTTGGACGACTTTGTGTTCAAGGGCTACAACGGCGTGATGTGTGTGGAAGCTGGGGGCCCGCCTGCGGGTACCGGTTGTGGTGGCTATGTGGTGGGCCAAACCGTCAAGCTGCTCAAAGAGCACCACTTGCTGGAAGACACCGATGTGGTGATTTTTGACGTGCTGGGCGATGTGGTGTGCGGTGGTTTTGCAGCGCCCTTGCAACACGCAGACCGCGCACTCATTGTCACAGCTAACGACTTTGACTCCATTTTTGCCATGAACCGCATTGTTCAGGCCATTGGTGCCAAGGCCAAAAACTACAACGTGCGCTTGGGTGGCGTGATTGCCAACCGCAGCGATGCCACCGACCAGATTGACAAGTTCAATGCACAGGTCGGTCTTAAAACCATGGCGCACTTTCCCATATTGGACGAAATCCGCAAGAGTCGCCTGACCAAATCCACTCTTTTTGAAATTGAAGCCACCCCTGCGGTGAAGGCAGTTCAAGACGAATACATGCGTCTTGCAGCAGCCCTTTGGTTAGGCGGCGACCCATTACCCGCCACGCCCATGAAAGACCGGGATATTTTTGATTTGTTGGGCTTTGATTGAACCCACCACCTTCGACTCAAAACTATGAACAGCACCACCTACGAAGCACGCCGCAACCAGATTGAGCATTACTTCGACCGAACTGCGGCCAAGGCTTGGGCCATTCTGACCTCCAATGAACCGGTAGGACGTATTCGCACCACGGTACGAGAAGGCCGCGACCAAATGCGTGCCACGCTCATGGGTTGGCTACCGCAAGATATGCACGGTATGCGTCTACTGGACGCAGGTTGTGGCACTGGCGCTTTGGCTGTTCTGGCGGCGGCTCGGGGCGCAGAGGTGGTGGCGATAGACCTGTCACCCACTTTGGTCAACCTAGCGCGCGAGCGCATTGCCCAAGGCCTTTCCAATATGCCCGGCAGCATTGAGTTTTTGTCGGGCGACATGCTGGATCCCAAGTTGGGCAGCTTTGACTATGTGGTGGGCATGGACTCGCTGATCCACTACGGTGCTGAAGACATTTTGCGAGCACTAACGGTGTTGTCTGAGCGAACCCGCCGCGGCATGGTGTTTACCTTTGCCCCGCGCACTCCCTTGCTGGCCGTCATGCACAGCATGGGCCAATGGTTCCCTAAAAGCGACCGATCCCCAGCCTTGGTGCCGGTGGCCTATCAGCACCTCTTGCGGCTCATGAAGCAAACCCCAGAGCTTGAGCACTGGACCCCTGAGCGCACCGTGCGCGTGTCTCGTGGGTTTTACACCTCACAAGCATGGGAATGGCGCCACACATGAAGCTTGCTGCCAAGCTCATGAACACACCCCTGCTGCGTCCACCAGGGTGGATGATGGCATTGGGCAGCCGCTTCATGCCGTTTGCAGATGCCGCGTCTCCTGAGCTGCCTTTAAGCCGTTTGCTTCGATTGTCTTTGTTCCAGTTGGTCATAGGCATCAATATGGCGCTGCTGGTGGGCACCCTCAACCGCGTGATGATTGTGGAATTGGGCATGCCCGCTTGGATCGTGGCTTGCTCGGTGGCCATCCCTTTGGTGTTTGCGCCTTTGCGCGCATTCATCGGGTACCGCAGTGACACACACCCCTCGCCCTTGGGTTTGCGCCGACTGCCTTATTTGTGGATGGGCAGCTTGATGCTGTTTGGGGGGTTGGCCATCATGCCCTTTGCCTTGTTGTTGTTGTCCGAGTCCATGGACCAAACCCTTTCACTGGGTCACTTGGGCGCATGTTTGGCCTTTGTGTTGGTGGGTGCGGGTATGCAGGTCACCCAAACGGCTGGCATGGCTTTGGCCAATGATCTGGCACCGGCAGAAAAACGCCCTCGCGTGGTGGCCTTGCTCTACACCATGCTGCTGTTGGGCATGATTGGCAGCAGCGCGGTACTGGGTTGGCTCCTAGAAGACTTTTCCCCCAAGCTACTGATTCAGGTGATTCAGGGTTCCGCTGTGTTGGTATTGGTGCTCAACTTGATGGCGCTTTGGAAACAAGAGGCAAGACAAGCGCGACGAGGTCCACGCGAAGCCCATGGCTTTAAACAAAGTTGGGGCCAACTGATGCAGCTGCCCCATATGAAACGCTTTTTATGGACGGTGGGCTTGGGCACCAGCGCTTTCAGCATGCAAGACATTATTTTGGAGCCTTATGGCGCCGAGGTCTTGGGCCTGAGCGTGGGTATGACCAGCAGTCTTACAGCCATCAGCATGGCGGGCGCTTTACTGGCCTTTATAGGTTCTGCGAAATGGCTGAGCCAAGGCATTCAAGCCTGCCGCCTGGCAAGTTTGGGCGTTTTGATGGGCCTACCCGCATTTGCCTTGGTGATTTTTTCTGCACCCATGGAGTCTGCCTGGATGTTTCGCATCGGTGTGCTCCTGATTGGCTTTGGGGGGGGCTTGTTTTCAGTTGGCATGTTGGTCACGGCCATGTCACTCCCTAATAAAGAACACAGCGGTTTGATCCTAGGGGCATGGGGCGCCGTGCAAGCCACGGCAGCAGGAGCTTCTATGGCGCTGGGCGGCGTGATCCGAGATGTGGTGGCGCAATGCGTTCAGTGGGGTTGGCTTGGAGAACCCTTGATGGGCCCGGCTACGGCTTACAGCTTTGTTTACCACATCGAAATTTATTTGTTGTTTGTAGTGTTGGTGGCCTTGGGGCCGTTGGTCCGGCGCTCGCGCAAAGAAGCTGTCAGCAACAGGCCTGTGTATTCCAAATTGGGGCTGGCTGAATTGCCGGGTTGAATTGTCGAGTTGATCAGAAGTTGTTCGTTATTTTTTTGAAGGAGTGAACCATGGAAACAGGTGCAATTACACAGTACGTCGATGTGGCTCAGATCGTGCTGTACATGTTTTGGATATTTTTTGCTGGTCTCATGTATTACCTGTTGCGGGAGAACCACCGCGAGGGTTATCCCATGGACTCTGGCCGTGAAAACGGTCCGAAGATTGAAGGATGGCCTGCGGTGCCAGAACCTAAAACCTTCAAAATGGCCAACGGACACACTTATCTTTCGCCCGACTTGTCACGAGCAGATGGCAGCTACTCAGCCCAGCCTATCCACGGCTGGAATGGCGCCCCACTGGAACCTGTAGGCGATCCGCTGCTTGCGGGCGTGGGCCCGGGGGCTTGGGCTGCACGTGCCGATGAACCCGACACCATGCTCGAAGGCGGCGCCAAAATCATTCCTCTGCGTTTTGCAGCCGAGCATGGCGTGGCCTCGCAAGACACAGACCCCCGCGGTTTAACCGTCACCGGCGCGGACGGACAAGAGGCTGGCACAGTGGCCGACTTGTGGATCGACCAAATGGAAATGGTGTTTCGCTACCTTGAAGTCAAGCTGGCTTCAGGTGAGGTGGTGTTGTTGCCCATGACCTTTGCCGACATCAGCCGCCGTGGCGTGCATGTGGTGTCCATACTAGGGGCGCAGTTTGCGAACGTGCCTAAAACCAAGTCGCAATACCAAATCACCATGCTGGAAGAAGAAAAAATTTCAGCCTACTACGGTGCAGGCACTTTGTACGCCACACCCGCACGTCAGGAGCCCCTGCTGTGAACCCCGGCGCCGAATACGAATATGAAGCTGCACCGGGCCTACCTGAAAAGCTGCCCGAAGGGGAGCACATCATTTGGCAGGGCGCGCCGGACTGGAAACAACTGGCCTTGCAAGCGTTTCATGTGCGCATCGTTTCGATTTACTTTGCCTTGATGCTGGCCATACAGCTCTTTAATGACTGGGATTCAGGCCAGCCCTTGGTGACGTGGGTGGCTTCTTTATTGACAAGCCTTGGGTTGTCTTTGTGCGCGTTGGCTCTGCTGACAGGCTGCGCTTGGTTCAGCAGCCGCGAAACGCTCTACACCATCACCAACAAACGGGTGGTGATGCGCATTGGCATTGTGCTGACCGTGACGTTTAATTTGCCGTTTGCCCGCATCACGGGCGCCTCGGTCAAAGCCCTCAAGGGCAGCATCGGTGACTTGGCCTTGGCTTTGAACCACGAAGACCAGATTGGTTACTTTCACCTCATGCCGCATGCGCGGCCTTGGCATCTGCGCCAACCCCAACCTACTCTGCGCTGCATCCCCAATGTTGCAGAGGTGGGTGCCAAGTTACAGCACGCATGGCAAGCCGCCAACCCCCAAGCGCGTGCCGTGGCGCACGAAGCCATGACCCAAGACACCTCTGCACCTGCAACGCCAACTGGTTGGGTCACCGCCAACACTTAACAGTCTTTCACTATGAACCACTCAAGCCATCACCACGAACCCCTTACCACTTGGCCTGTGAGCTGGCTCTTGAGTGCCATGGCCTTGGTGCTGGTGGCGGTCGCTTGGATGCAATGGAGCCAAAAAGACGTCTCTCAAGAGTCCTTGGAGCCGCAGTGGCAACGCCAATTGGTGTTTGCGGATTCACCTGATGGCGATATCTTGGTGAAAGATTTTCCCCAAGGTGCGGTCATTGCACGCTTTGAGGGAGAGCAAGGGTTTATGCGCGGCACCTTAAGGGCGATGGCCCGAGAGCGCAGGAGCCGCAACTTGGGGTCTGAGCTGCCCTTTGATTTGGTGGCACATGGCCAAGGCCGCCTCATGCTCATAGACCCTTCAACGCAATACCGCATAGACCTGGAATCTTTTGGGCCCACGCAATTGGCTATGTTTGCGCAGTTGCGTGACGCCCAAGCCATCAACCCCTAAACCTAGGAGCCTGATATGACCACCCTAACCGCCACGATTGAAACCGCAGAAGACGCCAACAAAAAAGCGGTGCAAGACTCCATGATCAGTCCGCGTTTTTACACCACCGATTTCAACGCCATGGACCGTATTGACGTGAGCGCCCTGCGCGCCGAATGGGACGCCATGCTGCAGGAATACGAAGGCGACAACAACCACGACCACTTTCAGCGTGACGAACGGTTTGCCGAAGAAGTAGCGCAAACCATGCCCAAGCTCTCGCCAGAGATGCGCCAAGAATTTATAGACTTTTTGGTCAGCTCCCTCACCTCTGAGTTTTCGGGTTGCATTTTGTACAACGAAATCCGCAAAAACGTGACCAACCCCGACATCAAGCAACTCATGACCTACATGGCGCGTGATGAATCTCGCCATGCGGGCTTTATCAACCAGTCATTGCGCGACTTCAATTTGGGCATTGACTTAGGTGACCTCAAGCGCACTAAGGCTTACACCTTCTTTAAGCCCAAGTTCATTTTTTACGCGACCTATTTGTCTGAAAAAATTGGCTACGCACGCTACATCACCATTTACCGTCAACTCGAGCGCAATCCCGACAAACGGTTCCACCCCATTTTTAGGTGGTTTGAACGCTGGTGCAACGACGAGTTTCGCCATGGCGAATCGTTTGCGCTCATCATGCGTGCCAACCCGCATTTGTTGCGCGGTCTGAACCTGTTTTGGATCCGCTTTTTCTTATTGGCGGTGTACGCCACCATGTATGTGCGCGACCATACCCGCCCCATGCTCCACGAGGCCATGGGCTTGCACTCCACCGAATACGACTACGCGGTGTTTCGCATGACCAACGACATCACCAAGCAGGTGTTTCCTATTGCTTTGGACATTGACCACCCTAGCTTTAGGTTGGGCTTAGAGCAATTGTTTGGTGTGTCTCAGGCATTCGATGCTGCGCGTGCGCGTGGCGGCCTAACCGGCAAAGTGCTTCAGGGTTGGCATGCGCTTCGTGGTCTGTACACCTTTGGCCGCTTGTACTTCTTGCCCGTGGTGTCGCAGCCCTTAACTTCCGAAATTCGAATGCAGCCTGCTTGGTAAAGCGTCTTTTATGACTTTAGAAACTTTAGCTGCAACAGGATTTGCCATGTGGTGCTGGTGGTTGGGCACCGGGGTGATCCTGTGGCTGGACCGGCTGCACCCGAGCACCTTTAACCGCAGCTTGGCCGCCTGGACCGTGCTGTTGGCATTGAGCTTTTGGGGTGTTTGGCAAAGCATGTCCGACCACAGTGTGTTCAATGCCTATTTAGGGTTTGGATCGGTGATTGTGATGTGGGGTTGGCACGAGCTGGCGTTTTTAACGGGCCGCTTGACGGGTCCCAGAAAAATTACCTTGGGCGCACACACCACTGAAATACAACGCTTTAAGCAGTCGCTCGATGTGGTGATCCACCATGAACTGGCCTTGGTGTTGAACTTTGGCATTTTGTGTCTGATGCAAATCGATCAACCCAACCATGTGGCGCTGTGTACCTTTGCTTTGCTGTGGTGCATGCGCGTGAGCGCCAAACTGAACTTGTACTTTGGCGTGCGCCACAACGGCGCACAGTACCTGCCCCCACATTTGCTGTATTTGGGCAGTTACTTTCGCATTCGATCCATGACGCCTTGGTTTGTGTTGTCTATGTTGGGGGCATGTTTGGCTTGGGCTTGGATTTTGTGGCGCGCACAACAAGGCTTGGTGGAAGTCACCACCGGGTGGGTGCTACTGGCCAGCCTGCTGGGCCTGGCCATCGTGGAGCACGCCATGATGGTATTGCCCTGGCCCATGGAAAAACTTTGGGGCTGGGCACTGCGTCAAACGGTGAGTTCTAAACCTGTGAATGTCTCTTCATGAATGCCCAAACACCTTACAACTATCTCGCAGAGCCCTCGGCCATGAGTTTTCCTAAATCTGCGCCTATTGCAGTTGTCATTGGCAGCGGCTTTGGAGGCTTGGCTGCTGCCATCCGCTTGAGCGTTCGGGGCTACACGGTGAAGGTTTTAGAAAAGCTCGACAAGCCGGGTGGGCGAGCCTACGTGTATCAGCAAGACGGCTTTACCTTTGATGCAGGACCCACCATCATCACCGCGCCGTTTTTGCTTGAGGAATTGTGGACGCTTTGCGGCAAACGCTTTGCCGACGATGTGGATCTGCGCGCGATGGATCCGTTTTATCGAATTCGGTTTCATGACGGCACGCACTTTGATTACAGCGGTGACCCCCAAGCCATGTTGGAAGAAGTGGCCCGCTTCAGCCCGGAAGACCTAGACGGCTACCAACGTTTTTTAGAAGACGCCGAGCGATGCAAGCGCTTGGGCTTTGAAGGTTTAGGCTCCATTGCCTTTGACACCATCATGGACCTCATAAAGGCCATCCCGTCTTTTGCCCGTATGGGCGCATGGCGCAGCATTTATACGCTGGTGGCCAAGCACCTCAAAAACGACAAACTGCGCATCGTGATGAGCTTTCACCCCTTGCTGATTGGGGGCAACCCGTTTTCAGTCACCTGTGCGTATGCCCTAATCAACTCCTTAGAGCGGACTTGGGGTGTGCACTCTGCCATGGGCGGCACGGGCGCCATTGTGAAAGGTCTGGTAAACCTGCTGCAGGAGCGCGGGGTGAATATTCGTCTGAACGCTCCGGTGAGCCGAATTGAAGTTCAAAACAGTCGCACCACCGGTGTCACCCTAAGCAATGGTGAATTTATAGCGGCCGACATTGTGGTGTCCAATGCCGATACCGCTTGGACCTACAAGCATTTGGTGGCCCCAGAACATCGGCACCAATGGACTGACCGCAAAATTGACAAGGGTCGCTATTCCATGGGCTTGTTTGTTTGGTACTTTGGTACCAACCGCACTTACCCTGACATACCGCACCACATGATGGTGCTGGGACCACGCTACAAAGAACTGCTGCGAGATATTTTCAAGCGGCACCACCTATCAGAAGACTTCAGTCTTTATTTGCACCGCCCTACCGCCACCGACCCTGCTTTGGCGCCTGAAGGATGTGACACGTTTTACGTGCTCTCCCCCGTGCCGCACTTGGACAGCGGCACCGACTGGGCCCTGCATGCCGAAACCTACCGAGCAGCCATTTGTGCGGAGCTAGAGCGCACGGTATTGCCCAATTTAAGCCAGCACATCGTGACTTCTAAGGTCAACACCCCCCAAGACTTTCATGACCGCTTGTGGTCGTTTAAGGGCGCGGGATTTGGTCTGGAGCCCTTGTTGCTTCAGAGCGCATGGTTCAGGCCTCACAACCGCAGTGAGGATGTACAAGGTTTATTTATGGTTGGCGCTGGCACGCACCCAGGCGCTGGTGTTCCTGGTGTGTTGATGTCAGCCAAAGCGCTTGAAACGGTCTTACCTCATGTCGACTCTTTCGTCTAATACAGCTTCGTTGAATACTGAATTGGATTTAGAAGCGTGCGTCGGCATGATGCGCGCGGGTTCTAAAACATTTTTTGCTGCCAGCCGCCTACTCCCACAGCGCATGAGGGCAGCGTCTGTGGCCTTGTATGCGTTTTGCAGGGTTGCCGACGATTTGGTGGACGGCGCAGAATATTCTCCGTCGCAAAGCCTCAAACTGTTGCACCAACGGCTCGACCGGGTGTACCAAGGTCAACCCACCGAAGCCATTGAAGATCAGGCTTTGGCTTTGGTCGTACAGCAGTACCAGCTGCCCCGCTTGTTGCTGGACGGTTTGCTTGAAGGATTTGCTTGGGATGCCGAGGGTCGCCGCTACGACACCCTAGAGCAACTCCACAGTTATGCAGCCCGTGTGGCCGGAACGGTAGGCGGCATGATGTGTTGGATCATGGGCATTCGCCACCCCGTAGCCTTGGCCCGGGCTTGCGAATTGGGTGTGGCCATGCAACTGACCAACATTGCCCGAGATGTGGGAGATGACGCCCGCATGGGACGCATCTATCTGCCCTACTCTTGGTTGCAAGAAGCAGGCATTACGCCCCAAGAGTGGCTGCAACAACCAGAGTGCACCCCAGCCCTGCAGTCGGTGGTGAGCCGCTTACTGGACGAGGCCGACCGCTTGTACGAGCAGGCCAGCGCAGGCATTGCCGATTTGCCCAAAGACTGTCGCCCTGCAATTTTGGCGGCGCGTTTGATTTACGCCGAAATCGGCCATCAGCTTCGCCGCAATGGACTGAACTCTGTAGACCATAGGGCCGTGGTGGGCACGCCCACCAAACTCATGCTGCTGGGCCAATCTCATTTATCTGCCGCTTGGATCAAGTCAGCCGAACACCCGCCTAAACCCCTAGATGCCATTGCCTATTTGGTAGATGGATGTGTGGCTCAAGAGGCTAATGAAACAGCACTTGCAACACCAAGCACTGCCGCCAACTCCAGGTCTGCGGTAGACAAAATTGAATGGATGCTGGTGTTGTTTGAGCGCCTGGCTCAGGACCGCCGCGACGCTATGGAAGCGCCTCGGGTTTTGCACTA
>CAMAXR010000023.1 GCA_945862195.1 Hylemonella gracilis
CTCACAAACACTTCATCAGCCAAAACCCAAATTTTTGTCGCTCGGCGCTCTCGCGCTACACCCCCCAAGACTTTTTAGATTTGCTGCAACGACACGGCATTGCGTTTCATGAAAAACACAAGGGCCAGCTGTTTTGCGACCGCTCAGCGGACGACATCATCCAGATGCTGCTTAAAGAATGTGAAGCAGGCCAAGTGACGCGGCACCAACCCTGTGCTGTTCGCGCCGTGCGGCATTCCAACGGCATATATGAGCTCGACACTGATGCAGGTACGGTTCAAAGTTCAGCCTTGGTCGTTGGCACTGGTGGGCTGTCTATACCCAAAATTGGCGCCACCTCTTGGGGCTATGACATCGCCAAGCAGTTTGGTTTGCGTATGGTGTCCACACGTGCCGCTTTGGTGCCGCTGACCTTTGATGCAGCCTCTTGGGCGCCCTATGCCCAATTGGCGGGCTTGTCCTTGCCTGTCCATGTTGAAACGGGCTCTAAAACCAACCAGATGGGTTTTATGGAAGATTTGCTCTTCACCCACCGAGGCTTGTCCGGGCCTGGCGTGCTGCAAATTTCCAGTTATTGGCAAGACAAAACCCCCATTCGCATCAATCTGTCGCCCGAACAAAGCCTGACTGACCAGCTTTTACAAGCCAAACAGCGGTCTCAAAAGCTCATTAGCAATGAGCTTGGAGCTTGGCTGCCCCACCGCCTTGCCGAAACTTGGGTTCAACATGACGCCGCATGGCAACGGGCCATCAACCAAGCAACCGATAAAGCCTTGATGCATTTGGGGCAGTCGCTCAGTGGCTGGGCTCTCACCCCATCGGGCACCGAGGGCTACGCCAAAGCTGAGGTTACCGCTGGCGGCGTGGACACCCGAGATTTGTCCAGCCAAACCATGGAATCTAAGCAAAAGGGCTTGTATTTCATTGGTGAAGTGGTGGATGTGACAGGATGGCTGGGCGGCTACAACTTTCAGTGGGCTTGGGCCAGCGCCTATGCATGTGCACAGGCTTTGGCAAACCAGCACGCCAACCCTTAGGAAAACCCTAGTGCAGCTGTTTATATAAACGCTATAATTTGTGGCTTTTCTGGCATGACCTCTGCCGGCCACAAAATTTTAGGCAGAGGATGTTTTGCACACATGGCGGTTGGGTCCGATCTTCCTAATCACCCGCTGTGGGCCCCTTTCGGTAACCAATTGAATGACAACCATCCGCGTTAAAGAAAACGAACCCTTTGATGTAGCCTTGCGCCGCTTCAAACGCACTATTGAAAAGCTGGGTCTTTTGACCGACTTGCGTGCTCGCGAGTTTTATGAAAAACCCACCGCAGAGCGCAAGCGTAAAAAAGCTGCAGCTGTAAAGCGCAACTACAAACGCATTCGCTCGATGCAACTGCCCAAGAAGATGTACTGATTCTTCACAAGCCTGCATTTTGCAACCCGCGCACAGCCAGTCTGACGCGGGTTTTGTTATTTAAGGGTGTTGTTTATTTAAGGAGCCCCACATGAGCCTCAAAGACCAAATCAACGAAGACATGAAGTCCGCCATGCGCGCCAAAGAGGCTGAGCGCCTAGGCACCATCCGCCTGCTGCTGTCTGCCGTGAAGCAAAAAGAGGTGGACGAACGCATCACCCTAGACGACGCGGCTGTGATTGCCATTGTGGACAAGCTCATCAAGCAGCGCAAAGATTCGGTGGCAGCCTATGCACAAGCCCAGCGCGAAGACTTGGCCGACATTGAACGCAAAGAAATTGTGGTGCTAGAGGCCTACCTGCCGCAACGAATGAGCGCTGAAGAAATTACAGCCGCAGTTCAGGCCTTGGTGGCTGAATTGGGCGCGAGCGGCCCAGGTGATATGGGTAAGGTGATGGGTGCGGTCAAAACCCGGCTCGCGGGCAAAGCGGATATGGGTTTAGTTTCGGCTGCAGTCAAAGCCGCGCTGAACTGAAACGCTAACCTAGGCGACTTACCGGCAGAATTAACTGCCAGCCAATTTCATCCGGTTGATCAAAATAGACCCTACGGTTTTGGCACCGTAGGTGTAGGCATCTGACCCCACAGCCTCAATACCGGCGAGCATGTCTTTCATGTTGCCCGCAATGGTGATTTCTTGCACCGGAAATACTATGCGGCCTTGCTCCACCCAAAAACCGCTGGCACCACGCGAATAATCGCCCGTGACGTAATTCACGCCCTGCCCCATCAGCTCGGTTACAAACAGCCCCGTGCCCAGCTTGGCCAGCATGGCGTTGAGATCATCGCTAGGCTGCGTCAAGCTCGAAGTCAGCACGAGATTGTGCGAGCCGCCCGCATTGCCGGTGGTGCGTATGCCCAGTTTTCGAGCGGAATAACTGCCTAAAAAATACCCCTGCACGCGTCCATCCTCAATCACAGAGCGCGCCTGCACCTTCACACCTTCATCGTCAAAAGGTGCGCTACCCTTGCCGCGCTGAATCATTGGATCCTCCAGCAACTGAATATGTTTGGGCAAAACACGTTTGCCTAAGCTGTCCAGCAAAAAAGAGCTTTTACGGTAGAGCGCGCCACCGCTTATAGCCTGCACCAAAGCGCCTAACAAGCCAGAGGCTAGAGGGGACTCAAACAAAACCGGGCACTCGGTGGTCGCTATTTTTCGGCTGCCCAAACGGCTCAGTGACCGTTCCGCCGCATAACGCCCCACCGCTGCAGGAGAGGACAAATCCACCGAACGTCGCTGCGAGCTGAACCAGTAATCGCGCTGCATGTCCTCGCCAAAACCTGCAATGGGTGAGACCGACAAGGTGTGCCTAGAGCTGGCATAGCCGCCTCTAAAACCATGGGTGTGCGCGCTGAAAAAATGCGATTGCTGCGCCGACACCGAAGCGCCTTCACTATTGGTAATACGGCTGTCAGTGTCAAAGGCAGCGGCCTCAGCTGAGCGCGCCAAATCCGCAGCCTCAGGACTTTGAATAGCCCAGGGATGAAACAAATCCAGATCACGTGAGGCCTCTTGGTGGGATACCACATCACCTTCATCGGGCAAGCCCGCCACCGGGTCTTCGGCCGTGAAGCGGGCAATATCAAACGCGGCCTGAACCGTTTGCTCAATGGCCCGCATAGAAAAGTCAGAGGTGCTGGCGTTGCCGCGGCGGTTGCCCACATACACCGTCACGCCCAACGATTTGTCTCGGTTGCGCTCCACGTTTTCTAAATCGCCTTTGCGCACCGAGACGCTGAGTCCACAGCCTTCAGAGGCTTCGGCACCTGCGTCGCTTGCGCCTAATTTTTTGGCATGCGCTAAGGCGGCATCTACCAGGTCGGCAAAAAAGTCACGGCTGTAGCTGAAACCGTTGTTGCCAGAAGTTGATGCGGGAGTAGACATGTCAAATTGGCCAGCAGAAGGCCCAAGGTTGTTCATAGCGAGGGCTATGATACTTGGCGAAACCCTATTCACCCCCATGTCCAAAAAACTCAAAAAAGGCTACTACGTTAAAGGTCAGTTTGTTGCAGAAGGCAGCGAATTAGATTTAGAGCTCAAACGCGAACTCAAAGGCGACACAGAGGTCAGCAGAACCGACCTCAAACGTGAAAGCACGGAACTCCAAAAGCTGGGCGAAGACCTCATGGATTTGCGTGCTGACTTGATAGCCAAACTGAATCTGCCTGAAAAATTGTTAGACGCCATTGCAGCAGCCAAAAAAATCACCAACTTTGAAGGCAAAAGAAGGCAAATGCAGTTTGTAGGCAAACTGATGCGCCAACTGGACCCCGAGCTGATTGAAGCCGCCAAACGCAGCTTGGCTGAGCAATATGCCCCGTCCATTCAAGACACTTTGTTATTGCACCAGTCCGAGCAATGGCGCGACCGATTGATTGCTGACGATGACGACTTGGCTTTGTGGATCACGCAACACCCGGACACCGACAGCCAGCAGCTGCGCGCACTGGTGCGGCAAGCGCGCAAAGACGCCATCACGCCCGATGCAGCAGCCGTTAGCAAAGGGCTGGCCCCCAGACAGGGCAAAGCCTATAGAGAATTGTTTCAAATGGTCAGACAAACTTTGCAAAACACATGCGCAACACCCCTTTAAGCCACGCCTCTCATGTTCAATACGAGCCAGTGCACATTGGCATAGTGTCCGTCAGCGACCGCGCTTCCAGCGGTGTCTACGAAGACAAAGGCCTACCAGCCCTTAAAGAGTGGTTGAGCCGTGCGCTCAAAAACCCCTTAACTTTTGAAGAGCGGCTGATTCCTGACGAGCAAGGGCAAATCAGCAAAGCGCTGATTCAGCTGGTGGAGTCAGGTTGCTCATTGGTGTTGACCACCGGCGGCACGGGCCCAGCCCTGCGTGATGTCACGCCTGAGGCGACACTGGCCGTGGCACACAAAGAAATGCCCGGCTTTGGCGAGCAAATGCGGCAAATCAGCTTAAAGTTTGTACCCACCGCCATTTTGTCGCGACAAGTGGCCGTGGTGCGTGATCACTGCATCATCATCAACCTGCCGGGTCAGCCCAAATCGATTCAAGAAACTTTAGAAGGCCTCAAGGCTGACGATGGCGCTCAAGTGGTGCCGGGTATTTTTGCAGCGGTGCCTTATTGCATTGATTTGATTGGCGGGCCCTACCTAGAAACAGACGATGCTGTGTGTAAAGCCTTCAGACCCAAATCCGCCCAACGCACAACCCCTGCTTCTATCGTGCACTGATCAGCTGGACTGCTGTTGCAGCATCTTGTTCATCATCAACCGCTTCATCATCAAAGCGGCGCAGTCGGGGCTGGACAACACGGGGCAAGTTGACACGGCTTGCGCTTGAGACAACGCCCCCGACATTGAAAACTGCGCCAGCATGACCACATCCACCTCAGGCAACAACTTCAAGGCTTGAACCACTTTACGGTGATGCACGTCGGATTGACCTTGCGCTAAGTCTTCCATGGCACCTGAGGCCAATTGGCTGTGAACTGAAACTTTGAGGCCGCGGCTTTGCACCAAAGCTTCGAACTCTTGGGTCAGGGCGGGGATGGTGGCTGCAAAAGTCGCCACCATGCCGACACGCCAAGGTTTTCCTGGTTGCGCACCAGCCAGGGCGTCTTCAAACATGGCCTCGTTGGGCTTAAGGGTGGGAAGGCCCGTGGCACGCTGCGCCGCCTCAATCGCCGGACCAAACGCAGAACAGGTGAACAAAATACCCTCAGCACCCTGCCTTTGGGCATACAAAGCCAAGTCTTCAAACCGCTGGACCATGGCAGGCGTCAAGCTGCCCGCTTTGGCCAAATCTTGAGACAAGGTGCTGTCTAAAAGATGCATGGCATCGGCTTGGGGCCAATGCTGTGCAAATGCTTTAGAAATTGGCTCCGTTGCCAACGGCGTGGCGTGGATAAGGGCAATGCGAGGCGATTTCGAGTGCAAGAAACTTAGGGCGTGTTGATATGAGGATTGGTAGTGTAGTCTTGGATTTGGCTGTGGGCATCAAGCTGCCATGCCGCTGTCTTAAACTGAAGTCACCCGTTCAAACCAAAGCTTGAGGAGCTTTCTTATGTGCCGTTGGCTTGCCTATGCCGGACCCGCCATTTTTTTAGAAGACTTGCTCTTTGAGCAGGAGTATTCGCTGGTGCAACAAAGTCTCTCTGCCCGAGAGTCTTCTTGGACCACCAATGGCGACGGCTTTGGCGTGGCTTGGTATGGCAGTAGACGCCATCCGGGTCTGTTCAAAGACATCTTGCCCGCTTGGAACGACAGCAACCTCAGGTCGATTGCGTCTCAAATAGAGTCGCGTTTGTTTTTTGCGCATGTGAGAGCCTCAACGGGTACGTCAGTTTCACGCAGCAATTGCCATCCATTCAGTTTTCAAAATTGGGTTTTCATGCACAACGGCAAGATTGGCGGCTGGCACACCTGCCGAAAAGATATTGAGTCTTTAATTCACCGCGACTTTTACACGCACCGCGTGGGCACGACCGACAGCGAAGCGCTGTTTTTGATCGCTCTATCTGAAGGCTTACAAGATAACCCCGAGCTCGCCATGAGCACCACCTTGTCTAAAGTGCAGGACATCATGAATGAACATGGAGTGGATGAGCCGCTTAGGGTGTCTGCAGCTTGCGCGGACGGCAATCAAATTTGGGGCTTTAGATACTCCAACGACCACAACTCACCCAGCCTTTACTTCGGAACTCCCAATACACATGCCAAAGACCACTTTGAAGGGCAAATCAATACCCTCGCCTCGGAGCCCTCAGACAACGATGCTTCGCACTGGACCAAGGTAGAGGAGTCTTCTGGCGTGCATTGGACCGGCGGGAAAGTACGGATATTCCCCATGAGCTTCTGAATTTATGCTGGTGGAATGCAACACACCAATTCACCCAGTTCATCCGCCGCCTATTCAAATTTAGTTTCATATTTAAAGCCTTGGGTTTTAAGTTTGTGCGGCTTGATGTGCTGCGCACAACTTACCTTGGCCCAGGACTTCCCCAGCCGTCCTGTCAAAATTTTTGGACACGGCGCAGGCAGTACCGCTGATTTTTTATCCAGATACATCGGGCAAAAGCTCTCTGAAAAATGGGGCCAGCCCGTTGTCATTGACAACCGGGCCGGGGCTGGAGGCACCATTCCAGGTGACATGGTGGCCAAGTCTGCCGCTGACGGCTATACCTTGTTTATGGGACATGCGGGCCCCATGGTGAGCTCGGTCACGCTCTACCCCAATCTGCCAAACGACCCGGTACGCGATTTTTCAGGAGTTTCCATGGTGGCTACGGGCGTCACCGTCATGATGGTGCACCCCTCTATTCCTGTGAACTCGGTTTCAGATTTTTTGAGTTACGCCAGAAATAGGAACGATCTGAACTTTGCCTCCGCAGGCAACGGCACCATCAGCCACATGACGGGTGAGTTGTTCAAGCAGGTCACGGGCATTCCCATGATGCATGTGCCCTACAAGAGCGCAGGGCAGGGGTTGAACTCTTTGTTGGCTAATGAAACTCAGGTTTCTTTTTTGTCACCCGTCACTGCGTCGGCGCAACTTAAATCGGGAAAGCTCAAGGCCCTTTTGGTTTCTAGTGCGGAGCGGTTTCCGGGCGCGCCTGATGTCCCTGGCGCTACCGAATCCAACATTCCGGGCATGGATGCTCGACTTTGGTTTGGCTTGTTTGCTCCTGCCAAGACACCAAAACCCATCGTCCAAAAAATTCAACAAGACGTTCAAGAAATCCTGCGACGTCCTGAGGTGATGGACGCCTTTTTAAAACAAGGCATTCAGGCCTCTGCATCATCATCTGAACAATTGGAAGATTTTGTCAAAAGCGAAATCCGCCGCTGGACCCCCATCATCAAAAACGCCAATATCAAAGCCGACTGAACATGAGCACCACATCAGAGTTTTCCGTTCAAAACAAAGACCCGAAGGTGCTGTCTGCTATTGCCCATTGGGCGCCTAGGTTTGTCGCCAACGGCGTACCCATGACCGACTTTCAAGAGGTCACCGCCAACCTAGACCACTGGGACAACTGGTGCTCGGCTTGGTCTGCAAGAGCCTCCATCCACGAAGCCCTAGGGCGCGAAGCCCTTACCCAAGGCTTCGGATATTCGGCCGGACAACACCTCACCCGCGCCGCCGTGTGTTACCACTTTGGTAAATTTTTGTTTGTGAACGATTTGGCTCAAATGCGCCAAGCCCACATGAAAGCCGTGGAATGTCGCAACTTGGCTCTGCCCCACCTCAAGCCGGTAGGTGAACGGGTGGCCATTCCTTATCAGGGCCGATTTCTTTATGGCAACTTGCGCAAACCTCAAGGCGTTGAGCGGCCACCCGTGGTGGTGATGTGCATGGGCCTAGATTCCGCTAAAGAAGAAATGGACGATTACGAAAACCGGTTCTTGGTTCGGGGTTTGGCCACTTTGGCTTTTGATGGCCCCGGTCAGGGCGAAGGTGAATATGACTTTGCGCTGTGCCCTGAGTACGAACAACCCGTCAAGGCGGTGGTTGATTTTTTAGAAACGCGCCACGACATAGACATCAACCGTGTGGGTATTTGGGGCGTGTCTCTCGGAGGGCATTTTGCACCCAGAGCCGCGTGTTTTGAAAAACGTCTCAAGGCATGCGTGGCTTTGTCTGGCGCCTATCAAAGGTCAGGTAATTTTGATGGACGCCCGATCATCAATGTAGAAGCGTTTCGCATTCGATCCAAAAGCGCCAACCTGGATGAAGCTGGCCAAGTGGCGCTTCGGATGTCGCTCAAAGGAATTGCCCAAAACATCACCTGCCCCATCTACATAGTGGCCGGAGACAAAGACCGGCTCACGCCAGTGGAACAAGCACACCAGCTGGCAGCAGAGGTTTCAGGCCCCTGCGTTTTGAGTGTCATTGAAGGCGGCAACCATGTGGTCAATAACCTGTGGTACCGCTACCGAGACCAAACTGCAGACTGGATGGCGGTGCAGCTCAAGGCTTAATTCGTGTGGCCTTAAGCTCCCAAGGGCCGACTGGAGTTTCGGGTTGTCCGTAGGCGCCCAAAATTTCGCCCGTCATTTCTTGTGCATCCTGCTGTTGCACTCGCGCCCTGACCCATTTCAAAGCGCCTTGAGCGTCTACACAACTAAAACTCAACTCAGCCCCTTTTAATTGGGCGCCTAGTAGGGGCTGGGTGACCCCTTTGAAAGTGAATGTGCCAGCAACGCGCTGGTAACGTTGTGTGATGCGCAGTATGGCGGGAGCATTTGGGTTGCTTTCAGGCCATCCATTCAACTGCCACTGCCCCTCTATGCGCGCGGGCACCAACCAGTAGTAACCCGTTGGAGTTCTGTACCGGTCCTCAGTGGCAGAGACCTGAATCACTTCATCCGGCTCCCAGTCCCCCATGGCAAAAGATGTGGACACCACCCGAGTACCGGGTTTCATGCTCAGGACCGTCGGACGAAGCATTTGATTCAACTCGTCAAGCAAATACAGGGTGAGCACCGTGGCGGATGAAAAATCCTCTTTAAAAATATCACCCTGAATGATTTTGACGAGGTGACTCACACCAGCTTGGGTCACTTGCCGTTGCGCCAATTCAGCCAAGCGAGCGTTGTACTCAATGCCTACAGCCCTAGCTCCAAACTGCTTGGCCGCGGCAATGGCAATTTTGCCGTCGCCAGCACCGAGGTCAAACACCAAATCCTGAGGACCTACTCTCGCCACTTCCAGCATGCGCTGCATCAAGGCGTCTTGGGTGGGCAGCCACATCACATCTTTACCTGGCTGCCCAAGCTTAGGCTTATAGGGTTCGTTGGCATGCGCCAGCACGGCCGAACCAACCACCAGCCAAGCCGCGCAAAACCGCAGGGCTATAGACGCCATTGAGAACCCTACAAAATCCAGGCGCATCAAGCCGCTCGCACGTGAACCGTCATCTCACCTAAACCACTTCCTTTGGCCAACATCACATCCCCAGGACGCACTGGACCCACACCTTGGGGCGTGCCCGTCATGAGCACATCGCCAGGCTCAAGGGTGTAAAAAGTCGATGCAAATTCAATCAATTCCGCCACATTCATGACCATGTCGGATGTACTGGAATGCTGACGCATTTGGCCATTGACATCAATTTGAATCTCTACTTGTGTGGGGTCTATGCCTTCATCTGCAGTGACCACCCAAGGACCTAATACGGTGTAACTGTCGATAGATTTTCTAAAGCTGCGGTCTTCAGGTCCCCGAATGGTCATATCCAAACCCAAGCAGTACCCGGCCACGTAGCTCAGCGCTTCTTCCTTGCTCACGCAATTGGCTAAGCGACCTATCACAACGCACAGTTCAATTTCATGGTCTGTTCGCCGATCCAAAAACCGCTGTGCCACCCCCTGTGAGGCACCCACCACCGAAGAGGACGCCTTGAGGAATATGCCCGCCTTGCGAATGTCCGTGATGATGTGTCCATAGGACTGGCCGTTATTCCTCATCTCTTCAATGTGAAGCTTGTAATTAATGGGTGCAGCCAAAACCTTGCCGGGACGCGCCACTGGGCTGTTGAACGTGACTTCGGCTAATGGGAAGCGCGCCGCCCCGCTGAGTTGGGCTTGCGCCTCGGCTGAGGTGCGCTGCTGCAACCAGTCCCACACGCTCATAAAGTCAGCGCCCGCCAAATCGGTGACGTCCATCACTTGAGCTTGCTTAAGGTCGCCATCCCAAATCCCCATACGACGCTGAAGGTGGCCTGAGTTGAAGTTCAAAATTTTCATAAAAGGTCCTGTGGGTTGGCCAAATCAAGGTTGGCATCCTAGCCTGAAGCCTGATGCAAAACCATCAGGTGATTTACCGAGGCGGCACTTCAATAAGTACTTCAACAGAACCCTCTCTGCGCAAGTCCGAGCCACCCGACCAATTTCCATCGGCTTTGCGAACCAGGGCCTGTGTGCCGCTTTTCAATTCAAGCTCTACAACTTCGGCACCCTTCTTCTGGAGCTGTTCCCGAAAGGTGGCGTCAAATCGTCCTCGCTCCAGCAAGGTGGGGCCATTGAGCGTGCTGATATTGGGCATATTGACCGCCTCTTGAGGACCTAAGCCTTCGTGCAACAAGCCCAATAATGTTCTAGCCGTGTAGTGAATGATGTGCGCGCCACCGGAGCTGCCTAAATTCATCACCACTTCGCCGCCGGGCTTGCTCAATACCAGCGTGGGCGACATGGAAGACCTGGGGCGCTTGCCTGGCTCGACCCGGTTGGCAATGGGACGCCCTTGGGCATCTTGCGGCAAAAAGCTGAAGTCAGTCAGCTGGTTGTTAAGAAAAAACCCACCTTGGAGTCCTTTGCCGCGATTGACCATGATCCGCGCACCAAAAATACTTTCAATCGTGGTGGTCAGTGCAAGTGATGCTCCAAACCCGTCTGCAATGCTCATATGGCTGGTGCCTGCTTCGGGCTGTGGCGGCATGGGTCCCCATGTCACGCGAGTGCCTATGGGTGTGCCTGCTGGAGCAGTGCGAATGCTTTGGTTGTGAATGAATGAGGCGCGGTCCTTCAGATAGCCCGAATCGATCAGGTTGAGCCAACTCCCCGCTGGGGGCGTCACAAACTCTGGATCAGCCACATAAACCGCCCGATCAGCAAAAGCCAACCGGCCAGTTTCTGTATAGCCATGGATCCATTCCGGTTGGTTGTGCGGCAGCAACTTTAAATAAGGCGTATGGCTCAAAATGCCCAACATCTGTGCAATGGCAATACCGCCCGAACTCGGCGGCGGGAACCCGCACACAGTTACCACTTGCATGGGTGTCCGGTGGTCCACACACAAAGGAGATCGCTCTAAGGCTTGATAGGTTTGAAGGTCACTGAGCTTCAAATGACCGGGGCTAATGGGGTGCTGTTGCACCGCACTCACCATGGCTTGCGCCCACTCACCTTCGTAAAAAGCTTGTGGGCCCAGTTGGGCCAATTGCTCCAAAACCTCTTTAAGTTCGGGGTTTTGGAGCATGTGTCCCACAGGCCAAGGATGGCCTTGGGCATCAAAGTAAAGTGCGCGAGCTGATGGGTCTTGCTGAAGCACGTTGTATTCCTTCAAATAAGCGTGCAACCTTTCTGAAACTGGAAAGCCCTTAGAAGCGAGATTTATAGCGTCTTTGAACAATGCTTTCCAAGGCAGACGGCCATGGCGTTCATGCATCAGCCCCAACACTCGAACCACACCGGGTGTACCTACTGCAAGACCGCCATGAACTGCTTGCGCGAACGACATCACCTCGCCTGAAGCCTTGATGAACAAACGCTCCGTTGCATCGGCTGGCGCTGTTTCTCGGCCGTCGTAAGCCTGAAGTCTTTGGCCATCATGGTGCAGCGCTAGTGCACCACCACCAATCCCACTGGACTGAGGCTCCACCAAAGTCAACACCATCTGCGCCGCAACAGCTGCGTCCACAGCAGAGCCGCCTGCTCGCAAAATGGCAGCGCCCGCTTGAGTTGCCAACGGATGTGATGTGGCAATGGCTGCGGAGTGCTTGACTGTAGGGTGCTGGGCGCCCGCCTGAAAGCACAGCAGCCACAAAGCCACTGCCCAGAAGGTACAGCGACAGCCCTTTGATAGTATTCCTGTACTCAAAAGAAAACCTTTCATGACACATCCAGACCGCTTTTACCTCGCTGGGGTGATGGGTATGCCCATCATGCATTCCCGCTCCCCCATGCTTCACAACTACTGGTTCAAACAACAAGGCATGGCAGGCAGCTACGTACCTTTAGCCATTCAGCCTACAGGCCTAGCCGCGGCCTTGCGTGCGCTACATCCCTTGGGTTTTTCAGGTTGCAACCTAACCATCCCCCATAAGCAAGAAGCCATGAAGATTGTGGACGAAGTCAACGATGCTGCTCGCCAAATTGGGGCCATCAGTTGCGTGACGGTACGGTCCGACGGTTCCTTGCAGGGAAGCAACAACGATGCCTTTGGATTTATTCGCAACATTCAACAAGCTCAGCCCCAATGGCGCGCCGATGCTGGCCCCATTGTGGTCATTGGCGCAGGCGGTGGATCGCGTGCGGTGTGCTACGGCCTGATGCAAGAAGGCGCACGGGAGATTAGATTGGTCAACCGCAGCGATGCCCGTGCCCAGCAACTTGCCGACGATTTTGGTGCACCGTTGCACGCTTACCCCTGGGCTGAACGGCACGACGTGTTAGCAGGCGCTGCTCTGGTGGTCAACACCACCAGCCAAGGCATGGTGGGGCAAACCCCCTTAGATATCCATCTGGATCCACTACCTTCAAGCGCCTTGGTCACCGACATTGTGTACAGCCCTCTCGAAACCCCGCTGTTGGCGGCTGCCCGTTTGCGAGGTAACGTCACCGTGGATGGCTTAGGCATGTTGCTGCACCAAGGTCCACCCGCCTGGAAGTCTTGGTTTGGCTTGGAGCCCAAGGTCACCCCCGAACTCAGAGCCTTGGTAGAGCAAAGTCTATAAGACTCCCTTAGGTCAGCTTGGCGCGGAAGTGATCCCAGGTGCGCTTGAACAACTGCTCGTTCCAAAGCTTTTCCCTGCACATGCTGATTTCATGCTCCGAAAACGCATAGGGTTTGCCAATTTGCATGGCCATGTACTGTCGGTAGGCGTTTTCTTCCATGTAGTTGGCCAGCACAAACGCCTCGACGATGCTTTTACCTACGGTCACCGCACCATGGGACTTCATTAGTGCTGCAGACTTGTCGCCCAATGTGGCGGCCAAACGGTCGGCCATGACCTTGTTGTTGATGGAGTTGGGCGAATCCAATACTGGCATGGGGTACACCAAAGAGCCTTGGGCAAACACGGGCAAGTACTCCTGACTGGTCATGGTTAAAAAAGTAGACCATTTGGGGTGCGCATGCACCACCGCCTGCACGTCGGGGCGGGCCCTGTACATGCCCGCATGCAAGTGAAATTCCAACGGCGGTTTGCCATGGCCTTCCAACACTTGGCCTTCCATATCGATGTGGCAGATATCCGCAACGGTTAGCGCACTGCGCTGACAACTGCCAATATTGATGAACATGCCCTGTTCGGTTCGAATGCTGCAATGCCCGTTGTAGTCCATGATGTCGGCCTGCTCGAGCATGCGAATACAGTCCACGAGCTGTTGCTTGATTGCGATGGTGTCGCTCATATGCCTCCCACTGATGTTCTCTAAAAAAGTATTTACCAGCCCAGTTTGGCGCGTGTTTGCGTTCGCCACAAATCCCAAGCTCTCATGCCTGCATTTTGATTCACGGCATCGGCCAATCGGCCTTCCTCTGTATCCAGCGCAGCCAAGTCCTCGCCTTCACTTAAGGCCACAGCCCAATGCTGGATGCGAGCGTTGACCTCGGTATAAACCGCACGAAACACGGCAGTTTGCAACGACGCACCACAAGCCACGCTGCCGTGGGCGCGCATCATGCACACATGCTTGCGTCCCAATACTTGGGCCAGAGCCACACCTTTCTCGCCATTGCCCACCAACATGTCGGTAGCACCAAATTGTTCGCGGATATCAAATACCGGCACGCCTTCGGCCAAAAAAGCAGCGTTGTGAAACATGGCTTGCATGGGTTTTTTGGCGAGTCCAAAGGGCACCACCGATGGCGAGTGGCTGTGGATGACCGACATCACATCAGTACGTGCTTTGTAAATTTCGCCATGAATAAATCGCTCTAAAAAACTGCCACGACCGTTGGCATTGCATGGGCGGCTGTCCAGGTCGTACTCAATAATGTCCTCTGGCGTGACCAACGCAGGCGCTACAGATCGAGCCATCAGATAGCGGTTAGGCGCAGTGGGGTGGCGCATAGACACATGGCCAAAACCATCCACCACGCCTTGCGCCACCAAAATATGACTGGCGGCGGCCAAATCGGCCATTAGCGCTGGCTCGATGGGGCCGCCGCTTGGAGGAATGGGATCTGTCATGAACGTTTGTTTAACGGGGGTAATTTTAAAAACAAGGCAAGATGTTAGTTCAAGCCCAAAAGGCAACCTCATTTAGAGTGACTTGAATCCGCAAAGGAGTTGACTATGCGCTCTGCTACTGAATTAACGCTCGTGCGCGAGTTGTTTAAAAATTTTTCGAGTGCACTGTTTGTGATGGGTGCCATGTGCATGTCTTTTGCCAATGCTCAAGCTCAAAGCCAAAGTGTAGAAGCCTCGGTGGCCATCATCAAGCAAGCCCAGCAAGCGTTGGTGCTTGTGACCACCCGAAGCATTGAGGGTGCCCCCTCCGAGCGCACTTTAGGCAGGAGCCGACAGGGTACGGGCGTGGTCATAGGGCCTGACAACTTAATACTGACCATTGGCTACTTGGTCTTAGAGACCGAGCACATTGAAGTGCGCACTTTCGATCAGCGCCAGCTCCCGGCCAGACTCGTGGGGTATGACCAAGCCACGGGGTTTGCGCTTATCAAGCCCCTAATTCCCAGTAAACCGCTGCCCGCAGTGCCACTGGGCAATACCCAAACCCTAACCCGAGGTGACGCCTTATTGGTAGCGGCTGGAACGGACCTCAGATCCCTTGCCGCTACGGAGCTGATTGACATACGCCCCTTTACTGGCTTCTGGGAATACCACCTCGATCAAGCGCTGTACACCAGCCCACCCTTTGCTATGCATTCAGGTGCGGGGTTGTTCAACAAATATGGCGAATTGATGGGCATAGGCAGCTTGGTGATGAACAATGTGATGCCGCCGCAACAACCCGTAAGCTTGCCGGGCAACATGTTTGTGCCCGCCGAATTACTCGGCCCCATATTGAATGAACTGCTGACGACCGGCACTTCTTTAAACAGCCAACGCCCATGGTTGGGACTGAATGCTCAGGAGCGCAATGGCCGAATTGTGGTCACCCGCGTCAGCCCCAACAGCCCAGCGTTTCAAGCCGGGCTCAAGCCTGGTCATTGGCTTATGGCCCTCAATGGCCAAGCCATTGAGTCATTGGCGGGTTTTTACAAGCAGGTTTGGGCGCTGCCTTTGAGCTCTAAGCAGCTCCAACTGACGGTATTGGAAAACTCCAGCCCCAAAGTGTTGAACATTGCCGTGCAAGACCGCAATGCGTCTATCGCCAAGCCCGCTGGAATTTAAGAACTCCAACTGTATGGGCTAAGACTTGCCTATCAGCTGGTTGAGCTTGTCTGCAGAAAATTGCTCAAGCAGTGCTGCATCACTGGGCATAAGGTCTGTTAAAGCTTGGCCTTTAGAAATTTTTTCTAAGGCATTCCACAGCAAGGTAATTTGATGCTCTTGAAGGCTCGCGTGGTCTATCAAGCCCCGCATGGCCTGAGACAAGGGGTCGTCGTTTTGGGTCACCCCATAAGCAGAAAAGCCCATCCTAGAAGCCGCTTCTTCGCGCCGCGCATCAGACTCGGCCTCGATGATGCGGGCCGGGTTGCCCACCGCCGTGGCGCCCGCTGGTACTGGCTTGGTCACCACCGCGTTAGACCCCACCTTGGCGCCGTCGCCCACCTCAAAGCCCCCCAAGACCTTGGCGCCGGCTCCCACGATGACATTGCGGCCCAAGGTGGGGTGCCGCTTGGCACCTTTGTACAAAGAAGTCCCGCCTAAAGTCACGCCGTGGTAGATGGTGCACCCATCACCTACCACCGCAGTTTCGCCAATCACCACCCCCATGCCGTGGTCAATAAACACTTGCTGACCAATGTACGCGCCGGGGTGGATTTCAATGCCCGTGAGCATGCGAGAGAGGTGTGAGATAAAACGCCCCAGCCACTTGAGGCCGTTTCCCCAGCAGGCATGGGCCCAACGGTGCAAAACTAAGGCATGCAGGCCGGGGTAGCAAGTTAATACCTCCCAAGCGGTTCTTGCAGCGGGGTCGCGCTCCAAAATGCAGCGCACATCAGATTTCAAACGAGAAAACATGAGCTCAGTTTAGCCCTGAATTCAGGGGTGCTTCATCTGCATGAGCCTTCGCCGCAACTTGGAGCATGGCTTTAGCTACCCCGCGCAAAATGTGCACCTCTTCTTGTGTGAGTTGACTACGGTTAAAAAGTTGGTTCAGTCTCGGCATGAGTTTTTTGGGTGCCTGAGGGTCTAAAAATTCTACGGCTTGCAATGCTTGCTCTAAATGGTTCAGCATGCCCGAAACCTGAGCGGCATCTGCCAACCCATTGGTGGGCGACTCATCAGCCATGCCGTCGGGCTTGGCGTTGCCCCAAGCGCCATAGCATGCTGCAAGAGCCAACCTCCAGTCGTAGGCGATGACCTGCAAGGCTGAAGCCAAATTGAGAGAACCAAACTGCGGGTTGGTGGGAATGCTCAGCGACACATGGCAGCGGTACACGTCTTCGTTTTTCATACCAAAGCGCTCGGAGCCGAATAGAAAGGCAACGCCTCTTTCAGAAGGCTGACTCGGTTCGGGTTGGCTCTTCGGGCCTAACAAAAGCTCAAAGTGTTCCCTTGGCGGGCGCGTGGGCGGCCCAAAGTCACGCGGCGTCATGGCAGTAGCGCACAAATGCGTCATGCCTTCAAGGGCCTCGTCTAAGGTGGACACAATGCGCGCTTTGTCCAGAACATCCAAGGCACCGCTGGCACGTTGAATGGTTTCTTCACGCCGCAGCACATTGGCCCAGCGGGGGGCCACCAGCACCAAATCGTCAAAACCCATCACCTTCATGGCGCGGGCAACTGCCCCCACATTGCCAGCGTGGCTGGTTTCAATCAGTACAAAACGGGTCGCGGGCAGGGGCATAGAGGTGAGGAGCATAGAATCTTGGCATTGTCGCTGCGCGCATCGCTCGCCAGCTTTGTTGGTTCATTCATCACAATTTATGTCGTCACCCAATCTGCACCCCATGCTCAATGTGGCTGTTAAAGCTGCTCGCGCCGCTGGCGCCATCATCAACCGGGCCGCGCTCGACCTTGAAGCCGTGCGTATTTCGCAAAAAGAGGTGAACGACTTTGTGACCGAGGTGGATCACGCCAGCGAGGCCATCATCATCGAAACCTTGCTCGCAGCCTACCCTGGGCACGGCATTCTGGCTGAGGAGTCAGGCACCGAAAAGGGCGCCAAAAACTCAGAGTATGTCTGGATCATTGACCCGCTGGACGGCACCACCAATTTCATTCATGGTTTTCCGGTGTATTGCATCAGCATTGGCCTGTGCGTCAAGGGAAAAATGGAGCAAGCCGTGGTGTACGACCCCACCCGAAACGACTTGTTCACCGCCACCAAGGGCCGCGGCACCTACCTGAACGATCGCCGCTTAAGGGTCAGCAAACGGCTGTACCTCAACCAGTGCTTGCTCTCCACGGGCTTTCCTTTTAGAAAAGGCGACAACTTTCCTGCTTACTTGTCCATGATGAACGACATCATGCCCCGCACTGCGGGTCTACGCCGCCCGGGTGCTGCAGCTCTTGATTTGGCCTACGTGGCAGCTGGTTACACCGACGGTTTTTTTGAGTCAGGCCTCAGCCCTTGGGATGTGGCTGCGGGTTCTTTGTTGGTCACGGAAGCAGGCGGCTTGGTAGGTAACTTTTCCGGTGAGTCCGACTTTCTAGAACAGGGCGAATGCATAGCTGCCAGCCCCAAAATTTACGCACAAATGGTGCCTTTACTGGCCAAGTACAGCAAGTTTGCGTCGGTTACTGACAAACAAGCCGCGGACCAGGCTATAAAAAACATCAAGGAGGCTTTGTAAGCATTGCGGCTCATCCAGCACTGGCGCCTGAAGCTCACTTACAACAAACTAAAAGCAGCGGCAGCGACCAACGTGGGCAACAATGCCCCCCAAAACAGTCCACCCGCGCTAATGGACGCCTCTGCAAACCCATGGCGCAACAGCGCAGCCCCGGCAGGGTTTGGCGCATTGGCAATCACGGTCAAACCGCCACCCGCCACCGCACCTGCAACCAAGCTGTATTGAGCTGCCTCAGGCAAATTGGGAATCAAGGAGCCCAAATACGTGAGCGCCGCGTTGTCGGTAATGGCTGTAAGGCCCAGGGCTCCCCAAAACAAGGTGTTTGCCGACATACCTGCCAACAAGGGCTCTAACCACCACTGTTGCAGACCACCCAGCACCACCAAACCCGCCAGGAAAAACGCCACCAACAGCGCTTCTCTGATGATTAAAGGGCTTTGGTAACGCCCATAGGCATGCGTCACACCTAAAAATAACAAGAACACACCACAAAACGCGACTGGGTGATGCGCCAACACAATCACTGCCACCAAAAACAGCACATGCACGATGGTGAGCACCCTAGGCACCTTGACTGAAACCTCTTTAGGACTGGGAGCAGGTTCTCCCTCCAATGAGTCGCTCTGAAAAGGTTCATCCTGAACGTGGGGTCTGATCCAAACCAGCAGCAATGTTGCATTGATCAACACCGCCAAGACTGCCTTCCAACCAAAGGTCATGAGCATGAAGACGGAATTCCATTGCCAAGCGGCCGCCACCATCAGAACAGGCGGTGCCGCAAAAGAGCTCAGCGTGCCGCCAATGGACACATTGACAAACAACACCCCTAAAGCCCAATACTTCAACCGCTCGGGAATACCCGCATGGAACACCCAAGGTGCCAGCAACAAGGCTGCCAGCGTCATGGCAGCGGGCTCGGTGATGGCGGATCCGAGCAGGGGCACAACTGCCAAACCTAACCAGACCCAAGCCAAACCGGTGCGAACCGGCATCCATTGCACCACCTGTTGTAAAACTCCATGTACGCCCTGAACAATAGGGCGAGACGCCGCCATGACCATGATGACAAACACAAACAAGGGTTCGGTGTACTGCCGAGATTC
>CAMAXR010000024.1 GCA_945862195.1 Hylemonella gracilis
CGGCCAGGCGCCACATCAAACAGGGTCAGTCCCCGGGCTGCCAGATGGATGTAGTTTTGCGTGTCTCTGAGGTAACCTAACACCGGCACGCCAATAGAGCCCACAAATTCATGCAGTTTTTCGGCAGAGATGGTTCTGGGGTCCACCCGCATGCCCACGATGCCAATTTGCAGTTTGGAACCATGGCTCTCAAGCAGTTTGTCGATAAAAGGCCGTGTGGCAAAAATATCAAACACGCTGGGCTGCAAGGGAATGATGACCTTGTCGGCCATTTTCATCACGTCGTTAAAGCGCCAGCCGTGCAAACCGGCGGGGGTGTCCAGCACGACATGCGAGGTGCCCTTGGGCGGGCGGGCAATGTGGTCGGCCGACACGTCCCAAGTTTGAATGGAGCGCGCCACCTCGGGCCGAAGCCCCAACCACATGCGGGAGGACTGCTGTTTGTCCACATCGCCCAGCATGACCTTGTAGCCCAAACTGGCAAAGTAACCCGCCACATTGGTAGACAAGGTGGATTTACCGACACCCCCCTTGGGATTGGCAACAACTACGACGGGCATTTCAACTTCCTCCTAAGAAAACCACACAATTTTTAATCCGATTAAAAACCGTTTAAATAGTTTTCTATATTAACTGATTCAGCGCCACTTTGGCGGCTGCCTCAGTCCACTTTAGCGCCCGTAAGTTGCACCACCTTGCCCCACTTGGTGACTTCGCTGGCCACATAGGCCGACACTTCGGCTCGGTCCATGCGGTCAATATCTAAAGACAAGGCCGCAAAACTTTCTTGCAGCGCCTTGGTGCTTAACGCTTTGTTCACTTCGCGGTTCAGCTTGTCCAGCACATCCACCGGGGTGCCTGCGGGTGCAAACAAACCAAACCACGTGTTGGCCTCAAAGTTTTTAAAGCCCAATTCTTCTACTGTGGGCACCTCGGGCATGGCGGCACTGCGTTTGCGACTGGTCACGGCAATAGCGCGCACCTTGCCCGCTTTGGCCAACTGCACCACAGGCGGCATAGATGTTGACCCAATGGGCACTTGGCCACTCACCACAGCATTGGCGGCAGCAGCGGGCTGGTAGGGCACGTGGGTGACCTCCAAGTTCAGCAAACTGCGAAACAACAACTCAGCCCCCAAATGGGTGGTGGTGCCGTTGCCGGAAGAGGCATAGCTGAGTTTTTCTTTGCGCACCAGCTCAATCAACTCTTTAAGGTTTTGCGCCTTGACATCAGGGTGCACATACAAAATATTGGGAGACACCGCGGGCAAGGCCACGGCTGCCAAATCTTTGTTGGGGTCGTAACCTGCATTTTTAAAAAGGGTGGGGTTAACCGAATACGCCACGCTGTGCATGAGCAAGGTGTAACCATCGGGGGCCGACTTGGCCACTTGCACGGTGGCAATGTTGCCGCCCGCGCCGGGTTTGTTTTCCACCACAACGGGCTGGCCCAAAGCTTGGGACAAAGGGGCCACCAAGGTGCGCGCGATGATGTCGGTGGAACTGCCCGGCGCAAACGCCACCACAATGCGAATGGGTTTATCGGGAAAGGCTTGCGCCACCAGGCCCAAAAGGCTAAGGGCTGAGCCCATTAAAGCTTGGCGCAGCACACGGTTTTTGCTAAGGATGCGGGTGGAGGCGAAAAAAAGGGCAAATGGCATGAGGTGTCTCCTAAATTGTTTGGATTTATCCTAATAGATATTGCACGAGCTGCCTATACACATCAGCCCTACACTCATGTTCCTTGCCAAGGCATACTGCTTTTATTGTTTTTAGATCTTTATTACTCATGACCTCTCCTATGCCCCCCCAAATCACCCGCCTGCCCGACTCTTTCCGCTGGCCCGGTGGTCGTCGAGTGGCGGTGATTTTCAATATTGCCTATGAAGCCTGGTCCGACGGTCAGGCCCCTGGCATTGGCCCTATGGGCAATGTGCTTAAACCCGGCTTTTTCGACACCAACGCCCACTCTTGGGCCAGCTTTGGACAGGTGCGCGGCATCCACCGTTTGCTGGCCATTGCAGAGCAACACGCCGTCAAAACCAGCGTGATGGTCAACGGCGTGCTGGCAGAACGCGATGCCCCCACCGTCAAACGAATTGCCGATTTGGGCCACGAAATCGTGAACCACTCTTGGGGCATGGACGTGATTCCGGTGTACTTTGACGAAGCCGCAGAACGTGCCAACCTCCAGCGCAACCACCAGATCTTGAGTCAAGCCAGCGGCACCACACCCCTAGGCTGGATCAGCCCGCGTGGCACCGGCAGCGCCCTGAGCCCTCAGCTGTTGGCTGAAGCCGGCTACATCCACCACGGCGATGTGAACGACGACGACCGCCCCTATGTGATGGACTTTTCAGGCCAGCGCATTGTGGCCATTCCCCTTACCATGGACGTGAACGACCTGCCCACTTGCATCCGCTATGGTCATGCCCCGCGCCACATGCTCGACAGCTTTAAAGACACCTTTGCAGCTTTGCGCGAACGCGAGCAGGGCCCCATCATGCTCGACGTGACCGCCCACACGCATGTGATGGGTCGCGCCTCGGGTGCTTGGGTGTACAACGACATCATGGCCTTGGTGAAGGCCGCCCCCGACGTGTGGATTTGCACCCGCGAAGCCATGGCCCGTTATGTTTTGGAGAATATTTAATGAAATTGATTCAAGCTTTCATTTGGTCACTGCTGTCTTTGACCGCCCTGTGCTTGCCCGGGGTCAGCTGGGCCCAAACCCAAACTTGGCCCACCAAGCCCGTCAAATTTGTAGTGGCTTTTGCGCCCGGCGGCCCTGCCGACATCATTGGTCGCATCTTGGGCCAAAAACTCGGGGAGGCACTGGGGCAAAACGTGGTGGTAGAAAACCGTGGCGGTGCGGGGGGCAGCATTGCCTCGGGCATTGTGGCCAAGGCCGACCCTGACGGCTACACGCTGCTGATCAACACCAGCTCCTACGCCGTCAACCCGGCGATGTCACGCAATTTGCCTTTCGACCCCGAAAAAGACTTGCTCATCTCCACACTGGTGGCCAGCAGCCCCAACCTGATTGTGGCTAGCCCCACACTTAAAGCACGCAACCTCAAAGAGGTGATGGCCGAAGCGCAAAGCGGCAAATACAACTATGGCTCAGCCGGTGCAGGCACCACCCCACAACTGAGCGCGGAATATCTGTTCAAGGTGCTGGGCAAGGTCAATGTCACCCACGTACCGTTTCAAGGGGCGGGGCCTGCTCTCAATGCAGCCATGGCGGGCCAGATTGAGCTCGCCAGTGTGGCCCTACCCGCTGCGGTGGAACTGGTTAAAGCAGGCAAGGTCAAAGGCTTGGCCGTGACCAGCAACAAACGCGTTGCAGCCATTGGGGATGTACCCACCGTGGCCGAGTCTGGGTTTGCAGGTTTTGAAGACTACACCTGGGTGGGCGTGTTTGCACCTGCCAAAACACCTGAAGCCATTGTGCAGCGCATCCAGCGCGAGGTGGCCGCCATTCAGCGCCAACCCGACTTTCAAGCCAAGCTGGCGGCCACAGGCTTTGAGGTGATGGGAGGCAGCACCAAAGAAGCCCAAGACTTTTTGCAACAAGAGCTCATCAAATGGGCCAGAGTGGTCAAGGAAACCGGCGCCAAAGTGGACTGAGCCCTTGGGGTTTGGTTCTAGGGGACGATTACCGTCGCCTTTGGGCTCAGTGCAGCGCGTCCCACATCAGCTTGCAGCCGGTTAAAAACATGCCGGCGTACACCAGCTTGTAAAACAGGTCGGGTTTGATGCGGCGCGCCAGCCGCACACCCACCCATACGCCAACGGGCACCAAAGGCAAAAACACCAGCGAGGTGACCATGTTTTGCGGGGTCAACAAACCCAGCCATGCATAGGGCACCCACTTGAACAGGTTGATAAAAAAGAAAAACACCGACATGCTGGCTGCAAACACCACGGGTTTGAGCTTGAGCGGAATCACGTAAGCGTTGATGGGGGGTGCCCCCGCATGCGCCACAAAGCTGGTGAAGCCAGACACCGTGGTTAACAACGCACCCACCCAGCGCGGCGGTGGCAGCGCATCGGCTTTGGGCGGAAACAGCAAGCGCTGGGCCAAAAATATCAGCGTCACAGCACCCACAATGCCCGACACCCACTGCACCTCAAGCGCCTTGAACGACAAGGCGCCCACCACACTGCCCAAAATGCCAAAGGGCAGCAAAAAAGTGACCAGCTTGCGGTCAAACTCCTTGCGCAGAGCGGCCAGGCCCATGATGTCGGTCAGCAAGAGCACCGGCATCAAAATGGCCGCCGCCTGCGGAACCGTGACGGTCAGGGCCATGATAGGCACCACCAGGGAGCCAAAACCGACGCCAAAACCGCTTTTACTGACCCCTAGCAAGAGCACGGCCGGAGCCGTGACCACATAGAACCAGGGGTCCGCAATAAAAGGAAGGTTCAATAGAGCGTCTTAAAGAACAAGGCTGGCCTGCTCAAAACTCAAACGGGGGTTGCGGTCAAACAACTTGGTGTTGTCGCCATAACCCAGGTTGATCAGGAAGTTGGCTTGCCAACGACCATCAGGGAAAAATTCTGCATTGACCTTGGCCAAATCCACGCCGCTCATGGGGCCGCAGTCCAAACCTACCGCGCGAGCGGCAATCATGAAATACGCGCCGCCCAAGGTGCCGTTGCGGGTCGCAGTACCTGCGGCCAAGGTGGCGTTGCCTTCAAACATTTCTTTAGCGCCTTCGCGGTGCCAAATTTTGGGCATGTGCTCAAAAAACTGGGTGTCGTTGGCCACGATCACGGTCACGGGGGCGGTTTTGGTTTTGTCCACGTTGCCAGGATTCAGGGCGGGCAACAGGCGCTCTTTGGCCGCTGCCGTCGTCAAAAACACATAGCGGGTGGGCTGGGTGTTCATGGAAGTGGCACCCATCTTGGCGATGTTGTAAACCTCTTTCAACAAGTCCAGCGAGACAGGCTTGTCCAAAAAGCCGTTGGCCGTGCGGGCGTTGAAAAATAGTTGGTCCAGTGCAGATTGATCAATGGTCATAAAAAACTCTCTCAAATAAAAGTCAAACAAACAAAACTAAAACACCCGAAATTATTCGGCCTGAACATCGGCCTCGCGAATCAGTCGGGTCCAACGCTGCACATCGCGCTGCACCATGGCACGGGTTTGGGCTACCGTCAGGTTCATGGGCTTGCCACCGCCTTTGCGGAAGGCTTCTGCCAAATCTGGCTGCGCCAGCACTTTGGCCAATTCCGAACGCAGTTTATCCAGCACATCTGGCGGGGTTTTGCTGGAAGCAAAGTAGCCAAACCAAGATTCCAACTCCAAAGCGGCCACACCGGTTTCGGTGACGGTGGGCACATCGGGGTGCATAGGGTTGCGCTCTGCACCCGAAACAGCCAAGGCCTTCACAGTGCCTGCGTCCACTTGAGCACGCGCGGTGGAAGACAAGTCAAAAAACAAATCCACTCGGCCGCCCAGCAAGTCTTGGTAAGCCGCCTGCGCACCCTTGTAAGGCACGTGAACCAGCTTGACGCCAGCCACTTGCCACAGCACCGCAGCCAAAACGTGTTGGCCCGAACCGTTGCCACCGGAGGCGTAGGTGAGCTTGTCTGGGTTGGCCTTGGCAAAGGCCACCACGTCTTTCAGGCTGTTAAAAGGCAAGTCTTTGCGACCCACCAAGGTGTAGCTGTAGCTCACCGCCAAACCCACGGGCTCAAAGTCTCGCAAGCTGTCATAGGGCAGGTTTTTGTACAAGCCCATATTGAGGACGATGTTGGACACCGAACCCATAAGGAGGGTGTAACCGTCAGGCGCAGCCTTGGCTGCCGCATCGGTGCCCACCAAAGTACCCGATCCTGGGCGGTTTTCTACCACCACGCTTTGGCCCATTTGTTTGCTCAACCTGTCGGCCAGCAGACGTGCCACCGTGTCAAAGCCGCCCCCGGGGGGTTGCGGCACGATCACGCGCAGCGCTTTAGAAGGAAAACTTTGGGCCCAAGACAGGCCAGAGACCAGCAATGAACCACCTGCTACCCCCCAAGCTGCAGCGTGCTGCAACCACGTGCGGCGCTGGGCTGACTCCAGGGGGCTGGTAACTGCTTTTTGAGAAATTTTCTGATGCATAAGTCGAATTCCTAAAGGGTTGAGGCAAAAGTGAAAGACGAGGGTGAATGACGCAGGTGAATGCTGTATGTGGGTAGATTGTGTTCAGCGCTCTAGGACGCCACCAGCCAACCAGCGGGCGCCGCGTTGGTAAAGCTCGTCCACCACAGGGCCTTTGAGCATGGGCATGTCCATCTTGACGGTGTAGCCAATATGGGTCTGGATGTAAGCCAAGTGGCGGTAGCCTTCAGGAAAAGTTGCCAGGGCAGCCGCATCGAGTTTGAGCTCGGCGGTGGAATCCAGCGGGTCAATACGGTCTTTTTCATAAATGGGCTGGCGGTGCAAGAGCTTCCACTCGCCGTTGTGGCGGGTTACAAAGTCGTAAAAACGGCCGGTACACACCACGTCGCACATCACGGGGCCGTCTATGCCGTCCACCATACCGCGCTGGGAAATGGTCATTTTGGTTTGGGCAATGGCGCGGTCGCCCGCCACCTCAATGGCGGAGCCTCCCAAAAAGTGCAGGATGCTCACGCCTTTGGCCCAGCCTTCTTGGGTCACCCGAATAAATTCTGCAAACGGACCCTGAAACCAAGTGGCCATCATCACCCCATCGGGGTGCCACACAGTGGCAAATTTGTCCCAGTGACCAGCATCGCGCCACACCGCCCAGCGCTCGACCATTTGGCGAATCAACAGTTCATCTTGCAAATTGGGGTTCATTCAGTTCTCCGGGGGAAATCCGGCCTTTTGAGGCCATAGGTTTGAAAAAGCATGCACGGTGGTACTGGCGTACAAGCCCGCAAGGGTAAAGGGCTCTTGTGCCAACCACTGGTGGGCGGCTTGTCTCGAGTCAAAGTCAATCACCAGCAAACTGCCCAACATGCTCACGCCGTCGTCGTGGGTCAAGGGGCCGGCAAAAGCAATACGGTCTGCCACTTGGCCCAAATAGGCCTTGTGTTCAGGCCTCATGCGCTGGCGCAGTTCTTGGTGGTCGGGCTTGTCTATCAGGATGAAGCTGAACAACATAGCGGATCCGGCTTAGGCTTAGGCTTTGGCCGCAGTGGGGTTGAGCACAAAGTCGTATTCCAGCAGGTAGGTGCCGTCGTCTTGCTCGGTCCAATCGGCAATCAGGGTGGAACGCACACCAAACACCACATCGGAATCCAAATATTGGTCGTGGTCGCGGAACACGTGGGTAATCAGGCGTTCATGACCCGGGGCTTCCACCATAAAGTGCAGGTGGGCGGGGCGCCAAGGGTGGTTTTTGGTGGCGCGCAACATTTGGCCAACAGGGCCGTCGCTGGGGATGGGATATGCCTCAGCCAAAATGGTTTTGAAGTAGTACTTGCCTTGGGCGTCGGAGTGCAAAATGCCGCGCGCTTGAGGGTGCGCCAAATGCGCATACTGCACATCGTAATTGCCATCGGCATCGGCCTGCCACACATTGATGAGCGCGTTAGGGATGGGGGTGCCGTCAAGACTTTTGATGTTGCCCTTTACAAAACAGGGCTTGCCGATAGCGCCATTGGCCACGTCATCACCCAAATTGAATTGGGGCGCTTCTTCTAAAAAGAAAGGGCCGAACACGGTGGGCTCGGTGCAACCCTGAGGTTTGTCGTTGTTCATGGCCACAGTGAGCATGGACAAGCCCAAACAGTCGCTGAGCAAAATGAACTCTTGGCGCTTTGCGTCACACATTTGTCCCGTGGCCGTAAGGTAGTTGATGCCGTTCAACCATTCTTCTTCGGTCAGCTTTACATCACGGGCAAAGTCATGCAGGTGCTTGACCAAGCTGTTCAAAATTTCTTTTAAACGAGGGTCGGGTGTGTTGGAAAAACGCTCGATCACTGCCTGTGTGATGGTGTGCTGATTGAGATTACGCAAGAGCTGCTCCTTCGTTATGTATGTTTGTGAATTGAATTGGGGCGAATTTAAGCAGAAATAAGGAGGCTTTACCGCCGGGGCTGCGTCGACACAGACAAATAAATTGTCTAGCCATAGGACAAGCCTCAGCACAAACCCTGAATTGACGACCCTAATGAAAAAGAATAGTCTGAACTCAAACCACTACAAATGGAGAAACTTCATGACTGTGTCGCTCACCGTCAATGGCGCCCGCCACTCTAGCCCGGCCGCCCCTGACACCCCCTTGCTTTACGTACTGCGCAACGATTTGGGCATCAACAGCCCCAAATACGGCTGCGGCGTGGCCCAGTGCGGCGCCTGCACCGTGCTGCTCGATGGCCAGCCCGTTCGCTCATGCAACTTTCCCGCATCCGGCGCAGAGCAGCGCTCTATCACTACTCTAGAAGGTTTGGGCAACACTCAAAAACTTCATGCCCTGCAAAAGGCGTTTATTGACGAACAAGCCGTTCAGTGCGGCTATTGCATTCCCGGCATGATCATGTCAGCCAAAGCGCTGCTGGATAAAACTCGCAACCCCAGCGAAGCCCAAATCAAAGAAGCGCTGGCCGCCAATTTGTGCCGCTGCGGCACCCACAACCGCATTGTGCGTGCCGTGCAGCGCGCAGCAAAGGAGATGGCATGAGCACCTCTACCCCCAACAAAACCCATAACGGCTTGAGCCGCCGCACGTTTTTGCAGTCGTCGTCGCTCACCGTGGCGTTCAGCTTGATGCCCGTGCTGCCGGGCATGGCCCAAGCGCCTGCTAGGCCTGTGCTGCCTGGCGCCCTCAACAACAACCGCATGCTGGATGGCTGGTTACGCATCAACCCCAATGGCACCGTCACCATGTGCACCGGCAAGGTTGAAATTGGCCAAGGCATTTTGACGGCACTGAGCCAAATCGTGGCCGATGAGCTGGACGTGGGCGTGCAGCGTTTGGTGGTGATTTCTGGGCATACCGGCGTTACCCCCAACGAAGGCATGACCGCAGGCAGCTTGTCGATTCAAGACAGTGGCACGGCTTTGCGCTTTGCCTGTGCAGAGGCCCGCAGCCTGTTGCTGGAAGCTGCCGCACTGCAATTGCAAACCCAAGCCTACAGCCTGACGGTGCGGGACGGCAACATCTTCACCGCAGACGGCGTGCAGCGCACCAGCTACTGGAGCCTGACCAACGCCCCTTCATTGCAGCGCGAGGTCTCGGCCAAAGTGGCTCCTAAGCCCAGCAGCCAACACAAGCTGATTGGCAGCAGCCTGCCACGGCGCGATATTCCCGGCAAAGTCACCGGTGCCGAAGCTTATGTGCAAGACATGCGCTTGCCCGACATGTTGTATGGCCGTGTGGTGCGCCCGCCTGCACCGCGCGCCAAACTCATCAGCGTGGACTTGGCCACAGTGCGTGCCATGCCCGGCGTGCAAGCCGTGGTGCGCGATGGCCACTTTTTAGGTGTGGCGGCTGTGCGTGAAGAACAAGCCATTGCAGCGGCACGCGCCCTGGCGGCCAATGCGCGTTGGCAAGAGCCCGGCGACCTGCCCCCCTCTGGCCCAGCATTGTTTGCCCACATGAAGCAGCAAGATACTGCGGACAGTGTGGTGAGCAACAAAACCGATGCCGCAGCTGCGTCGCGCGGCGTCAAGCAGCTGCAGGCCGAGTACACCAAGCCCTACCAGTCGCACGCCTCCCTTGGGCCTTCATGCGCTGTGGCGCAATGGGCCGACGGCAAGTTGGTGGTGTGGAGCCACACCCAGGGCGTTTACCCACTGCGGGGCGACCTTGCCAAAGGTTTTCGCATGCCGCTTGCAAACGTGACCGTGATTCACAAAGAAGGCTCGGGTTGCTATGGCCACAACGGCGCAGACGACGTGGCCATGGACGCGGCCTTGGTGGCGCGCGCGGCAGGTGGAAAACCCGTCAAACTGCAGTGGTCGCGGGAAGACGAATTTGCTTGGGAGCCCTTAGGCTCGCCCATGTCCATGAAACTCAACGCCTCTTTAGACGCGCAGGGCAAGGTGGTGGACTGGAGCCATGAGCTTTGGAGCTACGCGCACAGCACCCGCCCTAACGACCCCGATGGCGTGAACTTGCTGGGTGCTTGGCACATTGAAAACCCCTTACCAGCAGGCCCCTCACGCAACATCCCTCAGCCTTCTGGCGGCAGCGACCGCAACGCTCTGCCCTTGTATGTGTTTCCTCAGCAAAAGGTGACCAACCATTTGCTGAAGCACATGCCCATTCGCACCTCAGCTTTAAGAACGCTGGGCGCCTATGCCAATGTGTTTGCCATTGAATCTTTTATGGACGAACTGGCCGCCACGGCCGGCATTGACCCGCTGACCTTCCGCCTCAACCACATGGTGGATCCGCGTGCCCGTGAAGTGATTGAACGTACCGCCGCCATGGCCAAGTGGAGACCCGGTGTCGCCAAGCCGCCAGCCCGACTTACGGGGGTTCTTAAAGGCCGAGGCATGGGTTTTTCCAAATACAAAAACCTGGCCATTTACACCGCCGTAGTGGCCGATGTGGAGGTGGACACTCGGTCGGGCGTGGTGCGTGTCACGCATGCGTGGTCGGCCAACGATGCGGGCTTGGTGATCAACCCTGACGGCTTGGTCAACCAAGTTGAAGGCGGCATTATTCAGTCTGCCAGTTGGACACTCATGGAGTCCATGCGCCACAGCACACAACGCAATTTGGTGCGCAACTGGGCCGATTACCCCATCATGCGTTTTAGCGATGTGCCTGCGGTTCATGTAGAGCTGATCAACCGCCCAGACGAGCGCCCACTGGGCGCTGGCGAGGGTTCGCAAGGCCCCGCAGTGGCTGCTATTGCCAATGCATTTGCCGACGCTACAGGGCGTCGCTTGCGCAACTTGCCCTTTACGGTGGAGCATGTCAAGCAGGTCTTATCCTGAGCCGTCCAAGCCGACGGGTTCGGCTTAGACTGCGTGGATGCAAGCAAACACATCCAACACTTTAGAAACTGAAGTTCTGGTGGCCGGCGGCGGGCCCTGCGGCCTCATGCTGGCCAACGAGCTCGGCCGCCGCGGCATCCGCTGCCTGATTGTGGACAGCAAACCCGGCACCGCCTTCAACCCGCAAGCCAATGCCACACAGGCCCGCACCATGGAGCACTACCGGCGCCACGGTTTTGCGCAAGAGGTGCGGACTCAGGGTTTGCCTGCCGACCATCCCACTGACATTGCCTATCTCACGCGCTTTGCGGGCATAGAGCTGGCGCGTTTGCGCCTGCCCACCGCCGGCGCCGCGCCCGAAGCCATCAAGCATATGTCGGGCTCTTGGAGCGCAGCCGAGCTGCCGCACCGTGTGTCTCAAAAATTTGTAGAGGTGGTGCTGCGTGAACACGCCCAAAGTTGGCCCTGCATTGACTTGCGTTACGGCTGGCAACTGCAGTCGTTCCAGGACACGAGCCACGGCATTGAAGCCACAGTGCAACCCGTCGGCGGGACTGAGGAACAAGCCGTACACGTACGGGCGGCCTATATGGTGGGCGCTGATGGCGCGCGCAGTATGGTGCGCGCTCAGTTGGGCATCAGCTGGGAAGGCGCCACCGGCTTCAAACGCAACTTTATGGGCGGGCGCATGCTGGCGGTGTACCTGCGCGCGCCCGACTTTTATAAGTACAACCCCAACGATCGAGCTTGGATGTATGTGGTGGTCAACCCGCAGTTGCGCGCCTTCATCATGTCGGTGGATGGTCAGGGCGAAATGGCCTTTCACATTCAAATGAAAGACGACGAAGCCACCGAGGCCTTGACCGAAGCAGACGCCAGGTATTGGTTCAACCAAGCCTACGGCAAGTCCTACCGCGATGCCACGGGGCACGACATGGCAATAGAGATTTTGTCTATGGCCACTTGGACGGCCGGCCATGCGCTGGTGGCGCAACGCTTTCAGGAAGGCCGCGTGTTTTTGGGGGGCGACGCCGCCCACTTGTTCACCCCAACCGGCGGCTTGGGCTACAACACCGCGGTGGAAGACGCCGTGAACCTGGGCTGGAAACTGGCCCACGTGTTGCGCGGTGCAGCGCCTGCAAGCCTGCTCGACACCTACGCCTATGAGCGCAAATTGCTGGCCACCCGCAACACCGGCTATGCACGGCGTTTGGCCGACTCGGTGGGTTTGTTTGACGCCGACCCTCACCTCGAAGATGACACCCCCGAAGGCGTTGCAGCACGCGCATTAGCCGACGAATACCTAAACGGCCATGTGCGGCGTGAATTTAATATTCCGGGCATTACCTTTGGCGGCCGCTATGACGGCTCACCCATCATCGTCACAGACGGTACCAGCCCGCCTGCAGATGAGCCCAATGTGTACATTCCCAGCGCATGCCCAGGGGGCCGTCCGCCGCACGCTTGGTTGCCCGACGGCACATCGCTGTACGACCACTTCAACTTTGAATGGACCCTGCTGGTGCTGGGCGAACCCCAAGCGCTTAGTGCGCAGCCGTTTGAAACTGCAGCAGCTGCGTTAGGCTTGGATTTGAAGGTGGTGCATCAGGCGGGGGCCGAATTACCAGCGCTGTATCAAGCACCCATGGCTTTGATACGCCCCGACCAAATTGTGGCGTGGCGCGGAGACGGTACTCAAGAAGCTTCCAGCATCTTGCGCCAAGCGGTAGGGCTCTGAATTTAAGTTGCCGTGAACTTATGACGCGATGTACTGCTTGATCGTCATGAGCAATTCATCCGTGGGGTTGAGAAAGATCAAGCCGATCACAAAGCCTCTCCGCTGGCTGCTGAATGTGGAGTGCGCCACCTCGGCTTGCACCACAAACGGGTACAAGCTGCTGTCTGCCATCATGATGGTGAACTTCAAGTGCACGCGGGTTCTGGCAGGAATGTTCAGGTCAGACACCAAGCCCACGCCACCGGTGCTGATGTCTAGGTAACGCACTGCCATGCCGCCCCGCTGTGGGATTGCAATTTGCCCCATCACAAAAAACGCCTTGCGCGGCGTTTTACGGCGCTCATCGACTCCTGGAATCTGCGCAAACTTAGGCGTGTCTGAGGGCTCCTCTGCCACTGCAGCTTTGGGGTTTTCAGTCTTTCCAGTGTCTAAATCAGCCATAAGGCAAATATTATGGTGACGAAAAGAACGGTTTACAACCTTTTAGAGCCTCAATGTTCTGGGCAATTACCCTCAAAAGCGTCTTGCAGCAACTGCCTTAAGGCCGCCTTTTGGAGGGGGCGGGGATTGGGGTATTGGTTTTGCAAGGCAATTTCACAGGCTTTGTCGAGGTCTTCGGCCTTGACCCCCAAATCACGCAGCGCTACCGGCGCACCAAGGCTTTGAGCAAGCTTGAACACCGCTTGAGCCGCGGTGGGGGCCTTAGAAGCATTTGGGATCACCGCACCATTGAGCGCGCGGGCAATTTTGTGCATGGCCTCAGGCGCAAAGGCCGCGTTGTAAGCCAAGGCGTGGGGCAACACGATGGTGTGGGTTTCTGCGTGGGGCAAATTAAAGCTTCCGCCCAAGGTGTGGCAGAGCTTGTGGTGCAAGGCCATGCCCACATGCCCCAACACCGTGCCACACAACCACGCGCCATAAAGCGCATCGCTTCGGGCTTGCGGGTCAGAGGCTTGGCGGCAAATAGCCGGCAATGCCCGACCTAAAGCGGCAATGCCCTCTTCTGCAATCAGGTCCATGATGGGGTTGTGGTCTTCGGCGTACAAGCCCTCTGCAGCGTGGGCAATGGCATTGATACCGCTGGTCACGCTCATGCCCACGGGCAAACCCATGCTGAGTTCGGGGTCGTAAATCACGCTTCGGGGCAGCACTTTAAGGTCGCGTCCCGTTTTCTTTAAACCGGTCTCGGTGATGCCGTAAATGGGCGTCATTTCAGAGCCCGCATAAGTGGTGGGGATGGCCACAATGGGCAAGCCAGAATGCAGCGCAATGGCCTTACCCAAGCCGGTCGTGGACCCGCCCCCAATGGCTACGGCGCAGTCTGCCCCCAGTTGGCGGGCTATTTCTCGGGCCTCGCGAGCGGTTTCAATGGGCACGTGCATGACCGCACGGTCAAACACGCCAGCGGCACGCGCGCCTAAAAGTTCGGCCACCATTTCTGCCGAGCTGCGTTGCTCGGGGGTGGACAACACCAAGGCGCGGCGGGCACCGAGCAAGTCAATTTCTTCAGCCAAACGCGAAAGGCTTCCAGCCCCAAACACCACACGTGCGGGTTGAGCGGTATAGACAAAAGTCCTGGCTAAAGGCGAGGACGCATGCACCATGTAGGTCTCCAAAAAATAATGTCAGCTCACGCCAGCGCTGTGCTGCACCGCACGAATGATGGACGCATAGTCTTGCTCGGCATGGCCTTGGGCCATGGCGGCCAGCATGAGCTGGTAGGTTTGAGCGGTTTGGTTCAAAGGCGCTTGAAAAGCCGTGCCTGCGGCCATGATGAGTTGCAAATCTTTGAGCATCTGCTCGCAGGTGAAGGTTGGGGTGTAGTCGTGCTCGACCAACTGCTGAGCTTTGGCCTTGAGTATGGGCGAGGCCACCGCACTGGCTGTCAGCACCTGCCACATGTCGCGCCATTGCAAGCCGCCTTTTTGCCCGAGCGTCAGGCCCTCTGCCAGCATGGCGCTGGTTTGCGCAATCATGAGGTTGACCACCAACTTCATCAAACGGGCCTGTTCTGCCTCACCCAAATAAAAAATGTGGGGGCCAAAGCACTTCAATAGGGGCTGCACCTCGTCAAACACCAAGCGTTGGCCAGAGGCCATCATGGTCAATTGCGCTGCTTCGGCCATATGGTTGTTGCCCGACACGGTGCAGCGCAGATATTCCACCCCCACAGCCTGCACGCGCACAGCCGCTTCGGCCGAGGCGTGCATAGAAACGGTGCTGGTGTCCACCCAAATACAACCCGAGTGCACATGCCGCGCCACCCGCTCGGCCACCGACAACAAAGCCGCATCGTTGGGCAAGGAAGAAAACACCACCGCCACCGTGCTCATGGCCTTTTCACCGTCCAACACCACCTTGAGCCCTTGGGCTTTGGCTTGTTTGCAGCGGTTCACATCCAAGTCGCTGACCGTGAGGTCATGGCCAGCCGCTGCCAGATGTTGGGCCATGGGCAAGCCCATTTTGCCGATGCCAATGAAATGGGTTTTCATTGCTTGCCTATCAAGGTGCCCTTAGGTTTACTGAGCCTTCAGGTTGGCCGCCTTCACAATGCGGGCGGCTACCTCAATTTCGCTCTTGATATACGCATTGAATGCATCAGAGCTCATGGGCATGGGGTCAGCACCCAGCTTGGCCATGCGCTCTTTGATTTCGGGGTTGTTCAACGCCTTAGAAGCCTCTTCGTACAACTTTCGCAAGATCGGCTGGGGCGTGGCGCTTGGCGCGATCATGCCGATCCACAAGGTGTAGTCTGAGCCAGGAAGACCCGCCTCAATGCTGGTGGGCACTTGGGGCAGGGTAGAGGCACGCTGCTTGGTGCTGACCGACAAGGCTTGCAATTTGCCATCTCTAATGAGTGGCAAGGCTGAAGCCAATGGGGCAAAAAACCAGTCGTTGGAGCCGCCGATGACATTGGTCATGGCGTCGGGTGTGCCTTTGTAGGGCACATGCAGGGCATCAATGCCCGCTTGAATGCGGAAAATTTCGGCATTCATGTGGGTGCCGCTGCCTACTCCAGCCGACGCGTAGTTGAACTGGTCCGGCTTGGCCTTGACTGCGGCAATCAAATCGGCCTGGGTCTTCCAGCCTTTGGCGGGGTTGACCACCAACACGTTAGGAATAGCCGCCAAAGCGGTCACCCCCGTGAGGTCTTTGAGGGTGTCATATCCCAAGTTGGGGTAGATGGACGGGTTAAGGGCATGGCCCGAGGAGTGCACCAAGATGGTGTAGCCATCGGGGTCGCTCTTGGCCACTTGGGCCGCCGCAATGGTGCCGCCTGCGCCCAATTTGTTCTCGATCAAGATGGTTTGACCCATAGTTTTGCCCATGGCCTCTGCCACAGTGCGGGCCACGATGTCGGTGGCGCTGCCTGCACTAAAAGGCACCACAAACTTAATAGGCTTATTAGGGTAGGCCTGCGCCATGGCGCAAGACATACCCAAACTGGCGCCCAATGCAACGGCCACAGTTACTGCTTTAGTTAACAAACGAATCGTTTTCATCTCAGTCTCCTCTTTAGGTGATGGGTTTTGGTTTGGTTTTTACGTCAATCCGTCACTGATGGTGACGTTTTCAGACTTTAGTTCCAAACCGGCGTCGCGTGCAGTCTCGGCCAGTAACACCGCAAAGTCAATGTGGTCATGGCCATGCCCCACCATACGGGCCACCGACTCACGGGTAGCAGCTGCTGCGGGCATGGGTACGCCGTAAGCTTTTGCAGCGCCCATACCCAAATCCATGTCTTTCAGCAGCAATTGAGGGGTAAAGGTGACTTGGTCAAACGTCAAGTTGCTGAGCATCGGGGTTTTGTAGCGGGTGTACATGGAGCCCAACACCGAGTCGTTGATGCTTTCTAAAAACACATGGCGCGGAATGCCGGCTTTTTCGGCTAACACAGTGATTTCGCAAAGGTTTTGAATAACCACCCCGAACATGGTGTTGTGGGCAATTTTCCAGATGCGGGCCAGTTCGCCCTCGCCGACCCACATGACCTTGCGCGACATGGCTTGCAAGTAGGGCTCCACCATTTCGTAAAGCTTTTTGGGGCCTGAGGCCACCACCAGCAATTTTCCGGCTTTGGCCACTTTGGCGTTACCTGACACGGGCGTACACAAGTAGGCAATGCCCATGCCCTCGAGCTGGGCACGAATTTCGGCAGAACCTTCTTGCGAAATAGAAGAACTGTCCACCACCACTTGGGGTTTGGCTGAGCCGGTGACCAAGCCACCGGTACCAAACAGCACTTCTTTAAGGTCGTCGGTGGTGGACACCATGGTGAACACCACGTCGCAGCTGGCCAGGTCGATTTTGTGAGCTTCAATTTTGGCGCCGTACTCAGCCAAGTGCGCTGCTTTAGAGGCCGTGCGATTCCATACGTGCACGTTATGCCCAGCTTTAAGAAGCTTGGTCACCATGGCTTCGCCCATACGACCTAACCCAATCCAACCTAATTTTTGACTCATGACTCTGTCTCCTGTGTTTTAAAAAAATAAAGATATTGATCGTTCACTGACTTAAACGCGCTCTAGAACCACCGCAATACCCTGACCCACGCCAATGCACATGGTGCACAAGGCGTAGCGACCGCCAGACTTGTGCAGCTGGTTCACCGCCGTGGTGGCCAAACGCGCGCCCGAAGCCCCCAACGGGTGACCTAAAGCAATAGCGCCGCCATTGGGGTTGACGCGTGGGTCATCGTCGCGCACGCCCAACAGGCGCAGCACCGCCAAGCCTTGGGCGGCAAAGGCTTCGTTCAGCTCAATCACGTCCATTTGGTCCATGGTCAGGCCCGTAAGAGCCAATACTTTTTGGGTCGCAGGCGCGGGGCCTATGCCCATGATGCGCGGGGCCACACCCGCAGTGGCCATGCCCACCACACGGGCGCGAGGGGTCAGCCCCTGTTGTTTGGCCATGGCTTCGGTGGCCAGCAGCAAGGCACAAGCACCGTCGTTGACACCCGAGGCATTGCCCGCCGTGATGGTGCCGTCGGGCCGAACAATGGGCTTGAGCTTGGCCAAGGTTTCCAAAGAAGTCTCACGCGGGTGCTCGTCTTTGCGCACCACCAAAGCATCTCCCTTTTTTTGCGGAATGGTTACGGGGGTGATTTCGCTGTCAAAGTAACCCGACTGTTGCGCCGCCACGGCCTTGAGCTGGGAAGCTAGGGCCATTTTGTCTTGGTCTTCGCGGCTCACCTTGTAGTCGTCGGCCACGTTTTCAGCGGTTTCGGGCATAGAGTGGGTGCCGTACTTTTGGTGCATGAGCTTGTTGATGAAGCGCCAACCGATGGTGGTGTCAAAAATTTCGGCCTGACGGCTAAAGGCGGTTTCGGCCTTGCCCATCACAAAGGGCGCGCGGCTCATGCTCTCCACGCCGCCCGCAATCATGAAGTTGGCCTCGCCCGACTTGATGGCACGTGCCGCCGAGCCCAAAGCATCCAGGCCTGAACCGCACAGGCGGTTGACGGTATTGGCGCTCACCTCTGGCGGCAAGCCAGAGAGCAACAAGGCCATACGGCCCACGTTGCGGTTGTCTTCACCAGCTTGGTTGACATTGCCGTAAATCACATCGGTCAGGGCTTGCCAATCCACTTGCGGATTGCGGGCCATCAGTGCGACCAAGGGTACTGCGCCCAAGTCATCGGCACGCACACTGGAGAGCACGCCGCCGTAGCGCCCAAAAGGCGTGCGAATAGCATCGCAAATAAATGCTTGAGGGTTCGACATGAAAGCTCCTAAAAGGAAGGGAGGAGGAAGTGGGGTGTTTGTAATAGATAGTTTTAGTGGAGCGGCAGGCCGATAAGCTTTTCAAGCTCTGCGCGGCTTAAACCTTCCACCGTATCAATCAGGCGCAGGCCTTGGGGGGTGCATTCCAGCGTGCACAAGTCAGAGTAAATCCGCTTGACGCAAGCAATGCCGGTTAGGGGGTAGGTGCAGGCTTGCACCACTTTGCTCTCGCCCTGTTTGGTGAGCAAATCCATCATCACCCAAGTTTGTTTGGCACCCACAGCCAAATCCATGGCGCCGCCCACGGCGGGAATGGCGTCTTTTTCACCGGTGTGCCAGTTGGCCAAATCGCCGGTGGCCGACACCTGAAACGCCCCCAACACGCAAATATCTAGATGGCCGCCGCGCATCATGGCAAAGCTGTCGGTGTGGTGAAAGTAGGAGCCGCCGGGCAAGATGGTGACCGGCTGTTTACCGGCGTTAATAAGGTCAAAGTCTTCCTCGCCAGGTCGCGGGGCCGGCCCCATGCCAAGCAAGCCGTTTTCGCTGTGCAGAAGCACTTCTTTTTCCACTGGAATGTGGTTGGCCACCAAGGTGGGCATGCCAATTCCCAAATTGACCACATGGCCTTC
>CAMAXR010000025.1 GCA_945862195.1 Hylemonella gracilis
AGATTACATCCAAAGCCTGCGATAAGCGCCGTCCGAGTCGTAATCTTGAGCTTGCTTGTCTGGATTGAAGCGCCTGGACCCTCTGGGGTCTGTGCCGCGTCCGCTCAGGTACAACCAGTTGCCTTGGTTGTTGTAAACGTCAAAGTCAATCAATTGCGATTCAAACCAGGCGGCACCAGCTCGCCAATCGCAGCGCAAATCATGAATTAAAAAACTCGCTAAGTTTTGTCGCAAGCGGTTTGAAGAATACCCTGTGGCGTTGAGTTCCCGCATGCCTGCGTCAATAAGCGCGTGGCCCGTTTGGCCGATGCACCAGCGCTCAAAGCCGCGTGCATTGTGGGCATGTGGTTGCAGTGGGGCGTCCGACAAGCCGCGTTGCAGATACATGCGCGCACCGTATTTGAGGTGCAGCCAGCGAAAGTGGTCACGCCACAGGAGCTCAAAACCAATCCAATAAGTGCTGTCCGTGGCGCCATGCTCAGTCTCAAAGGCCTGAATGGCAGCCCACGCTTGGCGAGCAGACAGCGCACCTGAGGCTAACCAAGGTGACCACTTGGTAGAGTAGTCGGACCCGTATAGCCCATTGCGCGTGGCCTTGTAGCTGTGCGGCAAACCACGGCTGCAGTAGTGCACCAAATGTGCAAGTGCCGCTCGTTCGCCTCCATGAAATGCAGGTTGTGACCAAGGGAATGCGGAGCGGGGGTCGTTAAGCGGAGCACAGGTGATGGCAAGAGTTGACGGCGTTGTGAGCGCAATGGGTGATGCGTGCACAGGCAGGTCAGGCATGCTTGTGACGGCGGGCGCTGGTTGAGCGAAGGTGAAAGAGTGGCGCTCAACGGCGCGTCGAAAACTGGAAAACTCGTCAGGCACATCCTGCGGGGCGAAGGGCAGTTGCTCAGGCGCCATCAGTGTAGATTGCCATACCGTTTGCACGTTCACTCCACGTTTTTTGAGGGCGAGGATGTGGGCCTGTTCGAAGGGTGCCGCTATGTCCTCGCACACCAATGTGCTGGCGCTCAGGCGCGCCATCAGTTCGGCCAACACCTCACTGGGATCGCCGGTGATTTGCAGCAGCTGGCTGCCCAGCCCGGCCAACTGCTGCGACACATCGTCCACAGCCATCGCGGTCCAGGCCAAGCGGTGACCGCTGGTGCGCACGAAGCCCCAAGGGCTGGTAAGTTGCAGTGCGGTGTCATGGACATACACCGGCAGCAGCCAAGTGTGGCACCTCTCAGCCAACGCGATGGCTATTTGCAAGGCGGGGTTATCGTGCAGGCGCAGATCGTTTCTGAACCAGTAAACAACGCCAGAGGGTGCTAGTGGTTGTGTCATTTTCTTTCGGCTATTGACAAACGAAGCGCCTTATATCCTGAAAGGTTTTAGCGATATTACCTAGAGTTAACACCATCACATTTCATACTATCGCGCACAGTTAACCTTGTAACTCTGGCCGAACTAGCTTCAGTACCATAACCCTTGGCTTACCAATCAACGTGATTTTTTGTACCTTACCCTTTAACTTGGAGAACTTGTTTGAGCAAGTCCACAATATCCTTTAAAGGGAATAAACAAAGTTTGCCCAGCAAGCCCTGTAAAACTTGCGGGCGGGATATGACTTGGCGTAAAGCCTGGGCCAAAAACTGGGAACAGGTGTTGTACTGCTCAGAGGCTTGCCGCAAAAATAAAGCAAACATCACGACCTCATGAGTTATGCATTGGTTTGGTTCAAACGCGACTTGCGTTGGCAAGATCATGCGGCACTTGCCCAGGCCTCCAAGCAAGGGCCGGTGCGTTGTATTTACGTTATTGAGCCTGAGCTTTGGTTGCAACCCGATGCCGCGCTTCAGCACTTTGAATTTGTTCGCGAATCCTTGCAGGTGCTGGATGCCCATTTGCGCACTCTGGGCGGATGCGTTGAAATTCACAGGGGTGAACTTCCTGAAGTGCTGACGCAAATTTGGCAAGACGCACCCTTTTCAGGAATTTATTCGCACGAAGAAACGGGTAACGGATTTACGTATTCGCGCGACCTTAAGGTGGCGGCTTGGTGCCAAGCCCATGGAGTTGTATGGCACGAGTTTGCCCAGTTTGGCGTGGTGAGAAGGCTCAAAAGTCGTGACCAGTGGCAAACGGCTTGGGAACACCATATGTCCTCACCGCTTGAAAATGTTGAGTCCTTGAGATTTTGGCAGTTGCCAAGAAGTGAACCGTTTGCCATGCAAGCGCCATCACACTTGCGGCATAACCCGCCACACAGGCAACGCGGCGGGCGAACGCTGGCAGCAAATACGCTCCAAAGCTTCCTCAACGCTCGCAGCATCGGTTATCGGGGTGGTATTTCGTCTCCCTTGTCTGCGCCAGATGTGTGCTCACGCCTTTCTGTTTACTTGGCATGGGGTTGCATCAGCATGCGTGAAGTGGTGCAACAAACACGTGCACACATGGCCCAACTGCCTCCAAAAGCCAGCAGGCATCGTGCGGGCTTAAGCGCTTTTGTCAGTCGCTTGTATTGGCATTGCCATTTCATTCAAAAACTCGAAAGCGAACCCGCTATTGAATGGCGCAATATGCACCGCGGATACGACGGTCTTCGTGAACAAGAATTTAACCAAGAGCATTTTGAAGCACTCAAAGGCGCCCGCACAGGCTGGCCCATGGTGGATGCCTGCGTGACCATGCTGAGAGAAACAGGCTGGCTTAACTTTCGCATGCGGGCCATGTTGGTTTCAGTAGCAGCCTACCCACTATGGTTGCATTGGCGACCCGTGGGCGAATGGCTTGCCACACAGTTTTTAGATTACGAGCCAGGCATTCACTGGAGTCAGCTTCAAATGCAATCAGGTACCACTGGAATCAACACGACGCGTGTGTACAACCCCATCAAGCAAGCGCAGGACCACGATCCACAGGGTCGGTTTGTCAAACATTGGCTACCGTATATGCGAGAAGTGCCCCACACTTGGCTGTTTGAACCATGGCATATGGGTAGGGTTGAATTCGCGCGGCCACTGGTTGATTTGGCAGCAGCAACACGCGAATCGAAGCACCGTCTGCACGCAAGACGCCAAACCGCAGAGGTCAAAGCGGGCAAAAAAGCGGTCATTGAAAAACATGCATCGCGCAAAACCATGCACACACGAAATAAGCCATCCACACCACCACCTGACAAGCAGCAGCTTGGCTTTGACTTCTAAGGCTGTAGACATGACCTCAACGACGCGTCACCTTGTTTTGGTGCTGGGTGACCAGCTTAACCTAGACGCTTCAGCCTTTGATGATTTCGATCCAAACCAAGATGCGGTGTGGATGGCCGAGGTGGATGAAGAATCCACACATGTGACATCGGCCAAACAGCGCACCACCGTTTTTTTAAGTGCTATGCGCCATTTCGCAGCAGACTTGCGCGCCAAAAAATGGAAGCTTCACTACAGCACCATCGATGAACCTGGCAATGTAGGCACTTTGGCTGGGGAGCTTGAGAGAACCCTAGTGCGAACTAGGCCGACCAAATTGGTCATGACAGCACCAGGGGATTGGCGAGTACTGCAAAGCTTACGCGCAATTGCAAAACAACATGCCTTGGACTTAGAAATACGTGAGGACACCTATTTCTTTAGCAGTGTGAGCGAATTCAAAAAGCATGCGGCCAGCAGAAAGCAGCTGCGCTTAGAGTTTTTTTACCGAGAGCTTCGGATCAAGACTGGCATTTTGATGGATGGAAAAAAGCCAATAGGCGGCAAATGGAACTTTGACTCTGAAAACCGCGGCAGCTTTGGCAAAAAAGGGCCAGGTACATTGCCGCAGCCCACTCGATTTACACCCGATGAGGTGACGCAAGACGTGATCCGCTTGGTGCAACAGCGTTTCTCAAGCCATCCAGGCTCTTTGGACAGTTTCGGATGGCCTGTGACACGAGCACAGGCTTTAAGTGTTTTAGATGAATTTGTGAAGCACCGTTTGCCAAACTTCGGCTTGTACCAAGATGCAATGTGGGAGGGAGAGGTTTGGCTGTACCACTCTCATCTGGCCAGTGCACTGAATATAAAACTGCTCAAACCAAGAGAGGTTTTAGAAGCAGCAGTTGAATCTTTTAGCAAGGGACACGCACCTCTTGAAGCAGTCGAAGGCTTTGTGCGCCAAATTTTGGGCTGGCGTGAATACGTTCGGGGCATTTATTGGATGAACATGCCTGGCTACCTTGATTTGAATTCATCAGATGCGCATGCACCGCTGCCCAGCTTTTACTGGACAGGGCAAACAGATATGGCTTGCCTGCGCGATGCCATTCACCAAACGCTCATGCACGGCTATGCGCATCACATACAACGCCTAATGGTGACAGGACTTTACGCTTTGCTTTTGGGGGTGTCCCCCAAAGAAGTCCACAAGTGGTACTTGGGTGTTTATGTGGACGCTGTGGAGTGGGTCGAACTACCCAACACGCTAGGCATGAGTCAATTTGCAGATGGTGGCCTGATGGCCAGCAAACCCTATGTCGCCAGTGGCAAATACATAGACCGAATGAGCAACCATTGCAAGGGCTGCAAATTTAACCCAGCCGAGTCAACAGGTGAAACAGCTTGCCCTTTCACCACCCTGTACTGGGATTACCTCAACAAGCATTCAGATGCATTGGCAAAAAATCCACGCATGCTGATGCAGCTGAAAAACCTCAACAGACTCTCAAGCGAAGCCAAGCTATTGATTTCAGAACAAGCGCTAAAACATCGATCAACGTTGGCTTACCAAGCAATGCCTTCGCCTTTGTAATCCACAAAATGGGCCCCAGACTTGGGGCTAAGCCCTTTTAGCGCGGCCAACATACCCGCCACTGAATCCTGGGGCTCCAGCAAATGGCTGACGTTACCGGCAAACGGTTTAGACAACGCGGACTTAACCGTTCCTGGCTGCAGGGCCACCACCTGTAGTTGAGGATTTTTTCTTTGCAGTTCAATGGCAGCGGTTTGTAACAACATGTTCAGAGCTGCTTTTGAAGCTCTGTAGCCATACCACCCACCTTTTTGATTGTCAGAAATACTCCCCACACGGGCAGACAACTTGGCATAAATGCAAGGGCCTGAAGCGAGTAAGGGCGCAAAGTGTCTAAGAGCCATCACAGGGCCGATGGCATTGATTTCAAAGTTGCGCATAAGGGCGACGGAGTCCAGTTGCGCCAGTGATTTTTCAGGGCCTATGCCCTCAATGGTGAGAGCGCCTGTGGCGTCAACTATGAATTGATATGGGCCTAAAGCTTTGCACATGAGCGCTTGCTGTTCAATAGACTTAGGGTCTAACAAGTCGAATCCACTGCCGAATCCACTGGCATCAGACCGAGAAACCGCTTGAACATGCACACAGCGGGAATCCGCTCGAAATGCCTGAACAAATCCCGAGCCAATGGCACCGCTGGCGCCTAAAACGAGCGCTTTGTAGTCGGCATCAAAAATAGAGGCTGGCACTTATTTAGTGATGCTTTTTTGACGGCGGACAATTTCAGCATTGATGGCCGCAAGCGTCTTGGCGTCTGGTGTTTTCCAATTGCCTCCTGATTTATTGACCATGAACACCACAGCCTCTGAAAACTTTTCTATGGAGAGGTCTGGCTTACCCCCTTTGGGTGGCATAGCTCTGACGCCCACATAGCCATGAGCTGTGAGCGTCACTTGTCCTTCTGCAATCAAAGGAGCCCATTTGGCCTTGTCGCCCACTTGAGGGGAGTTGACAAAACTCTTGGAATGACAGTTTGCACAAACGGCCTTGTAGAGGTCTTCATCAGCATAAGCACTGGCAGCACCCCAGCAAACCAAAAGCGAAGCTGTTACATGAGAAAATTTCATATCAAAATAGGGTTTGAAAATTAAAGTGTTGACTTAGTTGGCACAAGACTCAGCATAGCCAAATCTTAGATCACCCACAGGCCCCAAGTTTTTTTATGCAAGCAACACCCCAAGCCACCCCACTGATGGCGAGAGTTCTAGGCTATTCAGGTCTGATACCTTTTGTAGGACTTACCGCACTGTTGCAGATAGTGGATGTGGTGCACCAACCCTCCGTGGTGTTTGCGCTTCAAGCCTATAGCGCCACTATTTTGAGTTTTTTGGGTGCCATTCACTGGGGCCTCACCATGCGCGATGAACGCCCCTCTCCAGGCATGCTGATTTGGGGTGTGGCGCCGAGCCTCTTGGCATGGGCCAGCCTGTTGGTGCCGCCCCATATTGGGTTGTGGAGCATGGCTACAGCTCTTTGGGCCTGTTACGCCGTAGACTTTAAAACCTACATCAGTCTGGGTCTCACGCACTGGCTCACCCTGCGTTTGGTACTTACAGCAGTGGCCAGCACGTGTTGTACGTGGGCTGGAGTTTGGGTTTATTTGTAAAAAATCGGATCGATTAAAAAAGTACCTATGCGCAATATCTTGACCCTACTTGCAGCGCCACTTTTGGCTTTGTGCGGCGTATGGCAAGTACATGCGGGGGAGTTGGCAGACAAGTTGTCTTCGGCTCAATACGTGTTGTTGATGCGGCATGCCTTGGCGCCGGGTGTGGGCGATCCGCCTAACTATTCGTTACAAAACTGCGCTACCCAAAGAAATTTAGATGCTAAGGGCCGCCAACAAGCACAAGCTACGGGCAACTGGTTAAGGGCGCAGGGTGTCCAGGCTGCAGATGTGTACACCAGCGTATGGTGCCGCTGCAAAGAGACGGCTGAACTGCTGCAATTTCAAACCCCGATTGTGGAGCCCGCACTTGGGTCTTTTTTTGATGAAATGCACAAAGGGCCACAACAAACCCAAGCGCTTCAAAAGTGGATTGCGGCTCAGCTTCTCAACAAAACAAAGGCCCAACAACCTAAGGTTTTGATTCTGGTGACTCATCACGTCAACATTTACGGCTTGGTGGGTGAAAACATTGGGTCTGGCGATATGGTGCTGGCGCAAGTCAATGCTCAAGGCAAAGTCGTTGGGTACAAGCTGTACCCTAGCCCATTGCCCTGACGTTGTGATCACTGCTTTATTTTTTAAAGCGGCGCTGGGTAAGGTACAGCGCAATATTCCAAGACACTGCCGCATACAAAGCCAACACGCCCACATGCAGACCGGCCCAATGTGGCCATTGGTCTAAAAACAAAGGCCTCACCAACGCTACCGCATGGGTCAGTGGCAAGCACCACGCAAACACCTTGAGCGCATCAGGCAAGGTGTCTAATGGAAAAAACACCCCGCTTAAAAACATCATGGGTGTGAGGAACAAGGTGAAGTAGTAGGTAAAAAAGTCGTAGCCTTTGGCCAAAGCATTAAAAATTAAAGCAATACAACTGAAGGTCATACCTGCGCCCAACAAAATAGGCCAAGCCAACAGGAGCTTCCATGTTTGGCAAATGCCCAGAAGCGTCATCACACCCAAAATGGCGGTAATGGTGAAAAACGCTTTAAAGGCAGCCCAAAGCATTTCGGCCAACAACACGTCGTCCAAGCGCACCGGCGCGTTCATGATGCCGTCCCATGTTTTTTGGACATGCATGCGAGAAAAGGCGGAGTAAAGCGCCTCAAAGGTGGCGGCGTTCATGGCGCTCATGCAAATAGAACCACTGGCCAAAAACAAAATGTAGGGCACTTGTTGCCCCTCAAAGCTCACTTGCCCCACCAGAGCCCCCATGCCATAGCCAAAGGCCACGAGCCACATCAAGGGTTCGGCAATATTGGCAATTAAGCTGGGCACCAGAAGCTTGCGCCACACCAAAAGATTGCGCAAAAAAACGGGCCAAAAGCGCAGATGCATTAGGCCCCCTCGCGGATTTGCCGCCCTGTGAGTTTTAAAAACAAGTCTTCTAAATTGGCAGGCCTGTGCAAGCTGCGCACCCCTGGGTAGGCCAGCAAGGCCTGCAGCAAAGCTTGTGCAGATTGGGTGTAAAAAAACACGGTGTCACCGCTGGTTTCCACCCTTTGGGCAAATTGACGCAAAGGGCTATTGGCCAAGTCAAGCGCCGAATGCTGAGTCGAACCACCGTACACCTCCACCACATCGGGTTCAAGGAATTTTTCAATAAGGTCGCGGGGCTTGCCCTCGGCAATTTTGCGACCATGGTCAATCACCAATAAGCGATTGCAAAGGCGCTCGGCCTCATCCATAAAGTGCGTGGTGAGCAAAATAGACTTGCCTTGTTGCAGCAGTTGTTGGAGCCGCTCCCACATCAAATGGCGGGCTTGCGGGTCTAGGCCGGTGGTGGGTTCGTCCAGCAACAACAAGGCTGGGTCGTTGATAAGGGCCCGGGCCAAGCTCAAACGTCGCCGCATGCCGCCAGACAATTCTCCAGGTTTGGCTTTGGCCTTTTGTGTGAGGGACGCAAACTCCAACAAGCTAGGAACACGTGCGCGAATGTCTGCGCTGCGCATTCCAAAGTACCGGCCATACACCATGAGGTTTTCTTCGCAAGAAAAATCGGGGTCGAGCGAATCAAACTGGCTCACCACACCCAAGCGCGCTTTGATGCTCAGCAGGTCTTGCGGCATGTGAAGGCCAAAGACCTCCACGCTTCCAGACTCAGGTGTAGTCAGCCCCAAACACATGCGAAACGTGGTGGTTTTGCCTGCCCCATTAGGGCCAATAACGCCCAAACATTCACCCGCTTGGAGTTCAAACGACAAATGGTCCACCACCATTTGATCGCCGTAATGCTTGGTGAGCCCTGAGCAAACCAGTTGTGATGCGCTCATGCTGCGAAATTACTCAGGTTGAATGTTGGCGATTTTGATCATTTCGGCATAGCGCTTGATTTCGGCGCTGACAAAAGACTTGAATTCTGCAGGCGTGTTGCCTACGGGCTCTGCACCCAGTGCCAACAAGCGCTCGCGAAACTGTGGGTTTGCAAAAGCCAGCTTCACTTCTTGATGCAAGCGGTTGACAAGCTCTGGGGGTGTGGATGCAGGAGCAAACAAACCAAACCAACCACCATGATGTTGGTAACTGGCTAAGCCCGCCTCTGCCACGGTGGGTATTTCGGGAAATTGGGGGTGACGTTTGGCATCGCTGTATGCCAAAGCACGCAATTTGCCCGACTTGATTTGTTGCATGACCGCGGGGGGCGTTGAAAACATCACTTGCGTTTCACCTGCCAATGCAGCGGCTACTGCTGCACCTGCACCTTTGTAGGGAATGTGCAAAATTTGAGTACGGGCTCGGTCGTTGAACAACTCACCCGACAAATGCAAATTGTTGCCAACACCTGGCGAACCAAAAGAGAGCTTGGCGTCTGGTTTACGCGCCAAGTCCACGAGCTCTTGCAAATTTTTAGCAGGCACATTGGGGTTAACCACTACGAAAACGCCAGGGTTCTCCAACAAGTTGGTAATGGGGGTGAAGTCCTTTTCAGTGTCGTAGGGCAGCTTTTTGTACATGCTAGGGGCCGCCACAAAACCGGCAGAGGTGATCATGAGCGTGTAGCCATCTGGGGCAGACTTGGCAAGGGCTTCCGCACCCAAAATGCCATTGGCTCCAGGTTTGTTTTCAATGACGAAGGATTGGCCCATTTGCTGGGTCAGTTGCACCCCTAATAAACGCGCCAAAGAGTCCGGTCCGCCTGTACCAAACGGCACAATGATGCGCACTGGCTTATTGGGGAAACTTTGTGCACTCACAAAGCCTCCAAAAAACAAACTTACCGTCACCAGCAATGCCCCAGCGCTCCATTTCACAAGAACACGCCCTAACTTCATAAATGCAGTCATACACCCTCCCCTTTGGTTGTTAAACGCCTTCAATAATGCGAATGTCACGAACAACCGCATTGTTGGTCAAGGCTTTGAGTGCCTCTTGGTAACCCGGACTTAAATAAGCGGCTTGAGCCGCTTCTACGGATTCAAACTCCACGATCACGGTGCGTTGCATTTCGCCATGCTCTTTGACAGCGGCGGGCATTCCGCGCGCCAAAATTTTGCCACCCACAGCCGCTAAGGCAGGGCCTGCAAGTTTTCCGTAAATAGCCAGTGCGTCGGCGTCGTTGACGGCGCGGTAGGCGCTGATCCAATAAGCTTTAGGCATGAAGGTCTCCTCGTTGTAGTTGAAAATACATTCTAAGATTCAAAACCAGTTAGCTACACCTATAAGGCTGCCACCCATGAAAACACCTACAAAACATCAGCCACCTGTTTTAGACTTGTATCGCAGAAAATTTTTGGCGGATGCCGCAGCATTTTCAGCCGCGATGGGTTTCAGCACATTGGCCCGAGCTCAAACTTATCCCAACAAAACCATTCGGTACATCGTGCCTGTGGCGGCTGGCGGTGGAGCCGACATGATTGCCCGAGCCACTTGTGAGCGTTTAAGCCGAGTGCTGGGTCAGACCATGGTGGTGGACAACATATCCGGCGGTGGTGGCGTGATTGCCTCCCAGGCCGCCGCACGAAGCAATCCCGATGGCTATACGCTGATTCAATCGTTTGTAGCCACGCATGGCACGTCTCCGGCCACACGCAAACTGCCCTACGACGCCCTCAACGATTTTTCGCATATCGGCATGATTGGCACTGCGCCCAATGTACTGTGCGTCAACCCCTCACTGCCTGTGAGTGATGTGAAAAGCTTTGTGGCTTATGTGCGCCAAAGACCCGGCCAATTGGCTTATGGCTCGGCCGGTGCGGGTTCACTGACGCATTTGGTGGGCGAGTTGTTCAAGCAACAAACAGGCTTGTTTATGACGCACATTCCCTACCGTGGTGTGGCTCCTGCCAATTTGGATTTGATTTCGGGTCAAACACAAGCGCTCTTTCCCAGCTTGGCTGGCGCCCTGCCCCACATACGGTCAGGAAAGATGAAGGCTTTAGCGGTGACAGGCCTCAAACGACACGAACTGATTAAAGACATTCCTACCTTTGAGGAACTGGGCTACAAAGGTTTTGATGGACAGCAGTGGTACGGCATCATGGGTCCGGCCGGAATGTCTGCAGCATTGGTGAACCAACTCAACGAAGCCTTAAACAAAGTGCTCACGCAACAAGACTTTAAAGATAAGCTGGCATCAGAAGCGGTTCAGCTTTGGGCGATGTCGCCGGATGCCTTTAAAGCCTATGTCAAGTCCGACATTGAACGCTGGACCCAATTGGCCAAGCAGCGGGGCATTGAGCTGGACAGCTGAGTCCATTTGATGGACAAATCAGCGCCAATCAGACGGCTGACGGGTGCTGAATGCGGGACAACCCTGTTGATTCAAGGTGATTCATGAGGTTATGGTCAACACCATTACATAGGTATTGATAAGGGAGACTGTTCATGAAATCACTTGTTTATCCAATGGTTGCAATGTTCCTGTGCGTGTTCCATACGCAAGCTTGGGCACAGCAGTGGGCACCCAATAAGCCGGTGCGGTTGATCGTGCCGCAAGTGGCGGGCGGTGGCGCCGACGCTATTGGACGTGTCATTGCGCAAGGCATTTCAGAGCAAATTGGGCAACCCGTGGTGGTGGACAATCGGGCTGGGGCCAATGGTGGCGTGGGTGTTGAAGCGCTGCTGCGCTCACCTGCAGACGGCTATAACCTGTTGTTGGTGTTCACCTCTTTAATGACGCTCAACCCCGCTGTCTACACCAAGCTGAGCTACGACACCCTTAAAGACTTGCAGCCTCTAGGCGGTATTTGCGAGGTGCCATTGGTGATGTTGGCCAGCCCCTCTATTGCAGCCAACAGCGCCACCGAGCTGGTGGCCGCAGATAAAGCCAACCCTAAAACCATATTCGCAGCCTCCAGCGGCAATGGCGCCTTTTCTCACTTGATGATTGAGATGATGAACACCCGCACCGGCACCACATTCACGCACGTGCCCTTTAAAGGTGAGGCGCCCGCCATACAAAATTTGATGGCAAATCAGAGCATGATGATTTACATCGGGACACCAGCATTGGCTATTGCGAATAAAGACACGGGCAAACTCAAGCTATTGGCCGTGACCACCAAACAGCGCATGCCGCAGCTGCCAGAAGTGAAAACCTTGGCCGAGCAGGGGTACACCGATTTCAATGAAAGCTTTTGGTACGGCGTGGTGGCTGCACAAGGCACACCAGCGCCCATAGTGGAGGCTTATAACAAGGTGATGGGGGATGTGGCTCGCGCAACCCAGGTGCAAAACAACTTGGGGCGCTTAGGCTGCGGACCTTTGCCGATGTCTTCCAGTGAGTTCAGCGACCGCATTAAAAACGATTTCAACAAATACTCCACCATTGCCAAATCTGTAGGCATGAAGGTGGAATGAGCATTTTCATCCAGCACTAATTCCTCATGAACATCAAACCCCAACTCAAGCACATGGGTATCTATGTGAATGACATTCAACGCATGGAGCAGTTTTACACCTCGGTGTTTGAATTGAAGGTGACCGACCGAGGACAAGTGCCCCGCTTAGGCAACCGCAACATTGTGTTCATGAGCGGCGCGGTAGATGCCCACCACCAGCTGGTGCTGATAGACGGTAAAGACCCTGCCAGCGGCCCCAGTGTGATTTTTCAGATGTCTTTTTACTTGCAGTCCCTTGATGACTTAAGACATGTGCGAGACCAATTGGTAAAGGAAGGCGTGACCGACATATCGCCTATTTGCCACGGCAATGCATGGTCTGTTTACGCCTCTGATCCTGAAGGCAATGGTCTAGAGGCTTATTTGGATACCCCTTGGCATGTGGCACAACCTCACGGCAAACCTTTTGATTTGTCACAACCTAATGAAATCATCCACGCGCAAACCGAGGCTTACGTGAAAACCGACCCCACCTTTCAGGTCAGGGGAGACTGGATGAAGCATCAAGAAAACATTTTGTTCAACTGATTTTTTTAAAAGAGGACCTATGAAACTAGTAAGTTATGTACATGGCGGCGAGATTCACTACGGTGCTGTTAAGGGCACCAAAGTGGTGGACTTCACATCTCGTTTGGGCGGGCAGTATCCCGACATCGTGACCTTTATTGCCAACGACGGTCTTCCCATTGCCAAGGTGATGTTGGAGCAAGAGCCTGGCGACTTTAACTACGATGACCTGGAGCTCTTGTCGGTGGTGCCTTTTCCAGAAAAAATTCTGTGCGTAGGCTTGAACTACCACGACCATGTGGACGAGGCCAACCGTGCCATTGGCAACCGCAAAGTGCCTGATCGCCCGATGATGTTTGCACGCTGGCCAGAGTCCATGACCGGTCATAACGTGCCAATTCTTCGCCCCAAGGTCTCGCACATGCTGGACTGGGAAGCCGAGTTGCTGGTGGTAATTGGCAAGCCCACGGGACGCTACGTTAAAGCCGAAGACGCCTTGGACTACGTGTTTGGCTACACCTGCATGAACGAAGCTTGCCTGCGTGACTACCAACGCCACTCCAGCCAAATCAACCCCGGCAAAAACTTTGAGCAAACCGGTGCCAATGGCCCATGGATGGTCACGGCTGATGAAATTCCAGACCCCATGAATTTGAAAATTCAAATGCGCTTGAATGGCCAAGTGATGCAAGACGCCAACACCAGCCAAATGATTTTTTCAATTCAAAAGGTCATTGAATACATCACCGAGTGGATGCCTCTGAACCCAGGCGATTTGATTGCCTCAGGCACCATGGGTGGCGTAGGCTTTGCGCGCACCCCGCCCATCTTCATGAAACCCGGCGATATTGCCGAGGTGGAAATTGAACGCATTGGCGTGCTGCGCAACACCATTGAAGACGAACCCGCGGATCTCGGTCCGTACGTTTAACTTTTGCGTCTGATTTAGGCGCTGCTGGCAAGCGGCTCAATGCGCAAGGCTTGAGCCAGCTCTGCCAAATCAGCATGCAATGCGGCTGGCAAGGGTATACCCTCTTGGGCATACGTTTGTCGACGCAAGTGACTTTGTTCTCCTGGAAGCCAAATGCGCTCTACTCCCGGCAAACGCTCGCTTTGGCGCAGGTCTTGTACCAAATGATCCACCGAGGCTTTAAACATTTGTGGGTCGCCAAACGCATTTAAATCCAGCACCAAAATGGCTTGGCCCGTGTTGGTCACAGTTTCGTGGTCGGCATTAAAGTCCACCACTTCCCGCCCCATGGCAGCACCACCTAAAGTGCCGGCTAACAAGCCCACAATCAATGCCAAACCGTAGCCTTTGTGTCCGCCAATAGGCAATAAAAAACCTTCATTAGACCGATTGGGGTCCAACAGGGGTTGCCCTTGACGGTCAATCATCCAGCCCTCGGGCATCATTTCGCCACGTTTGGCTTTGGCCTTGACCTTGCCATAAGCCGCTACGGTGGTGGCCATGTCCAACACCACAGGGGGCTCGGACCCAGCGGGTATGGCCGCCGAAATGGGGTTGGTGGAGAGCAACATGTCCATGCCACCCCAGGGTGGCAAGTGGTTGGCGTTGCCCACAGCAAAGTACAAACCCAACATGTCGTGCTGCAAGGGTTGACGGGCATACAACGATGCAGGCCCAGCGTGGTTGCTAAAGCGCGTGCCCACCCAAGCCACACCGCAGGTTTTGGCCTTTTCAATGGCCAAATCGACGGCCTTAGACACCACCAAATGACCCAGGGCATTGTCGCCGTTTACCACAGCAGTGGCTGGACGTTCTTGAACGAGGTGGATATTGGGGGTTTTGTTGATGCCCCCGGCTTGTATGCGTTTGATGTACATGGGCAAGCGAATCACGCCATGGCCATCAGAGCCCTGCAAATCGGCTTCAGCCATCAGGGCTGCTACCTTTTGGGCGTCTTGCTCAGGAATGCCCACCGCTACAAAGGCACGGGCTATGAATTGTTGGAGTGCCTCAAAACGCACTACCGAAGACTTAGAGGATGAATCTGGCACAGGTCAATCGGCTTTGATTTGGTTGTCTTGAATGAGCTTTCGATACATGTTGAATTGCTCGCGTGTGGCAAGACCGAGTTCTTCGGGCGTGGTGCCCCTGATGGTCAGACCTAAGGCCACCAATTTATCTCGGGTGGTCGGATCTGCCAAGGCCTTTTTCATTTCAGATTGAAGGCGATCCACCACATCTTTGGGCGTACCCGTGGGCGCCACCATGGCAAACCAAGAGTTGAAGAAAAAACCACGCAAGCCGGACTCGTCAATAGTGGGCACTTGAGGGTATTGGGCCAATCGCTTGGGCGAAGACACCGCCAGCAAACGCAACTTTCCGGCTTGAAGCAATGCAGTGACGGTGCCCAAGCCTTGCAAGGCAGCATCTACTTCACCAGAGGCCACGGCCACGGCCGCAGGTGTTGCACCTTTGTAGGGTACATGTGTCATTTGCACATTGGCTTTGTTGCTCAGCAATGCCATAGCAATGTGCTGTGGGCTACCGTTACCCCCCGAGCTGAAGTTGAGCTTGCCGGGCTGAGCCTTGGCAGCAACCAAAAACTCATCCACGGTTTTGTAGGGTGAATCGGCGCGCACCACCAAGCCCCATTCAATAACACCGGCAAGGGAGAGTGGATCAAAATCGCTTAGGGCATTCCAAGTGAGCTTGGGGTAAATGTGCGGCAACATGGTGAGAATGCTGTCGTTAAAGCCACCTATGGTGTACCCATCGGGCGCCGCACGGGCCACACGCTCGGCACCAATCAACCCGGAGGAACCTGGTTGGTTTTCAATCACAAAAGCTTGACCCAAACCCTCAGACATTTTTTGGGTAAGCACACGAGCGGCGTTGTCCACTGCACTGCCCGCAGCTAAGGGAATGATCATGCGAATGGGCTTGTTTGGATACGACGTTTGGGCTTGAAGCACATGAGTTGAAGCTGCAAAAAGACTGAACGCTAAAAGCACAGCCACCAGTGGCAACTTGAGAAATGGTGAACAACGCATCAGAAACCTCCTTACGATTTATGTTGACTAGTGTAAACACGATGCCCTGCGACATGGCTTAGGGACTACACTTTGACGCAATTCTGAACACAACTATTTCTATACGGAGACTTCATGTTTTTAAGCCCTCTCACGTCCCCACATTTCAAGAAACTGGTGCGAGGCAGGTTGCTTGCAGGTGTTGGGACGTTGTTTCTTTGTTCTATGGGTTTGGCATGGGCGCAAAGCTCTGCCCCTGCCAGCTCGGCGTCTTACCCCAACAAACCCGTCAAAATTTTGGTGGGGTTTACCCCCGGTGGGGTGCCCGACATAAGCGCCAGGTTGATTGGACAAAAGCTGACTGAGGTCTGGGGACAGCCTGTCATAGTGGAAAACCGCTTAGGTGCAGGCGGCAATATTGCAGCACAAGCCCTAGGCAACGCCACACCAGACGGCTACACCCTGCTATCGGTGTCTTCCGCGCATGCAGTGGCACCCGCCATTTACCCCAAGCTGCCCTTCAATCCTTTAAAGGATTTTTCGGGCATCTCACTCACTGCCACGGGCCCGGCACTGGTCATTGTGCCGGCGCAACTTGGTGTGAAGAACATGGCGGAATTCATTGCCATGGCCAAGACCAAGCCCGGTCAACTTTTTTATTCATCTTCAGGTGTGGGTAGCGGTGCGCACTTTGCGGTGGAGTTATTGAAGGCGCAAGCCGGTATTGATTTGGTGCACGTACCATTTAAAGGCATCCCCGAAGGTTTGAATGAAACCATATCGGGCAGAACGCAGTTGTTTATTTCGCCTTACGCCAGTGCGATTCAATTGGTTAAAGAGGGCAAGGCCCGGGCCATTGCAGTTACCAGCACGCAACGCATGCCCGATATGCCCGACATGCCTACCGTGGCAGAAGCGCTGCCAGGCTACAAATGGGTGTTTTGGTATGGCCTGTTGGCACCCAGCAGAACACCCAAAACCATCATAGACAAGCTCAATGCGGATATTGCCGTCATCTTGCGTCAACCTGAGATGCGACAACGCTTGACCCCCATGGGCATCGAAGCTGCCACCAGCACACCCGAAGAATTCGACAAACTGATTGCAGAAGAAATTGCAGTGTTCACGCGTATTGCACAATCCGCGCAGATCAAAATTGATTAACTTAAATTGACCCACATTAAGGAGACACCTATGAGCACCGCTCAAGTCAATGGTTTAAATATTCACTATCAAATTGATGGCAATGTAGACAGCACGGCCCCATGGCTCACGTTGTCGCATTCATTAGGTTGCGATTTGTCCATGTGGGACCCTCAAATTGAAATGCTGACCCAACACTTCAAAGTGCTGCGTTTTGACACACGTGGCCACGGCAAATCCAGCGTTCCCGCAGGGCCCTACACCTTGGACGATATGGCGCTGGACGTACATGGCCTGCTTAAAACTTTGGGCATTCAAAAAACCCACTGGATGGGTTTGTCTATGGGCGGCATGATGGGCCAAGCATTTGTCCTACGTTTTCCGGGCATTTTCACCTCTATGGTGCTGGCGGACTCCACCAGCAAGCGCCCAGACAATGCCGCCACCATGTGGGGCGAGCGCATCAAGATCGCTCGAGAACAAGGTATGGAAGCCTTGGTAGACAGCACTTTGGCACGCTGGTTTACCGAGCCCTTCCGCAAGGCTCAGCCCGACATCATGAAGCGCATTGGCGATGGCATAAGAACCATCCAGGTAGAAGGCTTTTGCGGCAGCTGCGCAGCGATTGCTGAGGTCAATTTTTTAGACCAACTGCACCTTATTGATATTCCGGTGTTGGTGATGGTGGGTGACCAAGATCACGGCACACCCCCCGCCATGTCTGAGCAAATGGCAGCCAATTTGCCAAATTCAGAGCTGGTCATCATCAAAGATGCCGCTCACATCAGCAACATTGAACAAGCTGCGTTTTTTAACCAGACCCTTCAAAGCTTTTACAAAAAGCAAGGTATTGGTTAATAAGCTTTATTCTGGCTTGACGCCCGCTTTGTTCAACAAAGCAGGCCATTTTTGATACTCAGACTTCAGCATGGCTTCTGTCTCGGCTGTATTCATGGACAGAATCCGGCCGCTGCCTTGAGAAAGAGCGGTTCTGACTTCTGGCAACTTCATGGCTTTGTCGATTTCTTGACGCAGCTTCTCAATCACCGCTGGTGGAGTTTTAGCTGGCGCGAACAAGCCAAACCAGGTTTCCATTTCAAGGTCCATCACACCTGTTTCTATGAGGGTGGGGATATTGGGCGCATCGGCAGCCCTTTGGCGGCTGGAAACTGCAAAGGCTTTGACGCGGTTGCTGGTGATGTGCGGACGTGTGGTGGTGCTGTTGTCAAAAAACAGGTCTACACGGTCTGCCAGAAGATCGAGGTACACAGGTTGCGCACCTTTGTAAGGAATGAGCTGAAGATCAGCCTTGCCCACGGTTTGCAACAAGCTTGCCAAAATAAACTGTCCGGTTCCAGGACCGCTAGAACCTATATTGAGCTTGTTGGGATGCGCCTGCGAGTAACTGATCAACTCTTTAAGGTTGTTAAAAGGCAAGTCCTTACGGCCAATTAGGGTGTAAGAGTGGGACACCACCACGCGCAAAGGCACAAAGTCTTGCAAAGGGTCGTAACCCGGTTGCTTGTACAAACCCATGTTGAGCGCCATATTAGACAAGCCCCCTACCAACAAGGTATACCCGTCAGGCGCAGATCTGGCGACTGTTTGGGTGCCCACTAAGGTACCGCCGCCGGATCGGTTTTCCACTACAAATTGGTGACCCAATTGCTCTGACAATTTGGCAGCCAAGACACGCCCTACCAAATCAAAACCGCCCCCTGCCGCTGAGGGCGCAATGATTTTGACGGGCTTGACGGGATAGTCTGAGCTTTGAGCGTGGGACAAGCTAGTGGCCAAGCTCATAGCCCAGAAAGCACACAACCCCAATACAAATGGGGTGAACATGAATGCCGATATTGGGCTTTGCTGGTTAATTTTGAACATATGGAGCATGGATTGAAGTGACAC
>CAMAXR010000026.1 GCA_945862195.1 Hylemonella gracilis
GACCTGCTATTTTGGGACTTAAGGAATACCTCAGGGTTGCCCCGCGCATGGATGAGCAAGGTGCTATTGACTACGCTCGAAGCCTGCACTCCATGGTCAATACCGCAGCCGAGATGAAACGCAAGCCGCACTAAATGCCCACCAATACCTGAATGTCTAAAAATTTAGATTGAAACACCTCGTTAGGAGATACCTGCATGCGCATTCAATATTTGGTAACTTTGTTAGGACTTTGGTTTGTACTGGTTTCAAATACTTGGGCTGCACCGCTCAAAGTGCTGACCACAGGGGCATTCAAATCGGTGCTGATGGACATGGTGCCTGCCTTTGAGGCGCACACTGGGCATCAGGTTGAAGTGAAAAATGAAACGGCAGGTGCCCTGCTCAAAATGATTGCCGCTGGCGAAACTTTTGACTTGGTGGTGCTCACACCCGGCGCACTTAAAACTTTAGCGCAAGAAGGCAAAGTAGACGCCGCCTCCGTGGCCTCGATTGCCAAGGTAGGTATTGGTGTGGCCGTGAAAGCTGGTGCGCCCAAACCGGCATTGAGCTCTGTGGACGACTTCAAAGCCGCGTTGCTCCAAGCCCAAAAGGTGGCTTGGATTGACCCTGCCTCAGGTGGTTCGAGTGGCATTTATTTGGAAAAACTCTTTGGCCAAATGGGTTTGATGGAGATGGTGAAGCCCAAGTCTGTCATGGTGTTTGGCGGCTTGGTGGCCAATAAGTTGGTGACTGGCGAGGCGGATTTGACCATCCATCAAATCAGCGAAATTTTGCCTGTGCAAGGTGCTAACTTGGTGGGGCCATTGCCTGAAGCGATTCAAAGCTACACCACCTATGGAGGAGCCTGGAGCCCTTCGGCAAAAAATCTAGCTGGTGCCAGAGAGTTCTTAAATATGATGACCAGCCCGCAGGCGCAGCAGGTGATCGAGCGCAAAGGCATGCAAAAAGTTCCTTGAGCTTTTTGCTTCACAATCTATACCCTGTGCCTCGGTGGTGAAATTGGTAGACACAGCGGACTTAAAATCCGCCGCTTACCTGCATAAGGGGCGTACCGGTTCGATTCCGGTTCGAGGCACCATTTTTTGATATCAGACTGTATCAAGTCACCTCAAAACCCGCTTAGTTCATGGCTAACGCGGGTTTTTCTTTGTCTTAAGATGTTTCAGGTAGCATCATGACGTGCCATCAATTTGGTGGTACTTTTTGCGTTACTTTATGAGCTGTCATGACCGCAAGGTATTTGCTGACGCGGAAAATGATGCTAAGAACCCTATGCAGGGTTTATGGACGGATGCTATGTCGGTGTCGCCTTGGGAGTTCCGTCAGGGGCGGAAATGAAGATCCGCCATATCAGCGAAAAACTGCTCTGACAGTCGCGTCACATAGTCGGCTCTGTGCGCTCTGTTGTTCGTGACTCGTCACCTCCTTCACGACTTGCCTGTTTTGCTGCAATACTTTTCACTGAATTTCTGATGTCCAAGAGAATGAGTAATGGGCCAGCGAATATGGCCAGGACCAAAAATGCAATAACAATAGACGCGCAAGCTCCGAGCATCTTCCATGCAAATTCAGGATAAGGTGATCCCCCCAATGCTTCAAATAGGGGTATCGTGGCGTTGTATCCTAATAAGCCAGCAAGCCCGAGGCTGGCCCATAGTGCCACCTCTAGAAGCCATGCGTAGGATGCAGCGATTAGTCTAGTCAGCATATTGCCCTCTTCGTAAATGCGTTTACATGTTGATAATTGGCAGGTGTGGATCGACGCCAGCTTGCTCCATCTGCATCTATCAAAAAATTAGAAGGTTAGCATTTGCGGCATACCTTTGCCACTCCACACCGCATTGGTAGTTCGGGAACAAGCGTAAATAGAAGTCTCACATGGCACAATGACTGATCAAATGATTCAGTTTGCAAGACGGTTTAATCAATCATGGTGCTTTATTAAATAATGGCTTAAGAATCTAGCTTCTATGCGGCCTGCAAGGCTCTATGAGGTTCTGGTTCGACAGTCCTTTGGGACTCTGAAAGAACACTACATGTCACGTTTAGATGCCCCCTTTGAAATTCATGTCCACGGCCAGATTCCTTTGCGGCCGGATGTGGACTGGGGTCAGATTCATGAAGCGCTCAAGCCCTTGTGGAAATACGCTGGCGCTAAATCTTTGGAAGACGGCGCGCAGAGCGCCTATGACGAGGAGCCCGGTTTGGTATTTGATGCTGAAGAACACGTGTTGCAAATGTGCTGGACCGTGCCGGGTGACCAAAATTTTCGGCAATCTTTGGACGAGCTTTGCATGAGCCTGAACGAGCTTGCCTCAACGGGTGCTGCAGTGGAAGTCACGTTTTACGACGCAGAATTTGACGAAGAAGACCCGCAAACCGGTGCACAGTCTCAAGACGACTTTGTGATGTTGTTTGTGGGTCCTAACCCCGCAGCCATCATGCAGGTGCAGCGTGATTTGCTGGTACAAGACATGATTGGCCTGATGGAGCGGCACTTTGAGGCCAGCGAGCTTGACGGTTTGATTGCCGAGGTGGACAAGTTGTTTGCGCAGCGTTTTGATGATTTGGTCAGCTCCTTGGAGCTGGGCAAGCCGCCTAGGGGTTCAGGTGGCGGCTCACATGGCAACAACCGCAAACCCCGCCATTTGCATTGAGGGCACGCTCCCCCAATGTGCACAACTAGGGCACTGAAATTTTGAGATGACTGTGTGCTTTGTACCGTGTTTGTCACGGTAAGTTCGTATAGTGATTTAAATTTAGAACAGATTCAGCGCTTCATGCTCAAGAAGATCAGCGTTCAGCAACTCACCACGGGGATGTACCTCAAAGAGTTTTGTGGCTCTTGGATGGAGCATCCCTTTTGGCGCACCAGTTTTGTGCTCAAAGACCCCAAAGACGTTCAAGCCGTGATGGCCAGCAACATCAAAGAGGTGTGGATTGACGTCAGCAAAGGCATAGACGCTGCGCCCGGCACTGTGGCCGTGACCCCAGAGCAAGTTGAAGTCAAAATTCAAAAAGAATTGACAGAGGCCAACCAAACCTTGAGCGAACCCGTATTGCCTAAGCACATTGAGCCGGTACCTATTCATGTGGAGTTCAGCCGCGCCAACGACATTTGTCAGCAGTCACGCAAAGCAGTCATTTCCATGTTCCAAGAAGCCCGCATGGGCAACGCCATCAATGCACAGGGTGCGCAAAAAATGGTGGACGAAATTTCGGAGTCGGTGGCCCGCAATACCAGCGCCCTGATCAGCTTGGCACGTCTTAAAACTGCGGACGATTACACCTACATGCATTCGGTGGCCGTATGCGCCATGATGATTGCTTTGTCTCGTCAATTGGGGCTTAGTGAAGCCCAAACTCGCTCAGCTGGTTTGGCTGGTTTGCTGCACGATTTGGGCAAGGCTGTCATGCCGCCCGGTATTTTGAACAAGCCTGGCAAGCTGACCGATGAAGAATTTGCCATCATGCGTGCTCACCCTGTAGAGGGGCACAAAATGCTGCTGATGGTGGGCGATATGGACCCCATGGCTATGGATGTGTGTTTGCACCACCATGAAAAAGTGGACGGCTCTGGCTACCCCAAGGGCTTGAAAGACAAAGAAATTACCTTGTTTGCCAAAATGGGGGCGGTGTGCGATGTGTACGACGCCATCACCTCCAACCGCCCCTACAAAGCGGGCTGGGATCCTGCCGAGTCTTTAAGAAAAATGGCCGAATGGTGTGAGGGGCACTTTGACCGGGCTGTATTTCAGGCCTTTGTGAAGAGTTTGGGCATTTACCCCATTGGCTCACTGGTGCGCTTGGCTTCAGGAAAAATTGCGGTGGTGATTGAGCAAACCAACAAATCGCTCATTACCCCGAGGGTCAAGGCGTTTTATTCGGTCAAGTCAGAGTTGCGCATCACCCCAGAAATTGTCGACTTGTCTTATGCACAAGCCAACGACAAGATTGTGGGCCGAGAGGACCCCGGGCAGTGGAATTTTCCTGACCTTAATGAGCTTTGGTCCGGTTTAAATACGCACCCCACCTGACGAGCGGAAAAAGGCTACTGGCACTTATTTATTCAAAAATCGGTGGCTCTTTATTGAGAAATGCCTCAATACCAAGGCCTGCGTTGGTGTGGCTCAGGTTGAGTAAAAACTGTCCTTTTTCCAGTGCCAACTGTTGCGGCAGGCTGCGATTTTCAGCATCCTGCAGAAGGTCTTTAATGCTGGCCATCACGTTGGGCGCTCGGTTGTTCAGGTGTTCCGCCAGTTTGAGCGCTTCATCTAGCGCGCCAAATGGTTCGGTGATCCTATTCACCACCCCCAGTTGATGTAAGCGGTCGGCATCGATCCGCTGGGCGCACAACAACAGCTCTTTAGCCAACTGAGGGGGTATGGCGTGGCTGAGAGACCATGTGGCTCCGCCGTCAGGGGACAAACCAATGTTGCTGTAGGACATGACAAACACCGCTTGGCGGGCAGCCACTATGAAATCGCAGGCCAAGGCGAGCGAAAAACCGGCGCCTGCTGCCGCCCCTTCAACGGCTGCAATTACGGGCTTGGGGAAGGCCTGAATGGTTTCTATCCAACTGTGCAAAACGTCTAGGCTGGCACCCTGAACCGCAGGCTCTTGTTGCCGGTTGTGCATCAGGCGGTTCAGGTTGCCGCCTGCACAAAAATGCTCACCTTCGCCGGTGATGACCACGCTGCGCACTTCGGGGTTGGATTCGGCCACGTTGAGTGCCTCAATACCAGCTGCAAAAATTTCGGGCCCCATAGCGTTACGCATGCTGGGGTTGGAAAGGGTCAGCACCATGGTTCGGCCATGGCTGGTGCTTTTAAGTTGTGCTGTCATAGGGTTACCGTGATGGTTTTGCAAATGTTTCAGGCTCTTCATGCAAAAGTGACAAGCCAATTGCACCTCTCCGCCTCAACCAAGGGCTTGGGCGGTAGCGGGGGTCGCCATACACGGTTTGCATGTTGAACAAAACCTCCAACACATTGGACGGTCCGCACAGATTGCCCAAGGCCAGTGGCCCCATGGGGTAGCCCAGGCCTAGGGTGACGGCGGTTTCTAGGTCAGAAGGCGCGCAAATGCTCTGTTGGCACATGTCACAGGCCATGTTGACGATGGCAGCGACCACGCGCTGGGTGACAAATCCGCCGCTGTCTTTGATGACACTTACTGGCTTGCCATCGCGGGCAAACAAGGCCTGTGCAGCTAGGCGCATGTCGTATCGGGTAGCAGGGTTGGTGGCCAACACGCGGCGCTTGGTGGTGGCGTCATCCAATAGCAGGTCTATACCCAGTGTTCGCGCGGGGTCTAGGCGCTCCACCACGGCCACAGTGGTCACGTCAAAGCCCAAAGGTGCCACCAAGCTCAGCGCTTGAGGGGAAGGTGATGCCCCCGTTTCAATAGTGGCGCCCAAGCGCTGGAGCAGTTGGTAAAGCTCAGCCCTTCTGGCTGCACGGGTGGACACCCATACCGGCGGCATGGCATCGACCTGAGGTGCGGTGGGCTCTGGCGGCAGTTGGGCAGCCCCATCTACATAGTTGTAAAAGCCTTTCCCAGTTTTGCGCCCCAAAACACCTGCGGCATAGCGCTGGGCCGTGATGACGTGGGGGCGAAAACGCGGTTCTTCATAGTACTGGTGGTAGATGGACTCCATAACCGGGTGAGACACGTTAAGTCCGGTGAGGTCCATCAATTCAAACGGACCTAGTTTGAAGCCTACTTGTTCTCGCAAAATGCGGTCGATGGTGGCGAAATCGGCCACGCCCTCGCCGGCAATTTGTAAAGCCTCAGTGTTGTAAGCGCGGCCAGCGTGGTTGACGATAAAGCCTGGAGTGTCTTGAGCCAGCACCGGGGTGTGCCCCATGTCTCGGGCATATTGGCTCAGTGCTTGACAAGCCTGGGGCGAGGTTTGAAAACCCGCAATCACCTCCACCACTTTCATCTGCGGCACAGGGTTGAAAAAATGAAACCCCGCCATGCGATGGGGGTGCTTGAGCTGGGCCGCTATGGCGTTGACGGACAAGGATGAGGTGTTGGTGGTCAGCAAAGTGGTGTTTGAAACCACAGCCTCTAGTTTGGAAAACAACTCCACTTTGGCATCTAGGCGCTCGATGATGGCCTCGATCACCAAGTCGCAAGCTGACAGGTCTTCCAGGCGCTCGGCCAAGTGGATTCGAGACTTGAACGCTGCGTTGTCCTGCGAACTGATTCGGCCTTTGTCCTGAAGCTTGTCCCACTGCGCAAAGAGCGCTTCTTGGGCAGATTGCGCTGCCGCGGCGAGCTGATCGTGCAGGCAAACCAGGCTGCCAGATTGGGCTGCAATTTGGGCAATGCCTCGGCCCATGGCGCCCGCACCTATCACGGCGACTTGGTGGAAAGATGTCATATCTGAATAGTTTAATCAGTCAACAAAGCGCGAACCAATTCGAGTTTTGTGCTGTTTGCCACATGGTTTTGGGAGTCTGAAATTGATTCTGCGTCAGATCTTGCTGGGTTGTTGTGTGACCTTAGCTGCTCAGTGGGCCATGGCGCTTGGCTTGGGACCGATTCAGGGCAATGTGTGGTTGGGGCAGGGCTTGGATGTGCGCATCCCCTTACAGCTTGACGACAAAGACAGCTCTAATTTGAACTGCTTAGAAGCCGAGGTTTGGCACGGCGAAATTCGCAAAGAGGCGTCCCGCGTGCGCATCACCCTTGAGGATGCGGCCCCTTCTGCCAACCGCGCCACCTTGCGGGTGCAATCCTCACATGTGGTCGATGAGCCTGTGGTGTCGATTCATGTGGCAGTAGGGTGCACGGGCAAAGTGTCCCGCCGTTACGTGGTGTTGCCAGAGTTGCAAGCGCCAGCCAATTTGACTCAGGTAACAGATTCGATTGTGGGTAAAGCCGCTCTAGTCGCTTCAGCCGCTTCTGCCGCATCAGCAACTCCACGATCAGCAGCATCAAATACGTCATTAAATAAGTCAACCAATCCACCTAGGCTCACATCTGCAACCCGAAGCGAAAGTGGGTTGCTCGCACATAACTCTCAGGCCGCACCTCAAACCAAAGCTGCTCGCCCTAACCCTGAGGGTTCGCGCTTAAGGTTGGACGCCACTGACTCTTTGACAGCGCGTATCTCGGTCTTGGAGGCGCAACTTAAATCTTTGTCTCCCTCGAGCGACGCTGAGGTGCGTATCCAAGCTTTGCAAAGCGAGCTCAAGACTTTGCGCGAACAATTTGCACAAACCTCCCAGCAGCTTCTTGAAATGCGCAGCCAGTTGTCGGCGATGCAGTCTGAGCAATGGGACCCGCTTTGGCTTTATGTGTTGGCTGGCCTGTGTGCACTGAGTTGGGTGGGCCTGATGTTGGTGGCGCGGCGAGGTGGAGGGGTGCAAGGTCAAGTCAGCTCGAGTAAGCCCAGCCCTAAGAAAGAAGTTCAGCCTTGGTGGAGTGCCCAGCCTTTGGGGGCGCAAAGCGAACCTCAGCTTACGCCGCAACCCACTGCACAGCCTTCTAAACCAGCCTTGAAAGAGCCATCCACAGAGCATCTTACCCCCAAGGTGGAGGCCGCATTGTTGGAGGACCTCCCGACCCCGACGATGCAATCGCATTTGAAAGCTATGAGCTCAGAGGAGTTGTTTGATATTCGCCATCAGGCCGACTTTTTTATGTCGCTGGGGCAGCACGATCAGGCCATTGAGGTGCTTAAGCAGCGCATCGAAATGGATCAGTTGACCAGCCCCTTGGTCTATTTAGACTTGTTTCATATCTATCACATGCTGGGATTGCGTCCGGATTTTGCGCAATTGCGCAACACCTTCAACCGTTTGTTTTACGGGCATGTGCCCGAGTTTGCAAAGTACGGCCATGCCGGAAAAGACTTGGAGTCTTACGAATTGTTAACCCGACAAATTTGTGAACGTTGGAACACCCCTCAGGCCCCTGACCTATTGGCACAGTGCATTTACAGAAGCGACAACCGACCCGAGACCGATTTTGTAGACGTACCCGCTTTCCAAGACCTGATCTTGTTGTACGAGATTTCTTCGGCAGGACAGTTGGTGGAGTTTTAAGCCGGGCTTACCTTCTGACTTGCAAAGAGCCAGGGTTGACGATGTTGGTGGGGGTGCCCTTGATGAAGTTGACCACGTTGTCAAAGGCGGCACCAAAGTACAGCTCGTAACTGTCATGTTCCACATAACCAATGTGGGGCGTACACACACAGTTCTCGAGCCTTAAAAGCGCATGGCCTTGCAAAATGGGCTCGTTTTCATACACATCTACAGCGGCCAACCCTGGACGCCCCCTATTTAGGGCGCCCACCAAAGCGTCGGGCTCCACAAGCTCGGCACGCGAGGTGTTGACGAACAAGGCCGTAGGCTTCATGAGTGCCAAATCGCTCGCGGTGACAATGCCCCGAGTGTCATCGTTGAGTCTTAACAAAATGCTGATGACGTCGCACTGCGAAAAAAAATCTTCGCGGCTGGCAGCGGCCTCAAAACCGTCTTCGCGGGCTTTTTCAAGAGAAGGCGGGCGGCCCCACACCACCACACGCATACCAAACGCTTTACCAAAGCCAGCGAGCAACTGGCCAATCTTGCCGTAGCTGTAAATACCCAGAGTTTTGCCACGCAGCACCGTACCCAAACCAAAATTTGAAGGCATGGAGCTGGCCTTAAGCCCCGACTGTTGCCACGCACCATGTTTGAGGTTGCCAATGTATTGAGGCAAGCGCCTCATGGCCGCCATGATCAAGGCCCAAGTTAGTTCAGCTGGTGCCACCGGAGAACCTGCGCCTTCGGCAATAGCAATGCCTTTTTCGGTACAGGCTTGCACGTCTATGTGAGAACCCGCTTTGCCGGTTTGGGAAATCAGTTTGAGCTTGGGGAGTTTGTCGAGCAAAGCCCGGTTGATGTGGGTGCGCTCGCGAATGAGCACCACAATGTCTGCATCTTTGAGTCGAACCGAAAGTTGGCCCAGTCCTTTGACGGTGTTGGTGTAAACCTTGGCGGGGAAAGCTTCAAGCTTGGATGCGCAGGGCAGCTTACGCACCACATCCTGATAGTCATCAAGTATCACAATATTCATACGAGTATTGTGCCTTGATTGGGTCAATTACTGAGGCGTGCTGGTCGTCCCCATGATCTCCAAGGCGGACAAACGGTCCAGTTCGGCACATATGTCGTCCATGCGGCCGGACATGACCATGCGTCCCGCATAAGCCTTGGCTGTGGTGCAAAGTGCTTCCTCTTGAACGCGAAAGATTTTGAGCGGCATAGGAAAGATGGACGTTTGGTTCAGGGCGGTCAGGCTTGTGAGGGCTAAGTTCATCGAAGTCTCCTAAATGGGTTATGAAAATTCACATCAACATGGTGTTGCGGATCAGTCCTACGGCCAGACCTTCGATTTCAAAGGGTTCGCCTGGCTCCACCACAATGGTTTGGAAGTCTGGATTTTCGGCATGCAGTTCTATGACGTTGTGCAGGCGCTTGAAACGCTTGACGGTGACTTCTTCGCCCAAGCGTGCCACCACAATTTGTCCGTTTTGGGCATTTTTGGTGGATTGAACTGCCAGCAAGTCGCCGTCCATGATGCCGGCGTCGCGCATGGACATGCCGCGCACTTTGAGCAAGTAATCGGGCTTGCGCTGAAACAAGGAGCTTTCCAGGTAAAAGGTTTGGTCTACATGCTCTTGCGCCAAGATAGGTGAGCCAGCTGCAACGCGACCTATAAGCGGAAGCGCCAATTGGGCCAGGCTGGGCAAAGGCAGGGAAAACTGCTTGTCTCGCGACTCATTGATGCTGCGCAGAGCCTCGCTTTTCAAGCGGATACCCCGTGACGTGCCGCTGACGAGTTCAATGACGCCTTTGCGAGCCAGCGCCTGCAAATGTTCTTCTGCGGCGTTGGCAGATTTAAACCCTAGCTCGTGTGCAATTTCAGCCCGTGTGGGCGGTGCACCCGTACGGGCAATGGCGTTTTGGATCAATTCCAAAATTTGCTGCTGACGTGCTGTGAGTTTGACCGTTTCGCTTGAGAAGTTCATGCTGTTGCCTCCGACATAGATAATCTGAAACTCATGAATACTGTTTTCATATCCAGTAACTGTATTTTTAATCAGTTTTTTGGGAAATGCAAGAGCATTTAAGCGTCTATGAAAAAAATTTGCATTTTGGGTACGGGGGGAACCATGGCAGGTTGGGCGCCCAACCCCAACGATCCAGTGTTGTATCAAGCGGCCCAGTTGGGCATTCAAAGTCTTTGGGAGGGGTGCATTGCGCCATTAGACGCGGCTGACCCTGTTCGCAATGCTGAAATTTGCACCGAACAAGTGGCTCAAATTGACAGTAAAGACATGTCTTTAGAGGTTTGGAAAGCATTGCTACGCCGCGTACATGGGTGCTTGATGCAGTCTGATGTGGCGGGCGTGGTGGTGGCCCATGGAACAGACACGGCGGAGGAAACCGCATTTATGTTGCACCACGCCCTGTCCCAACAAGACCAACCCATGTTGACTAAGCCCGTGGTGTTGACCTGTGCTATGCGGCCAGCCAACGTGCCTACTGCGGATGGCCCGCAAAACCTCAGGGATGCCGTGCGAGTGGCGCTAGACCCTCAAGCCACTGGCGTTGTGCTGGTGTGTGCCGGCGAGGTCCATGAAGCGCGTGCTGTGCAAAAAGTCTACGCCACGGCTTTGAATCCGTTTTCATCCGGCATTTCAGGGCCCTTGGCTCGGGTGCTCAGCGCTCCAAATGAGCGCATACGGGGGGCGCCTGATGGTGAGGCTTGTGTCACTTGGCTCAAGCGCCCGGCCGGACTCACCCCAACCCACCAGGCGCCCCCAATGCGGCGGCGGCCCATTAAGACCCTTTGGGAGGCTCCAGAATGGCCTAGGGTGGAGATGGTGTGGAGCCATGCTTTAGCCTCAGACTGGGCTTTGCGGGCCCTTTTGAATCCAGAAGTAAGTGCGGAAGCTCAAAAGCGCTTGGCCAACCCCAAGCTTATGGGCCTGGTAGTGGCGGGTACTGGCAACTGCACCGTTCATGAATCTTTAGAGCCGTTATTGCAACAAGCGGCCCCAATGGGGGTCAAGGTGGTGCGGACCACCAGATGCCTAGAGGGAGGTGTACACCTAGAGGGAGGTGTACATATAGGAGAGGCGTTAAGCACCTCAGCCTATCAGGGGCTGTCTCCATTCAAGGCCCGAATCGCCCTGATGATTGACTTGTTAATCTCTTATGATAGTTTGAATTTAATACATCCTCGGCATGCCGAATTTAGTAAACCACCTCATCCAGCTGACCCAATACCGCGATCGAGACCGGATCAACAGGGCTTTGGTTAATGGATTGGTGGAAATGCTTCAGCCGGTGCACCTCACGCTGTATGGCGTGGCACTTGAAGCGGGAAAGCGATTGTGGCTGCCCCTGATTCAGCATGACAGCGCCAGCGATCAGTCTGTGTTTATTGACCCCCTGTGGGTTCAGCTCAACCAGCTCCAAGCTTTGCAAGAAGTGCCGCGCCGACAAGAGTGCCTAGAAAGCCTGGAGCCCGTGGTGATTGCAGGTGAAACGGTTGAACATCATTGCACCACTTACTACCCCCTGTTTGATGATTTCCGCGAAGACAGCGGCGGGGTGGTGGAAGTGTTGTCTGAAAAGCCTTTGAGCGCGGATTCATTGCAGACCATTGAGCACATGCTCAGCGTGTACCGCAACATGTTTGGCATGCTCGATTACAGCGAGTGCGATGCTTTAACCGGTTTGCTCAACCGCAAATCTTTTGACGATGCGCTGTTTCGCGTCATGCCCACAGAAGCCGCACCGACGCCTGCAGCCCCGTTGTTGGAGCGCCGCGACCAATCCAAATCGGCTTATTGGATGGGTATGGTGGATGTGGACCACTTCAAGCAGGTTAACGATGTGCATGGCCATTCCATTGGCGACGAAGTGTTGCTGCTGGTGGGGCGCACGCTTAGAACCAGCTTGCGCTCGCTGGATCGCGTGTTTCGCTTTGGGGGCGAAGAGTTTGTGATTTTGATCCGCTGCTCCGATGAATCGGGTGCCCTGCACGTGATGGAGCAGTTGCGACAAAAAATGGAAACCACGCCGTTTCCTAGGGTGGGGCGCGTCACCATCAGCATTGGCATGACGGCCGTGCGCTTTAACGATTCGCCCACCAGCGTGAGCGAACGGGCCGACTTGGCGGTGTACTACGCCAAGCAAAACGGCCGCAACCAAGTGCGCAACTTTGATGAGTTGGAGCGCCAAGGGCTCCTGCAAATTGAAGAAAAAGTCGGCGGAATCGAACTGTTTTAAGTGCTGACTGAGTTGCTCAGGGCTTGCAACGCGCGAGCCGTGATGTCTTCTACCTGCCCTATGCCGTCAATACACCGGTACTGAGGCGCTGAAGCGCTCTCTTGCTTGGCCCAGCTTTGGTAATAGTCCACTAAGGGACGGGTTTGGGCGCTGTACACATCCAGACGCTTGCGCACGGTCTCTTCTTTGTCGTCATCACGTTGGATCAGGGGTTCACCGGTCACATCGTCCACACCTTCGGTTTTGGGCGGGTTGAACTTCACGTGGTAGGTGCGGCCCGAAGCGGGGTGTGAACGGCGGCCGCTCATGCGTTCAATGATGGCTTCAAACGGCACATCAATTTCCAACACAAAGTCCAGCTTCACGCCTGCAGCCTTGAGGGCATCGGCCTGCGGGATGGTGCGCGGAAAGCCGTCAAACAGAAAGCCCTGAGCACAATCTGGCTGGGCAATGCGCTCTTTAACCAGGTTGATGATGAGGTCGTCACTGACCAAGGCCCCGGATTCCATGACCGCTTTGGCTTGCAAACCTAAGGGGGTACCGGCTTTGACCGCCGCGCGCAACATGTCGCCCGTAGAGATTTGGGGAATGCCGTACTTTTGGCAAATGAACGAGGATTGGGTGCCTTTGCCTGCGCCAGGCGCGCCTAACAAAATGAGTCTCATGAAGATTCCTTAGATTTCAAAACGAGAATAGCACGCCCTTCTAGAGCAAAACTTACGGATTTACCCGTTAAGCCATCATCCTTAACCGAACAGGCCGCGCACCCGCTCCAAATCTTCAGGAGTGTCGACTCCGGGTCCGGGGGCCTGCATGGTGGTGTGCACCGCAATTTTGTACCCGTGCCACAGAGCCCGAAGTTGCTCTAAGGACTCCATTTGCTCAATCGGTGCGACCTCTAACTGGGGAAATTGTTTCAAAAACCCCGCCCTGTAGGCGTATAGCCCAATGTGCCGTAGGGCTGGGTAGGGACGTGGGCCTCCTAGCCCTGGAGTTTTGGAGTTTGTCCCTTGAACCTTTGCGTCACGCCAGTTTGGAATGGGCGCGCGGCTGAAGTACAGGGCCAGCCCACGTGCATCGGTGACCACTTTGACTAAATTGGGGTTTTCAAAATCCGCTTCCTCATGGATGGGATGGGCCGCGGTGCTCATAACCGCCTCGGGCCGCTGCACCAATAAAGCCGCCACGGCTTGCACCAAGGCGGGGTCCATCAGGGGTTCATCGCCCTGCACATTCACCACCACATGATCATCAGGCAAATTCAGGAGTTGGCAAGCTTCAGCCAGGCGGTCGCTGCCACTGGGGTGGTCTGGGCGCGTCATCAAGCAGGACACGCCATGGGCCTTGCAGGCTAAGGCTACCTCCGAGCTGTCGGTGGCCACCACGGCGTTCATCTGAGAGCCCGAATTGCCGGCAAGTGCGCCTAGACGCTGCGCCACACGCACCACCATGGGTAAGCCCGCTATGTCAGCTAAGGGCTTATTGGGAAGACGGGTAGAGGCCAGCCGAGCTGGAATCAGTACCGTAAACGCAGGTGGGTCAGGGGGGGTAGACACGACGTCACAGCCTCGTTTAAGCCTCGGTGTCGTCGTCGCTCAGAATTCGGGCTTCAGACTCCAACAAAATCGGAATGCCGTCCCTAATCGGATAGGCCAGCCGAACAGAGCGAGACACCAGCTCTTGTGTGTCGCGGTGGTATTCCAAGGGCCCTTTGGTGACAGGGCAAACCAGCAGTTCCATCAGTCGTGTGTCCATAAACCAATCATAAGGTCTGGTGCAAGTGGTTCAGCATCTTGTCAAACGCCTTCCAAAAAGTGGGCTCAGGGGTGAACTCTAAGGGCACTGCCCAAAAATCGGGGTGGTGTTGCCAAAGCTTGACGGCGTCTTTTTCGGTGCACAACACCAAAGGCGAATTTTTCAGCGGCAAGGCGCTGGAGTTGGATGCCAGCAGCTCAGCGGGCAGATGCCAATCGGAAAAATCAAAATGGTCGGGCAGGCTCAAGGTGGCGGCCAGCGGCACATCCAGGTCACGCAACATCTCAAAAAACGCCTCCGGTCGGGCGATGGCTGCTAGGGCTACCACGGGTCGGTGAGGTTGTGTATTTGTGTGCATCAATTCAGCCAGAGGCAGGACATCGCCCTTGGCGTTGCGGGCTTGAGGGGCCAGCTTTCGGGTCGATCCAAAGCCGCCAAAGGCTTGATTTTGGCCTGTGTGCAGCACTATGTCGCAAGGGCGGGGCCAGGATTCACGCAGCGGGCCGGCGGGCAGCAACCAGCCATTGCCCAAGCCGCGGTCATCAAACACCAGCACCTCTAGGTCGCGTTGCAAGGCCAAATGCTGCAAGCCGTCGTCGCTGATGATGAGTTGCGTCTCAGGATGGCGGGCAAGCAGTGTCTGGCCTGCGGCATACCTGTTAACGCCTGTGAACACGGGTACACCGGTGGTGCGTCGGATCAGTAAGGGCTCATCGCCGACGTCTTGGGGTAGGCTGATGGGCAACACTTCATGCACTTCATTGCTTGCTGGGGCTGAAGCAGGTCTTACAGGGCGTGCGCCAAAACCTCTGGAAATCACACCCACTTGAATGCCCTGCGCTTTGAGGTGCAGAACTAGGGCCATGACTAGTGGAGTTTTGCCCGCGCCACCCGCCACCACATTGCCAACCACCACCACGGGCACCGGCAACTTGTGGGACTTTAAGACCCCGCTGATGAAGAGGCCCTGCCGAAACCGCACTACAAATCCATACAGCCAAGACAGCGGCCACAACAGACAGGCCAGCAGGCCTCGGCCTTGCCAGACCCGCAGTAAGGTGCTGGAGAGCCTAAAGCCGGTCGCGTTCAAACTAAGACCATGGTCAGCGAGAGGGGGCGGAACCGCCAGACGGCTGTGTGGCAAAAGTGATTTGCGATAAGCCCGCCCGTTTGGCTGATTCCATCACAGCAATCACCGCTTGATGGCGTGCGTTGGCGTCTGCATTGATGATCAGCACCACCTCTTGCGGCGAGGCGCCTTGAGAAGGGGTTCCTGCTGAAGTTTGCCCCGCTAATTGTCCCTTCATTTGCGTTGATATTTGAGACAAAGCTTTCGCCAACACGTCCACAGAATTGCCGCTAACCACCTGCTTGTTCACCATGTATTGGCCGTCGGGTCCAATGGATACCACGATTTCTTTCGGGTATTCGCGCTGGGCGTCGGCGTCTGCGACGGGCAGGCGCAACTGCATTTCGGTGAACTTGGTGTAGGTGGTGGTGAGCATTAAAAAAATCAGCACCACCAACAACACGTCGATGAAGGGAATCAGGTTGATTTCGGGCTCATCCCTCCATCGCTTGCGAAAATTCATGACGCTCGCAGGGTATTGAGGTGGCGCATCAGTCTCTCAGAGGCCAGCTCCAAGTCCAACAAGTGCTGGTCTACCCGGACCCGAAAGTAGCGCCAAAAAATCAGCGCAGGTAGGGCCACCATCAAGCCAAAAGCGGTGTTGTAAAGCGCTACCGAAATACCGTGGGCCAGTTGGGCCGGGTTGGTGGAGGCGGCTGACATGGTGCCTGTAGCTGCGGGGTTTTGAGCGCCAAAAATTTCAATCATGCCTACCACGGTGCCCAGCAAACCCAGCAATGGAGCGGCAGAGGCAATGGTGGCCAAGGCCGTTAAATTGTTTTCCAGCTTTTGGGCCACTAAGCGACCTGCCGCTTCCATGCTGGAGCGCAAATCTTGCTCGCTGCAGCGGGGGTTGGCGTGTATGGCTTTAAAACCGCTGGCCAATACTTGGCCTAAAAGGGAGTTTTGTTCCAGCTGTCCGAGCACTTGGGGGCTGGGCAGGGTTTGGCGGGAAAACATCAGAGCCTGTTCGAGCAGCTTTGGCGGGGTGATGTGGGTGGTCTGGAGGCTTATGAAGCGCTCGATGATAAGGGCCAATGCCACCACCGAACAGGCCAACAAAGGCCAAATCGGCCAACCTGCCGCCTGAATCATTGACCACACCATCCGTCCCCCCATCCACAAAATGCGCCTAAAGTTTTGGGATTATGAACCAGCGCATCAGGAGGCTTGAGACAAGGCTTGAACGGTGTTTAGGTTGCCGCTTTCACCGTGCAGGGGTGGCGTAGTGAACAACTCACATTTAATGTGGATAACTTTGTGTGTAACCCTTGGTGCAAGTGTTCCAAGACCGCAAAAACAGGGGCTTTTGACAAATTGATGTCAGTTTAAGCGGTAAAAAGTTAAATTAAATCAAAGACTTACACGAAGAATGGGCGTTATGAGCCCTTTGCCTCCTTCAAGCACTTATGTGGTGCAAAATGTGGAACACTTGAGTTTTTGCTCCCGTGTTTCACGCTAAAGTTAAGCATAAACAAGCACTTACGATGATCGAAGCCACCTCCACCTTGACCGTGCCAGACCGAGTTTGGGCGGTTGGGGCTCTTTGCCGTGCTGTGGCCGATGCGCTGGAGGCGCGGTTTAGCCCGGTCACCGTGCGCGGAGAGCTCACGGGGTTTTCGCGAGCAGCCAGCGGACACTGTTATTTTTCAATCAAGGACGCGCAGGGCCAAATCCGCTGCGCCATGTTCCGCAGGGCGGCTTCCTTGCTGGAATTTGCCCCTAAGGACGGCGAATTGGTGGAGCTGTATGGCCGTTTAACGGTGTACGAGCAGCGGGGCGACCTGCAACTGGTGGTGGAAGGCATGCGGCGGGCTGGTCAAGGCGCCCTGTTTGAACAGTTTTTAAAGCTTAAAGCCAAGCTGGACGCTGAAGGATTGTTTGACTCCGCTCGCAAACGGTCTCTGCCCCACATGCCCCAAGCCATTGGACTTGTCACTTCTTTGGGTGCGGCGGCCTTCCACGACGTGGTGACGGCTTTTCAAAGGCGCGCGCCGCATATTCCGGTGGTGCTGGCCCCGGCGGCGGTGCAGGGTGCTGGTGCACCGCAAGAGCTGGTGACTGCGCTGCAAAGTTTGTACGCACTAGCGGTCCATGCCGAAGGCTGTGGCTCAGACATTGAGACCCTTGGCCGCGTGGATGTGATTTTGCTCGTGCGCGGCGGCGGCGCCATGGAAGATTTATGGGCCTTTAACGACGAGGCTTTGGCCCGTACCCTTGCGGCCAGTCCCGTGCCAGTGGTCTGCGGCGTGGGCCATGAAACCGACTTCACCATCGCCGATTTTGTGGCCGACGTACGGGCCCCCACGCCCACGGCGGCTGCCGAACTGGTCTCACCTGAGCGCGATACGGTCTTGCAAGGCTTAGAGGCTTGGCAGCAGCACCTCATGCAAACCGTGTACCGAGCTCTAGACCAACAACAGCAGCGTCTGGACTGGGCGGCTGGCCGACTGGGGCGCCCCTCAGTATTGCTGCATCAGCAAGCTATGGCGCTGCAAGTGCAGCAGCAAAAGTTGGGGGCAGCCTTGGCCCACACCTTAGGTCAACGCGCCATAAGGCTGGACCAAGCCCAAAGCCGCTTGCCTGCCGCAGCGCAACGACGGCTGGAGCAGCAGCACCAAAAGTTAGACCGCGCCGGTTTGCGCTTAGATTTGCTGGACCCCAAGCTGGTGCTTCAAAGGGGGTATGCCTGGCTTCAGGATGAGCAGGGCTGTACCGTGTCGCGGGCAGCCCAAGCCCGCTTGGGGCAGGCCTTACAAGCCACCTTGGCCGATGGGTCTTTGGAGCTGAGAGTGCAAGCTTTAGGCCCGTCGGCTCCCGCTTTGAAATAACTTCCTACAATTCCTTGGGTTGGGTGCATCCCACCACAACCATCTACGGAACGCTTTACGTCAACTGAACGAGGAACTCATGGAACATACATTGCCTTCACTGCCTTACGCCATTGATGCGCTGGCCCCTCACTACTCTCAAGAAACTCTGGAATTCCACCACGGCAAGCACCACAACGCTTACGTGGTAAACCTCAACAACCTCCAAAAAGGGACCGAGTTTGAAGCCATGGATCTAGAGTCCATCGTTAAAAAATCCAGCGGCGGCGTGTACAACAACGCAGCTCAAATCTGGAACCACACCTTCTTTTGGAATTGCATGAAGCCCAATGGCGGCGGCGAACCTACCGG
>CAMAXR010000027.1 GCA_945862195.1 Hylemonella gracilis
CCGTCGGGCTAATTGTTGAATCGACGAACTAGGAGAACCCCATGACAGAAGACTTAAGGTGCTGCGGCACTGGCACTTGCATCATCAACGAAGATGGACTTTGCTGGTGCGGCCAAAAATGGGATGGAGAGAAAATGTGTTTCCCAAAGCCCGAAGAGTCCAAGAGTTTGGAAGCTCAAGTTGCACACGAACCCGGAAAAACTGAGGCTACTCAAGGCTGATCGCGTGAGCTACCAGCCTTAAAAGTTATCCGCTAAGAATTGATAAATTTGGTTACATTGGGTAGCCGTTTTAACCACTAAGAGATTTCAACACCATGGATCAAAACTTTGAAGCCTTTAGGGCGCGTAAATCAAAAGAGGGATTTAACGAGATCTTAGAAAGAGTATGGGAACCCAACTTTTCTAACGAAACACATGACCACCCTTTTGACGTGGATGCCCTCGTGGCTCAGGGTGAGTTTTGGTTGACCATGAATGGCTCAACCGCACACTTTAAAACTGGCGACCGTTTCTTGATTCCACGTGGCGCTGTGCATTCAGAACGCTATGGGGCTGATGGCGCTGTGTTTTGGGCGGCGAGAAAGACTTGATTGGCTTCAGCCCTAGACACGCTCATTTATTAGCTGTTAACTAGCTTATGTTTTGGTGTCAGGGTGATTTGTGCAAGTAGTGCCAAAATGGCAGCAGGTATCGCGCCAGCAAGCATTAACACATGATCGTTTACGGCAAGTCCAGCTACTATTCGATCGCCAAATCCACCGGCCCCCACCAGTGCTGCAAGGGTGCAGGTACCAACACCCATAACGGTTGCCGATGCCAAACCAGACATGATTATGGGCCGGGCAAATGGTAGTTCAATGAAAAATAATAACCGCCATTTATTGCAACCAAGAGCCAAGGCCGCTTCTTTTAAATTGGATGGAACCTCCATCAAACTAATATGGGTCGCATTTACAATTGGTAGCAGACCATAAAGAAATAATGCCATAACGGCCGGTACGGCGCCTATTTGATCCAATACAGCAATCAAAATAGCAAGTAACGCAAGTGAAGGTACGGTTTGCAACATACTAACCCCACCTAGAATCCAACCTGTATATCGGGGTCGACGGTGTGCAAGAATCCCCAGCGAAATTCCAACTAAAAGAGCCAAAACTGAGGAGATAACTACCAGCAGAACATGATTTCGGAGGGCGGTAAAAAAATCCGGGCCAATAAGCAACTTAAAGAATCTAGAGAGCTGCGTGGAATCATTTTGATTGTCAATGGACGCATCTAAAAATCCTCGCGCCACCTTTTCAAAACTGACACCAGACTCAGCCAGTCCATTGAGATTTGCCATTGTTTCTTCATTTAATTTCCCTGCCAAACTTTGCAAGGGCTTTTCATCAAAATCGGAGCGCATTAAAAGTACGGCGTCGTAGCGCGGAAATACTTGCTTATCGTCCTTTAAAAGAATTAAGTCCTTTCGCGCAATAGCTGCATCGGTGGAGTAGGCATCCACAATATCGACATCGCCACGTACCAGAGCGTCGTAGGCTAAGCCATGTTCCAGCACTTTTACTGATTTTATTTTTAGATCGTAAGCCTGTATTAGCGCAAGCCAGCCATCATCCCTGGTCTTAAATTCTGGCGATAAGGCGATCCGAAGGGCGGATTGCTGTTCAGGCGTTAGATTTGTAATGTCACTGATTTGCCTAAGACCTAGCACTCTCGCTTGCTCTGCCTTCATGGCGAGTGCATAAGTATTATTAAAGCCTAACGGTATGGCAACCTTTAAGCCCTTAGGCTTAAGAAATGTATTAAGCTCGTTCAGGGAGACTTGGGTTTCTGGACGTTTTAGTATTTCTCGTAATATCGTCCCGGTATATTCTGGGTATACATCAATTTGACCCGATATAAGTGCTTGAACTACAATTGAGGTATTGCCAAGACCTTGTCGATGCGAGGCTTGCACTCCAGCATCTCGAAATGTTAGGTTAAGCAGCTCTCCAAGTACATAGCTTTCTGTAAACCGCTTCGAGCCAACTACGGTAGTTTTTTCGGTAGGCTGAGCTAATACAAAGCAGCTTATGGTCAGACCAATATATAAACTGAGCTTAATCCAGATAGGAAAAATATACTTAATAAAATACAAGCCGGACGATCCTTGTTAAAAATGTAATGATTAAGACCAAAATGCCTATGGGTCCGGTGTCTGATTGGTCTGATTAGTTCCGCTTACGGAACACCACCACATGCTGCCAAGGCAGCGTTCTTACAGTACGCTCCCAATCCAGTGGGAAAACAGCAGCCTCGCGCTTAATCTGCGCCTCGCTCATCTTATGCAGCTGCTTTATCGGAACGAGCGGGTCCTCGGCCTTGTACTCGACAAAGACAATTCGGCCACCGGGCTTTAGGGCTTTCAGTATGCTGGCCATTACCTCGTAGGGATAGGCCAGCTCGTGATACACATCGACCATGACCGCTAGGTCTACCGAGGAAGCGGGCAGCTTCACGTCGTCAACCGAACACAGCCGCGCTTCAATCTGCGTCAGCCCACTGCGCTTTACCCCAGCCTGGAGAAGGCTGATCATTTCGGGCTGCACATCAACAGCCCAGACCTTGCCACCCGGCATCACTGCTGGCGCCATACGCCGAGCAAGATAACCGGTGCCGGCCCCGATATCGGCAACCACCATGCCAGGCTGCAGCATCAATGCCGCCAGCAACAGGTCCGTACGCTCTTCTCGATCACGTTCTTGTCGCTCAAGCCAAGCAGCTCCCTGCCAGCCCATCACCGCAGAGATTTCGCGCCCCATATAGCTTTTACCGATACCGTCTGCACTGGCCGTTAATTGGCTGTAGCGCTCAACGTTTGGACTGGGCTGCGCGAGAACGGCGCTAATAACAAACGACAGTGCTACGCAGATAAAACGCATGCAAGTTTTTAGGTTCATTTCAGTGCTGGCCCGATTTTGATACGACGCATGGTAATGCTTCCCTTGCAACCTGCCCTGCCGCATGTGCAGATGCCACCCCAGAACCATCAAGAAACCATGCAAGTTTGTGCGCGCCAAAAAATGCCGATAGTGCGTGAGCAGGTCACCCTCAATTCCCGGGACGATTCAGCTTTATTCGTAGTGAGTCCACATTCTTAAGATTCGAACCATCTTCTCTTTGCGCAAGATTTCATAAACCAAGCGATGTTGAATATTAATTCTGCGTGAATAAGCCCCCTTTAGATCGCCAACCAACTTCTCATAAGGCGGCGGATTTTGGAGAGGGTCTATCTCTAAAATATCCAATAAAGCCTGTGCTTTATCTTTAAGACCTGCGGCAGATAGTTTTTTGGCATCCTTAATGGCATATTTGGAATAAGCTAAATTCCAAGTCACCACTTCAATACCCTTTTACTTTTAGCAAGAGGCTCAGCCATTGCCTCTTTGATTGACTCACGCATTCCTGGAGTTGCCAATAGATAAAGCGTCTCTTGAATGGCACTCCAATCTTCTTCAGAAATTAAAACAGCATTTGCCCGCTTACCAGAAATGACTATGGGCTTGTGTGACTCTGCCGCCTGATCAATCAAACGGTAGAGACCTGCTCGAGCTTCGCTTGCGGTTAATGTTGTCATGATTTCGTTCCTTTTCAATATAGTACGTAAAAGCGTACGCTTTGTCAAACGATTATTTTGGTCCATTACACGCTAGTTCAGCAGGGCACCACCATCAGTTGTCATGCTTGCCAAGTGCGCTCTTGTTGAGTTCCTGCAGCATATTGGACAAAGTATTTTTTTTCTTTGGATCTGTGGTCTCGTGCATAGCATCCTCCAAAACGGCACTGATATCTACAGCTTCCACCAGCTCCATATCCCAATTAGGAAACAGCCTTTCACGAAACTCATCTTCTTGCGTAAGCAATACAACATGAGAGTGACGAGGATCTGAAGAAATAATCTTAAACAAACTGGTCACATTGTCTCTGGGACCTTCCAACCATTGAAAGAAGATGCCGCTGCCAAAAACCAATAATCCAGTGATACCAAATCTAGGGTTATGGTACCTGGCGGTGGTAATTATTTTTTCCAGCGCTTCTCTATCCATGCCAGGTACCGCTCGGCTACAGTAAACGATATTGTGAATAGATTGAGAAAATTGGTCTTCGTCATTTTGCATTTGATAAGTGTGCCTGAAAGAGACTAATAACGATAGTGATTTCACTCAATCAAATGCTCGGCCAAGATGATAGTCAAGTACATAACGTCCAACAATCACTAATTTACCGATCTTTGTGGCGCCTTTGATATACCTTGAGTCCCCAACCGTTAGTTGTCGGGTCAAACCGATACTTGGTGATCAGCCCCTAATCAAAATTAGTCGCTGCAAGTGTCAGCCCCGCCTGAAATGCAAAACCACACCGCATGGCCACCTAAACCGTGTTCAAGTGTGCAGAACGATTGAATTAAGAAAAAGAAAAAGCCACTGAGGCGAATCAGTGGCTGGGAATGGTGGAGGCTCGGGCCGGAGTCGAACCGACCTACACGGATTTGCAATCCGGTGCATAACCGCTTTGCTACCGAGCCATTTGACTGACAAAAAAGGGAAGCGTGTGCTTCCCTTTTTAAATGTGGAGCGGGAAAAGAGTCTCGAACTCTCGACCTCAACCTTGGCAAGGTTGCGCTCTACCAACTGAGCTATTCCCGCGAAAGAGGTGAAATTATAGACTAATTTTTTTGCCTAAATTCAGTGTTTAAGAGTTTCTTGCGCCACTGCAGGTTGGGCTGCAGCAGTAGCTGCCGTTGCAGCGCCATCCACCGCAACGGGCTCGGCATCTACCAGTGGCGTGGGCACGCGCTCAAGGGCAATTTCTAAAACCTTGTCGATCCACTTCACCGGCAAGATAGACAAACCCTCTTTGACGTTGTCTGGAATTTCTTGCAAGTCTTTTTCATTCTCTTCAGGAATGATCACGGTTTTAATGCCGCCTCGCAACGCTGCCAAGAGTTTTTCTTTCAGGCCGCCAATAGCGGTGACTTCACCACGCAAGGTGATTTCGCCCGTCATGGCCACATCGGCGCGCACCGGAATGCCTGTGAGTGCAGACACGATGGCGGTGGTCATGGCAGCACCGGCGCTGGGGCCGTCTTTAGGGGTGGCACCGTCGGGCACGTGAATGTGCATGTCACGCTTTTCAAATACTTCTTCGGCAATGCCCAAGGCTTTGGCGCGGCTGCGCACCACGGTGCGAGCAGCTTCTACGGACTCTTTCATCACGTCGCCCAATGAGCCGGTGCGAATGATGTTGCCTTTGCCGGGCATTAAGGCGGCTTCGATGGTGAGCAAGTCGCCCCCCACTTCGGTCCAAGCCAATCCCACCACTTGGCCCACTTGGTTTTGCTGCTCCGCACGACCAAAGGAGAATTTGCGCACGCCCAAAAAGTCGTTGAGGTTGCTGGAGTTGACCACCACCTTAGGCGTCATTTTTTTGAGCTGAAGGCCCTTGACCACTTTGCGGCAAATTTTGGACAACTCGCGCTCTAGTGAACGCACGCCCGCCTCGCGGGTGTAGTAGCGCACCACGTCTCTGACCGCCTCGTCGGCAACTTCAAGCTCGCCTTCTTTCAGGCCATTGTTTTTGAGTTGCTTGGGCAAGAGGTAGCGCAAGGCGATGTTGGTTTTTTCGTCTTCGGTGTAGCCCGACAGCCGAATGACTTCCATGCGGTCCAGCAATGCTGGTGGAATGTTCATGGAGTTGGAGGTGGCCACAAACATCACGTCGCTCAGGTCAAAGTCGACTTCAATGTAGTGGTCGCCAAACTTGCTGTTTTGCTCGGGGTCTAACACCTCTAGCAGGGCGCTCGATGGGTCGCCCCTGAAGTCGGTGCCCAGTTTGTCAATTTCGTCCAGCAAAAACAGCGGGTTACGGGTACCCACCTTGCCTAAGCTTTGCAGCACTTTGCCGGGCATAGCGCCAATGTAGGTGCGGCGGTGGCCGCGAATTTCGGCCTCGTCGCGCATGCCGCCCAGTGCCATGCGCACGTATTTGCGCCCGGTTGCCTTGGCCACCGACTGACCCAGCGATGTTTTACCCACGCCAGGAGGCCCCACCAAACACAAGATGGGCGCTTTAACCTTGTCCACACGCTGTTGAACCGCTAGATATTCCAGAATGCGGTCTTTGACTTTTTCAAGGCCAAAGTGGTCTTCGTTGAGCACCTCTTCGGCCAAAGCCAAGTCGTGTTTGATTTTGGTTTTTTTGTTCCAAGGAAGGCTTACCAGCGAATCAATGTAGTTGCGCACCACAGTAGCCTCAGCCGACATGGGCGACATGAGCTTGAGTTTTTTCAGCTCGCCCTCGGCTTTTTTGCGCGCCTCGGTGGGCATGCGGGCGGCTTTAATTTTCTTTTCGATTTCTTCAATGTCAGCGCCGTCTTCACCTTCGCCCAACTCTTTTTGAATGGCCTTGACCTGCTCGTTCAAATAAAAATCGCGCTGGTTTTTTTCCATTTGGCGCTTGACACGGCCACGAATGCGTTTGTCCACATTCAAAATATCCACTTCGCGCTCGAGCTGTTCAAAGAGGTTGTCCAAGCGGTCGCGCAAATTAGACAAACCCAGCACGGCTTGCTTGTTTTCAAGCTTTAGGGGCAAGTGGGCCGCAATGGTGTCGGCCAAGCGGCCTGGATCGTCAATGCTGGAAATAGAGGTCAATATTTCTGGAGGAATTTTTTTGTTCAGTTTGACGTACTGGTCAAACTGCTGCATGACGGCGCGGCGCAGGGCCTCAATTTCGCTGGTGACTTTAGGGTCGGTGGATTCATTGATGACCTGCAGCTCTTGCGGGGTCACATTGGCGGTAAACAGCGTTTCGTGTTCTTCAATTTTGTTAACCGATGCGCGCTGCTGGCCTTCTACCAACACCTTCACGGTGCCGTCGGGCAGCTTGAGCATTTGCAAAATAGTGGACACACAGCCCACGTCAAACATGTCGGTGACCTGGGGCTCGTCTTTGGCGGCGGTTTTTTGGGCCACCAACATGATCCGGCGCTCGGCCTCCATGGCTGACTCCAAGGCCTTAATGCTCTTGGCGCGTCCCACAAACAGAGGGATCACCATGTGGGGAAAAATCACCACATCGCGCAGGGGCAACAACGGCAGGTCGATGGGTTCAGGTGGCAAGGCGGGGTGGCCGGACATGGAAAAGTACCTTTAACTTGGTGTGGGGACACCGCTTAATAGAAGTGGAGCAGTTAGGCCTTTTTGGCAGCCTCTCGGTAGACCATCAGCGGGGGTTTTTGTTCATCTATGGTGGATTCTTCAACCACCACCTTTTCAACGTTTTTCAGGTCGGGCAGGTCAAACATGGTGTTGATCAGCGCCTGCTCCAAAATGGACCGCAAGCCGCGCGCTCCGGTTTTGCGGGCCAAGGCTTTTTTGGCAACGGCCTTGAGTGCGGCGGGGCGAATTTCAAGCTCCACGCCCTCCATGCCAAACAATTTGCTGAACTGTTTGACGAGGGCGTTTTTAGGCTCGGTCAAAATTTGCATGAGCGCGTCTTCACTCAGTTCTGCCAAGGTGGCCACCACAGGCATACGTCCAACCAGCTCGGGGATAAGGCCGAACTTGATCAAGTCTTCAGGCTCCACATCTTTAAACACCTCAGTCAGGCTACGCTGCTGTTTGCTGCGTACGGTGGCTCCAAAGCCAATGCCAGACGACTCGGTGCGGCTTTCAATGACTTTTTCAAGGCCTGCAAACGCACCGCCGCAAATAAACAAGATGTTGGTGGTGTCAACCTGAACAAAGTCTTGGTTGGGGTGCTTGCGTCCACCTTGGGGTGGAATGCTGGCCATGGTGCCTTCAATCAGCTTGAGCAAGGCTTGTTGCACGCCCTCGCCAGAAACGTCTCGGGTGATGGAGGGGTTGTCAGACTTACGCGAAATTTTGTCAATTTCGTCGATGTACACAATGCCGCGTTGCGCACGGTCTACCTCGTAGTTGCAGTTTTGCAGCAGCTTTTGAATGATGTTTTCAACGTCCTCACCCACATAACCGGCTTCAGTCAGGGTGGTGGCGTCGGCCATGACAAACGGCACGTCCAACTGGCGGGCCAGGGTTTGAGCCAGCAGGGTTTTGCCTGAGCCGGTGGGGCCAATCAGCAAAATATTGCTCTTGGTGAGCTCTACTTCGTCTTTACGCGCTTTGTCTTTGTGCTGCAAGCGCTTGTAGTGGTTGTAAACCGCCACCGCCAGCGAGCGCTTGGCAGGCTCTTGGCCAATCACATAGTGGTCTAGGTTGGATTTGATTTCAGACGGGGTGGGCAGTTCACCCTTACCGTCCCGCGCGTCTTTGGTTGGGGGGAGTTCGTCACGAATGATTTCGTTGCAAAGCTCTATGCATTCGTCGCACACAAACACCGAAGGGCCGGCAATCAGTTTTTTAACTTCGTGCTGGCTTTTGCCGCAAAACGAGCAGTAAAGCGTTTTGTCGTTACCGGCGGTTTTTTTCTCTGCCATGTTAGAGGCCCATCAATTAAGGACGCTTAGAAATCACTTGGTCGATCAAGCCGTATTCTTTGGATTCATCAGCCGAGAGGTAGTAATCGCGCTCTGTATCACGCTCAATTTTTTCCATGGGCTGCCCCGTGCGTTCCGACAAAATGCGGTTGAGTTGCTCACGGGTTTTCAAAATTTCTCGGGCGTGAATTTCAATTTCGGTGGCTTGGCCTTGGGTGCCGCCCAAAGGCTGGTGGATCATGACCTTGGAATTGGGCAAAGAAAAGCGCTTGCCTTTTTCGCCCGCAGCCAACAAAAAGGCTCCCATGCTGGCCGCCATGCCAATGCACAGGGTGGACACATTGGGTTTGATGAAGTTCATGGTGTCAAAAATAGACATGCCCGCGCTGACTGAACCGCCAGGGGAGTTGATGTAGAGCGAAATGTCTTTGTCTGGGTTTTCGCTTTCCAAAAACAAAAGCTGGGCGACCACCACATTGGCGGTTTGGTCGTTGACAGGGCCCACCAAAAAAATCACGCGCTCTTTGAGCAAACGCGAATAAATGTCGTAGGCGCGTTCGCCTCGGCCAGACTGCTCGATCACCATGGGCACCATGCCTAAGGCTTGGGTGTCTTGGGCTGAAAAACGTGTGTTCATGAAAAGCTAACTCCTGACATTCGGGACACTGTAACGGAAACTCAATAGGCCTTGGTGAGGCAAGCTAAGTTATCAAGATTGACCCATCAATTCCTCAAAACTGATGGTTTTTTCAACCACTTGGGCCTTGGACACCAAGAAAGCCGTGACGTTGGCTTCCACCACAATGGCTTCTACCTCGGCCATACGGCGCTTGTCGCCGTAGTACCAACGCACCACTTCGGCTGGTTTTTCGTAGCTGGCGGCCAAATCTTCCACATGGGCTTTGATTTGCTCGGGCGTGGCTTCTAGTTTTTGAGTGCGCACCAAATCGCCCACCACCAAGCCCAAACGCACGCGGTTTTCTGCCTGAGGGCGGAAAATTTCGGCAGGGATGGGGGCTTTGTCGGCGTCTTTAATACCGCGCTGCTTCAGGTCTTCCCGGGCACCTTCGACCAAGCGGTCCATTTCAGACTGCAGAATAGACTGAGGCAAGTCGAGTTCGCATACGCCAACCAAAGCGTCCATAGCCGCTTGTTTGTTTTTGGCCAACAAGCGGGTTTTGACTTCGCGCTCCAGGTTTTTCTTAATGTCAGCGTTCAAGCCTTCTAGAGAAGCATCCGCAATGCCAAGCGACTTGGCAAACGCGTCATTGACCTCGGGCAGGTGGGAGGCTTCTAGTTTTTTGAGGGTGACAATAAAGTCGGCTGTTTTACCTGCCACATCTTTGCCGTGATAATCCTCCGGGAAAGGTAGCTGGAAGGTGCGGCTTTCGCCAATTTTCATGCCCAAAACAGCTTGCTCAAATTCTTTGAGCATTTGGCCTTCGCCCACCACAAACTGAAAGTCGCTGGCTTTGCCGCCTTCAAAGGGCTCGCCATCGAGCTTGCCTTCGAAATCCACGGTGACGCGGTCGGTGTCTGCCACGGCCGACTCTAAAGACCGCTGGGCAAAGGTGCGTCGCTGTTTGCGCAAAATCTCTAAAGTTTTTTGGATGGCGGCTTCATCGACTTCCGCGTGGGTCTTTTCAATTTGCACAGCCGACAAGTCACCCATTTTGACTTCGGGATACACCTCAAAAATGGCGTCAAACATCATTTGACCATCTGGGGCGTCGTCTTTTTCAGAAATGCGGGGCTGACCGGCAACGCGCAACTGCGCTTCATTGGCGGCTTGGGCAAAAGCTTGGCCCACCTTGTCGTTCAGCACCTCGTACTGCACCGAATAGCCGTAGCGCTGAGCCACCACATTCATGGGCACTTTGCCAGGCCGGAAACCGTCCATTTTGACGGTGCGGGCAATGCGCTTGAGGCGGGTGTCGACTTCAGATTGAATGACTTCGGCGGGTAAGGTCAAAGTGATTTTGCGTTCTAATTTTTCAAGTGTTTCTACGTTCACGGCCATGTCGGCTCTCCTAATGGTGCAAGGCTTGGTGCGCGAGGGGGGACTCGAACCCCCACACCATTTCTGGCGTCAGGACCTAAACCTGGTGCGTCTACCAATTTCGCCACCCGCGCGGTCAAACAAAATAGGGAGGTTGTAAAACCTCCCTTTGTTTCTGGTCAGTAACGATTTTAGCGCTTATCGATTTACCGAAAACCCGCAGTATCATGATGTATCAAGATAAATCATGAAGGGGCTTTCATGACCGTTGCCGTTCGAGAAAAGTTTTCATCGCAGGCCGCACCAGATGTGCTGGCGGCTCTGCGTCAGCTGGCGGAATCACAAGGGCGGCAATTTCAAGCGGTGTTGGATGAAGCCTTGCGGGACTACCTCGACCGGCATCAGGCCGACAAGCCTCGCAAGCACGTGATGGCCTCCTTCGCCACCAGCCTTGAGGAGTTCGACAGCTTGTACCGAGAGTTGGCCAAGTAAGCTGTGGCACGTGACTTTTTGACCGTGGCCGATGTACTGGCCATACACACGGCCTTGATGCAACGCCATGGCGGCGCTTTGGGTGTGCGAGACCCTGGCGCGCTGGAGTCTGCGCTGTTCAGACCCCAAACTGGCTACTACCAAGACATCGTGGCCGAGGCGGCTGCATTGATGGAAAGCTTGGCCATCAACCACCCTTTTGTGGATGGCAACAAGCGAATCGCCTTTGCAGCCACTGATGTGTTTTTTCGCATCAACGCCTGGCAGCTGCGCAGAGCGCCCCTGCAAATTTATGCAGAAATGCTTAAGTTGCTTGAAACAAGCAACTTCGACCTTGCTCACATTGACCCTTGGTTGCGCGAGTTTGCATACCCACCCATTTCTTGACCTCAGATTTGCCCAATTCCGTCCATCACTACGAAAATTTTCCGGTCGCCTCTTGGTTGTGCCCGCCCCATCTGCGCGCGCCCATTGCGGCCATTTACCACTTTGCCCGCACCGCCGACGACCTGGCCGATGAGGGCGATGCCTCCGCACAAGAGCGGCTAGTGGCTCTTAGCGCCTACCGGCATGCACTGCAAACCGCCGTGCATGCTGCCGATGTGGCGAGCCAGGCGAGCCCCGCCGCCACTTCACCCACAAAACCGCTCCAACACAACTGGCCTCATGTATTTGGCCCCTTACACCATGCCATTTCGGAATTTGCTTTGCCTGTGCAGCTATTGGACGACCTGCTAGACGCTTTTGTGCAAGATGTTGGGTACACCGCCCAACAGCATGTGTATGCCAACCTGCCAGAAGTGCTGGACTACTGCCGCCGCTCTGCCAACCCGGTGGGTCGGCTGCTGCTGCACCTTTACGGGGTCCATGACGAGACCGCGCTTAAACAAAGCGACGCCATCAGCACGGCCTTGCAGCTGATTAATTTTTGGCAAGACCTGGGGCAAGACCTGAGACGAGGCAGAAATTACCTCAACGCTGCCGATTTGGCACAGCACCAGCTTGCGCTTGAAGATGTTTTGCAATGGCTCAGCCCCTCGCAAACAGCCCCCGCCCAAACCTTTCAAAGGTTTCAAAGCTTTATGGCCCAACAGGTGCAGATGGCCCGGCAATTGATGAAGACTGGCGCACCCTTGGTGCACCGTGTGCCCGGGCGGGCAGGCTGGGAATTGCGCTTGGTGGTCCAGGGCGGATTGCGCATTTTGGACAAGATAGAAGCCCTGAACTACAACACCCTGCACCACCGACCCAAGCTGCGCCTGTGGGATGGGGGGCTAATGTTTTGGCGCGCTTTGTGGATGTAAGGCAATGCCACAATCCTGCCCATGACGCCTGCCCAGTACGTTCAGCAGAAAGCTGCCGCCTCAGGAAGCAGTTTTTATTACGCTTTTTTATTCTTGCCCCCAGCCAAGCGGGCTGCCATCACGGCTTTTTATGCGTTTTGCCGCGAGGTGGACGATGTGGTAGACGAGGTGACCGACCCCGGGGTCGCCCAAACCAAGTTGGCTTGGTGGCAAACCGAGGTGGCGCGGGCGTTTGCTGGGGAGGCGCGGCACCCCGTAACACAAGCGCTGATGCCGCTGGCCGCAGACCACGGCATTGAAGCTTCACACCTGCTGGCCGTGATTGAGGGCTGCCAAATGGACCTCACCCAAACCCGTTACCTGGACTTTCCAGGACTCGAGCGTTACTGCCATTTGGTCGCGGGCGTGGTGGGCGAAGTGGCCGCCAACATTTTTGGCAAAACCCAAGAGGCCACTACGCAATATGCCCACACCTTGGGCTTGGCCTTTCAGATGACCAACATCATTCGCGACGTGGGGGAAGACGCGCTGCGCGGGCGCATTTATTTGCCCCTTAATGAACTGCAGCAATTTGACGTCAAGGCACATGAAATTTTGAACCGCCAGTACTCCGACCGGTTTGCCGCGCTCATGCAATTTCAAGTGCAGCGGGCCCAGCAGCTTTACAACCAAGCCCTGAGCCTGTTGCCCAAGGCAGACGCTCGCAGCCAAAAACCCGGCTTGATGATGGCCAGCATCTACCGCACCTTGCTGCAAGAAATTGAACGCGATGGCTACAAGGTGCTGCACCAACGTGTCAGCCTGACCCCTTTGCGCAAATTGTGGCTGGCCTGGAGGGTTCAGGCTTTGGGCCTGATGTGAGGCTGGCCGTAATTGGCGGCGGTTGGGCAGGCATGGCTGCCGCCGTGCGGGCCACCCAAGCAGGCTTTAAGGTGACGGTGTTTGAGGCCTCTCGCACCTTGGGCGGACGCGCCCGCAAAGTTGCTTCTCATTCTCTCCCCAATCAGCCCCAGCACCCCACCCTAGACAACGGGCAACATATTTTGCTGGGTGCCTACACCGAGTGCCTGAGCCTGATGCGCTTGGTGGGTGTGGACACTGAGGCCGCGTTTTTGGCTGCGTTTTTTAGAACGCCTTTGCGCTTGGGCCCGCCAGCCCTCACCGAGCAAGGCCACCAAGGCCGTGGCTTTGAACTGCCTGTGAGCAGCGCCGCTAGGCAAGCTCAGGCGTCATCTCAATGGCATGGGCACCACCACGCGGCACAACTTGCCAAAGTGGCTTGGGCGATTTGGCGCAGCACCATTTGGCCCGTGTCTGAACGGCTCCAACTCTTAAGGGTCGCTTTGCAATGGCAAGGTGCTGGTTTCACATGCCCTACCCAGCTTTCGGTAGTGCAGCTCTGCGCCCAACTGGGGCCGAAGGTGATGGCCGATTTGATAGAGCCGCTGTGCGTGTCTGCCCTCAACACCCCCATACAACGCGCCAGCGCCCAAGTGTTTCTGCGGGTGCTGCACGACGCGCTGTTCACATCGCCTGGTGGGTCCGACGTGCTGATTCCGCGCACAGATCTGAGCGCCTTGTTTCCAGAAGCCGCTTGCAACTGGCTCGAGCAAAAAGGCGCGGTGGTGCATCTGGGCCAGCGGGTGACGGAGTTAAAAGTTGTAGTACCCCCTATTAATGCTCAGCCCAGCCATCTTCAAAACCCAGCTTGGAGCGTGAATGGCCAAAACTTTGATGCGGTGGTGCTGGCCACCCCCCCTTGGGATGCGGCTGACTTGTTAGAGGGCTTGGGGGAGCCAGACTTGAACCCATGGGTGCACACCACGCGCCAACTGCGCTACGAAGGCATTGCCACGGTGTACCTCTCGGCCAGTACCCCACTTGCGGCTCCCATGGTGCAATTGCGCAGTTCCCCAGAATTCCCTGCGCAATTTGTGTTTGACAAAGGCGCCCTCAACACATCGCAACCAACATCAGCCCAAACCCTGCTGGCCGCCGTGGTGAGTGCTTTCGAGGGCGAACGCCAAGCACTCGAGCACAAGGTGTTGACGCAAATTCAAAACTATTTGGACAGCCCCGATGTTCAGGTGCTGCAAACCATTGTGGAAAAACGCGCCACCTTTTCCTGCACCGCTGGTTTGGTGCGGCCTGCGGCTCAACCCTTATCCGCACTACCCAGGTCCAACGCTTGGCGCCTTGCTGCAAGCACCTTGGTGGTGTGTGGAGACTACATCGATGGCCCCTACCCTGCTACGCTAGAGGGCGCCGTGCGCAGTGCCGGTGCCGCTGTTGAATTGTTGCGAATGCCCCCACCGACGCCATGAGCGCCAAGACGTTTTCAAACCTCCGTTTGAGCTTGATCATTTTGTTCACCTTGCTGGGGTGCGCGTTGATCATGGCCTTGGTCGTGGGCGGCTGGCACCTCTACACCAAACTCCCCAAACGCGACGGCAGCCTGGCCTTGAGCCAGCTGGAAGCCGCCGTGACGGTGCATTACGACGAACGCGGGGTGCCGCACATCACCGCCAAAAACGAAACCGACCTCTACCGCGCCTTGGGTTTTGTGCATGCGCAAGACCGCTTGTTTCAAATGGAAATGGCCCGCCGCATCGCGCGCGGCGAATTGGCAGAAATTTTGGGCGAGCGGCTGGTGGAAACCGACCGGCTGTTTCGCACCTTGTCCTTGCGACCGCATGCGGAGCAGTACGTCAAGAGGATGGACCGCAACAGCCCCACATGGCGCGCACTTGAAGCGTATTTGGATGGCGTGAACCAATTTCAGGCCTCGCGGCCTTTGCCAATTGAATTTGATGTGCTTGGCATCAAACCCCGCCCCTTTACCCCAGAAGACTCGGTGGCGGTGGTTGGCTATTTGGCCTACAGCTTTGCCGCCGCCTTTAGAACCGAGCCTGTTTTAACCTTTGTTCGCGATGAGTTGGGCCCCAACCACCTGCGCATTTTTGATTTGGAGTGGCATGGCTTGGGCGTGGTGGGTCCGCTGGCCGAAACCGCCTTGCTGGCCCAAAACTCCGACCCCAAAGCCACAAACAAAACCCGCCCCGATTGGCAAGGCCTGGCCCGCTTGGGCAATTTAAGCTGGGAAGGTCCGAGCGCGGCAGGCATGCCGCTTCTTGAAGGCAGCAACGCTTGGGTGATTTCGGGCCGCAAAACGGCGAGCGGCAAACCCCTTTTGGCAGGAGACCCGCACATTGGCTTTACCGCCCCTGGCGCTTGGTACGAGGCGCATTTAAAAACGCCCGGCTTTGAAATTTACGGTTACCACCAGGCGCTCAGTCCCTTTGCGGTGTTGGGCCACAACCAAAAGTTTGGCTGGTCGCTCACCATGTTCCAAAACGACGATGTGGACTTGATACAGCTTAAAAACCACCCCAGCCAAGCCCACACCGTTTGGCATCAGGGGCGGTGGGTAGAGCTGCGCGCGCGTCAAGAAACCATTCGCGTCAGGGGCGGGGCTTCGGTGGACATCACCGTGCACCAATCGCCCTACGGCCCTGTGCTCAACAGCTTGTTTCCGCCAATGCCGGGAACCCAAGAGCCACCGCCTCAAAAAACCACCGCCACCATAGCTTTGTGGTGGGCCTTTTTGGAAACCGAAAACCCCATTTTTGAGGCGTTTTACAAGCTCAACCGAGCCGACACCCGCGAGGCTGCCCGCGAAGCCGCCAGCCTGATTGAAGCGCCGGGCATGAATGTGGTGTGGGCCAATGCGGCGGGCGACATCGCTTGGTGGGCGGCTGGCGCCATACCGCAGCGCCCGGAAGGCGTGAACCCCACTTTCATTTTGGATGCGTCTAAAGGGGAAGCATTCAAAAAAGGCTACTACCGTTTTCAAGACCACCCGCAAGAAGAAAATCCTTCACGCGGCTACATTTTGTCGGCCAACCACCAGCCCTCTTCCACCAGTGGCCTGCCCGTGCCGGGCTACTACAACGTGTACGACCGTGCGCAGCGGCTGGACCAACTGCTGCGCGAAACCCCAAGCGGCTGGACCCTAAAACAAGCGGCCGACCTGCAACTGGACCTGCGTTACAACTACGCCAAACGCACCTTAGAGCCCTTGCTTAAAGATCTGTACGGCGCCTTGACCATCCCTATGGAAAAGGTGCTGCTGGAATCTTTGTACGAATGGGACGGCAGCCACGACGCCACCAACATACAGGCCACCATGTTCCACCAGTTCACTTATGAACTGCTCAAGGCCGCCATGGCCGATGAGTTGGGCGACACACTCTTTACCAACCTGCTGCGCACCCGCGCCATAGACCACGCCCTGCCACGCCTTGCGGCGGACGAGCAATCGCCTTGGTGGGACATCAAAGGCACGCCTCAAGTCGAAACCCGCTTGGACATTCAGTTGCTGGCTTGGCGACGGGCCATGGACCATTTGAACCGAACGCTGGGCACCCCTCCAAAAGACTGGGCTTGGTACAGGGCGCACACCCTGACCCACAAACACCCTTTGGGCTACCAATGGCCTTTGAACCACCTGTTTGATGTGGGTCCGTTTGACGCGCCAGGCGGGCGCGAAGTGCCCAACAACTTTGCCCAAGCCATTGGCCCAGCCCCTTGGGCCACGGTGTTTGGCCCGTCCATGCGTCGACTGATTGACTTTGCCAACCCCGCAGCCGCCATGGGCATGAACGCCTTAGGCCAAAGCGGCGTGCTGTTCGACACCCACCACCACGACCAAGCGCTGCCCATGATCAATGGGCTGTACATGCCCCTGCACATGGACGCTGCCGACGTGAAAGACAACACCCAAAGCACCCTCAAACTGGTGCCTAGAAAAAACCGCTCCGCACCTTAAAAATCTGGTAGCAAAGGGTGCCCATCCCATAAACGGGTGAGCTCGGTGAGGCTGGATACCGTCAGGTGCTTTGGGGTCTGGCTCATGAGTGTTTTGGGCTGAGCATCTGCATCTGCATGTTCATCTGTATCTTCTTGCAAGGGCCACGCGTGCCCCGGTCGGTTGATCCAAACCGCTTGCATGCCCGCCCTCAGAGCGCCCACGACGTCTAGGGCGGCATCGTCCCCAATGTGCAGCACCTCGTGCGGCTTAACATCCACTGCCTGGGCCGCTGCATGGAAAAAACGGGCATCGGGCTTGCCCACCCCAAACGTCTGGGCACTTAACCCCGCCTGAAAGTAGTGCCCCAGACCCACGCGGTTCAAATCGGCGTTGCCATTGCTCAGCGCCACCAGCGGAAAGCGGCTTTGTAAAAAGTCTAAGGCGGGGCGCGCATCTTCATAAAGTTCCACGCGATTGCGCTCGCTCATAAACACCTCGTAAGCGGCATGCATCAGTTGGGTGTCTTCTTGGTGGGTGCTTAAGGCTCGGCGCAAAAGCTCGGTGCGCAGGGCGCGCAAGTCGTGTCCCATGTGGGGCATGTCTGCCAGCACCTCTTGGCGCAGGGCCTGCCTTTGGGGCTCGTTGGCCAAAAAGTCCGCGGTTTGGGGGGCTTGGGGCCGCAGCCAGTCTTGCAAACTGCGCTCGGCACGTGCAATCACCGGCCAAATAGGCCACAAAGTGTCGTCCAGATCGAGGGAAATGGCCTTAATAGCTGAAAAATCGAGCATAGGTGCGAGAGAATAGCGTATGCCTTTTAGAAAAGAACCTGACTTTGAGCACGGCCAAGCCCCTGCCACCGCCGTATTGCTCTGCAACCTTGGCACCCCCGATGCCCCCACCCCCTCAGCCCTAAGGCGCTACTTGGCGGAGTTTTTGGGCGACCACCGTGTGGTGGAAATTCCCAGGTTGTTGTGGTTGCTCATCCTGCATGGCATTATTTTGCGGGTGCGTCCTGCCAAATCGGCAGCCAAATACGCCTCTATTTGGACCTCTGAAGGCTCACCCCTGAAGGTGTGGACCCAAAAACAAGCCCAAGCCCTGCACGACCACATGCAAGCCAGCGGGCACGCTGTGACGGTTCGATACGCCATGCGCTACGGCAACCCGAGCATTGCCCATCAAATGGATGAGCTCAAAG
>CAMAXR010000028.1 GCA_945862195.1 Hylemonella gracilis
TCAGGCCGTCCATCATTTCCACCACATCCAGGCGGGCGCCCAGCGTGCTGTAGACGGTGCCCATCTCGAGCCCGATGATGCCGCCGCCCAAAATCAGCATGCGCTTGGGCACCTCTTTGAGCTCCAGGGCGCCGGTGCTGTCCACCACGCGCGGATCCTGGGGCATGAAGGGCAGGCGCACCGCTTGCGAACCGGCCGCGATGATGGCGCGCTTGAAGGCAATCACCTTCTTGCTACCGGTCTTCTCTTGGCCGGCGCCGCTGGTTTCTTCCACTTCGAGGTGGTTGGCGCCGACAAAATAGCCGTAGCCGCGCACGGTGGTGACCTTGCGCATCTTGGCCATGGCAGCCAGACCGCCGGTGAGCTTGCCGATGACTTTTTCTTTGTGGCCGCGCAGCTTGTCGATGTTGACCACCGGTTTGCCGAAATCCACGCCGAGGTCGGCCATATGGCTCACCTCGTCCATCACGGCTGCCACGTGCAGCAGCGCCTTGGACGGAATGCAGCCCACGTTCAGGCACACGCCGCCCAGCGTGGCGTAGCGCTCCACCACGATGGCCTTGAGTCCTAGGTCGGCTGCGCGAAAGGCCGCCGAATAACCGCCGGGGCCGCCACCCAGAACCACCAGGTCGCAGTCCAAATCGGCAGAACCGCCAAAGCTGGATGCGACAGGAGCAGGGGCAGCAGCGGCTACAGAAACCGGAGCTGCCGGCGCAGCCACTGCGGGCGCGGTGGCCGATGCGGCCGCTCCGGTAGCGTCACCCGCCATTTCCAGCAGCACGACCACAGAGCCTTCTTTGACCTTATCGCCCAGCTTGACCTTGAGCTCCTTGACCACACCGCCGTGGCTGGCCGGAATCTCCATGGAGGCCTTGTCGGACTCCACAGTGATCAGGCTTTGCTCGGCTTTGATGGTGTCGCCCACTTTGACCAGCAGCTCAATCACCGACACCTCGGCAAAGTCACCAATGTCTGGAACCTTAATTTCAATAACTGACATGGAACGTCCTTTACAGCATCACGCGGCGGAAATCGCCCAGCACCTGACCCAAATAGGCATTGAAGCGTGCGGCAGCCGCACCATCAATGACGCGGTGGTCATAACTTAAGGACAGCGGCAAAGACAGCCGTGGCGCAAACTCTTTGCCGTTCCATACCGGCTCCATAAACGATTTGCTCAGGCCCAAAATAGCCACTTCAGGCGCGTTGATGATGGGGTGGAAAAACCGCCCCCCAATGCCTCCCAAAGACGAGATAGAAAAGGTGCCGCCAGTCATTTCGGCCGGAGACAACTTGCCATCGCGCGCCTTTTTAGACAGCTCGGCCAAGTCTTGCGAGATTTGCAAAATACCTTTTTGGTCAGCGTTTTTGAGCACAGGCACCACCAGCCCATTGGGCGTGTCGGCAGCAAAGCCGATGTGGAAGTATTTTTTGTACACCAGTTGATCGCCATCCAAAGAGGTGTTGAAGTCCGGGTATTTTTTGAGCGCGGCCACGCACGCTTTGATCACAAAAGCCAGCATGGTGACTTTGATGCCGCTCTTTTCGTTTTCTTTATTCAGCTGAACACGCAGGGCTTCCAGTTCGGTGATATCTGCAATGTCGTGGTTGGTGACGTGCGGAATCATGACCCAGTTGCGGTGCAAGTTGGCACCGCTGATTTTTTTGATTCTGGACAGTTCTTGACGTTCCACCTCTCCAAACTTGGCAAAGTCCACTTTGGGCCACGGCAACAAATTCAGCCCTGAACCCCCTGAAGCACCCGAAGCGCCACCGGATACAGCGCCCATACTGCTGGTGCGTGCACTACCCGCCATAACGGACTTGGTGAAGTTTTTAACGTCGTCTTCGGTAATACGACCCTTGTGGCCCGATCCTTTGAGCTCATCCAGAGGCACACCCAACTCTCGGGCAAACTTGCGCACCGAGGGGGATGCATGCGGCAACACGCCTTTAGGAGCCATGGGATCGTGAGCAGGCAATTCGGCTGCAGGCGACGAAGCGCTGGCTCCTACTGGAGGCACAACTGGCGCCGAGGCAGCAGGAGCTACAGGGGCGGGTTGGGCAGGTGCTGCTTGAGCCTGGGCTGGTGATGGGGCTGCAGCAGGTGCTTGCGCTTGAGCAACCACACCGACTTGAGCGTCCAGCAGCAACACCACGGAGCCTTCTTTAACCTTGTCGCCCAGCTTGATCTTGAGTTCTTTGACCACGCCCGCGTGGCTGGACGGAATTTCCATAGAAGCCTTGTCAGACTCAACGGTAATGAGGGATTGTTCGGCTTTGACCGTATCGCCCGGCTTTACCAACAGCTCGATCACCGACACTTCGGCAAAATCTCCGATGTCGGGCACTTTGATTTCAATAATGGCCATATCTAATTTCCTGAGGTTGGCGCCGCGTCAGGCGAGTAATGGGTTGATCTTGTCGGCCTTGATGCCGTATTTGGCAATCGCTTCTGCCGCCTTGGCTACAGGGATCACACCGTCTTCTGCCAGTGCCTTGAGTGCAGCCACCACAATGTAATGACGGTTCACTTCAAAGTGCTCACGCAGCTTGGTACGGAAGTCACTGCGCCCAAAACCATCGGTACCCAGCACTTTGTAGGTGCGCCCTTTGGGAATAAAGGGGCGAATCTGCTCCACATAGGCCTTGATGTAGTCGGTTGAGGCCACCACCGGCCCCGCATGCGGCTCGAGTTGCTGGGACACAAAAGAAACTTTGGCGGCTTGCGTGGGGTGCAGCAGGTTCCAGCGCTCGCAGTCTTGACCGTCACGGCCCAACTCATTAAAGCTGGGGCAGCTCCACACATTGGCCGCCACGCCCCACTCGTCTTGCAACAGCTGACGCGCCGCCATAGATTCGCGCAAAATGGTGCCTGAGCCCAACAAGTTGACAGTCGGCGGCGCAGACTTGGCTGCAGCCTTGCCCTTGCCAGCCTTAGCTGCGCCCTGTTCAGCCGCTTCCAACAAGTACATGCCCTTCACGATATGTTCCTCAGTGCCAGGCAACAAACCGGGCATGGGGTAGTTTTCATTCAGCAGCGTAACGTAATAAAACACGTTTTCTTGGCGTTCCACCATGCGCTTGAGACCGTGCTGCATGATCACCGCCACTTCGTGGGCAAAGGTGGGGTCGTAACTCACACAGTTGGGAATGGTGCTGGCCAACACATGGCTGTGACCGTCTTCGTGCTGCAAACCCTCGCCATTGAGAGTGGTACGGCCAGAAGTGCCGCCCAACAGGAAGCCGCGCGCCTGCATATCGCCCGCCGCCCAAGCCAAGTCGCCAATGCGCTGCAGACCGAACATGGAGTAGTAAATATAGAAGGGCATCATGATGCGGTTGCTGGTGCTGTAAGAGGTGGCCGCCGCAATCCAGCTGCTCATACCGCCGGCTTCGTTGATGCCCTCTTGCAGAATTTGACCGGCTTTATCTTCTTTGTAATACATGACTTGGTCTTTATCCACCGGGGTGTACAACTGCCCTTGCGGGTTGTAAATACCCACCTGACGGAACAAACCTTCCATACCAAAGGTACGGGCTTCGTCCACCAAAATAGGCACCACGCGAGGACCTACTTGCGGGTCACGCAGCAAGATAGTCAGAAAACGCACATACGCTTGGGTGGTGGAAATTTCGCGCCCTTCCGTGGTGGGCTCCATCACCGCTTTAAAAACCTCTAGGTCGGGCACCTGTAAAAGCTCGTCAGCCTTGGTGCGGCGCTTGGGCAAATAACCACCCAGCGCTTGGCGGCGCTCGTGCAGGTATTTCATTTCTGGCGTATCGTCCGCTGGCTTGTAAAACGGAATTTTGTCCAACTGGTCGTCGGGCACCGGAATATTGAAACGGTCCCTGAAAATACGTATGTCGTCGCTGGTGAGCTTTTTGGTTTGGTGGGCGGTGTTTTTGCCTTCGCCGCTCTTACCCATACCAAAACCTTTCACGGTTTTAATAAGCAATACAGTTGGCTGACCTTGATGGTTCACCGCCTGGTGGTAAGCCGCGTACACCTTTTGAGGGTCGTGGCCGCCGCGCTGCAGACGCCAAATGTCGTCGTCGCTCATGTGGGACACCATTTCAAGCGTCTTGGGGTTCTTGCCAAAGAAGTGTTGCCGCACATAAGCGCCGTCGTTGGCTTTAAAAGCTTGGTAGTCGCCGTCTACGGTGTCCATCATCAGCTTGCGCAGGTGGCCTTCTTTGTCGCGCGCCAGCAAAGGCTCCCAGTTGCTGCCCCACAGCAGCTTGATAACGTTCCAGCCAGCGCCACGGAACTCGCCTTCCAGCTCTTGGATGATTTTGCCGTTGCCACGCACCGGACCGTCCAAACGCTGCAAATTGCAATTGATCACAAAAATAAGGTTGTCTAAATTCTCACGGGCGGCCAAGCCAATGGCACCCAAGCTTTCCACTTCGTCCATTTCTCCGTCGCCACAAAACACCCACACCTTGCGGTTTTCGGTGTTGGCGATGCCACGCGCGTGCAAGTATTTAAGGAACCGTGCTTGGTAAATGGCCATCAAGGGGCCTAGGCCCATGGACACGGTTGGAAACTGCCAAAACTCGGGCATGAGTTTGGGGTGGGGGTAGCTGGAAATACCTTTGCCATCCACTTCCTGACGGAAATTGAGCAAATGCTCCTCGGTCAAACGGCCTTCTAAATAGGCACGGGCGTACACGCCTGGGGAGCTGTGGCCTTGGATGTACAGGCAGTCGCCGCCATGGTTTTCGCTTTCGGCATGCCAAAAATGGTTAAAGCCTGCCCCAAACATATTGGCCAGCGACGCAAATGAACTGATGTGTCCGCCCAAATCGCCACCATCTGGCGGGTTGTGCTTATTGGCCTTAACGACCATGGCCATGGCGTTCCAGCGCATGTAGGCGCGCAGCCGCTCTTCAATTTCCAAATTGCCGGGGCAGCGCGCTTCTTGGTCCGTCTCAATGGTGTTGACATAACCCGTGGTGGCAGAAAACGGCATGTCGATGCTGTGTTCCCGTGCATGCTCCAGGAGTTGCTCTATTAAGAAGTGAGCGCGCTCAGGGCCCTCTTGCTCAATCACGGCACTTAGAGCGTCTAGCCACTCTCGGGTTTCTTGACTGTCTTGATCGTTGGCGCTGGCACCGAACAGGTTATTTGGTAGTGCGGACATAGGCATCTCCTCAGTATTTGGTTTTGCTTCGTATATTGACCTTGTTAAGGATGCACGATAACTGTGTCATACCCAACCAGCAGCAAGTTTCTCATATTTTATTAGACATTTCAAATTGCGCTCACACATTTCAATATGTGAAATTAAAACCATAACTTTGACAGTCGTTGCTCAACTGATTCACCCAAGCTCACGTATATTGGCAACTTCAAAAGCAACCCAACGACCATGACCTTAGGGTTCCCAAAATTTCAGGCTTGGCTGCAGCAGCAGTACTTAGCGTCCCGCCTTAAAGCTTGGTGGAGCCGCCAAACGCCTTACCGGCAAGACCGGTTTGCCACACTGGCTCCCTTGGCTGCGGTGCTGTTGTTTTTGGCAGCCATCGTCTCAGTGTTCACCTACCTGAGGCTGGAGGAAATTGAGCGCGAAAAAGACGCCCTGCGCAGCGATGTGGAATATGCCCAACAACGGCTTCGCATGCGCCTGATGGAGCGGCAAGAGCAGTTCATGCGCATGGCGCGCGAAATGTCCAGCGGCGATATGGACCTCAAAGAGTTTCAACTCCGCTCCGAAACACTGATATCTCAATACCCCGAGCTCTACAGCATCAACTGGGTGGACGACAAAAAGTTTGTACGCTCCAGCCTCATTAGCCCCGCCCTCCCCCTAAACTGGGACCACCAAGAGGGCGCATTGCTGCAACCCCCAGAGGCGCTACAAAACTTCAACCTTGCCCAAAGCCTCGAGCAACCGGTGTACTCCCAACGGTCGCTAGGCGCGGACAGCAGCGCCCCTTTGGAGTTGCAAATCCCTCTGAGGCGCCGCAACCTTTTTCTAGGCACGCTGATGGTGGAGTATTCAGTAGACGGCCTGCTGCGCTACGGCGTTCCGGCTGAGGTTTCAGCACGTTACGCCTTTACGCTGCACAGCGCAGATGGCATTCAATTAGCAGGCAGTCGGCTGCCTTCGCGAAACCCCGCCGCCAGCTTGTTGCCATGGTCGCCCAATGCCAATATTTTTGAAGTGCCCGTCTCCCCTGTGGGTACGGGGCTACTGCTGCGTGCCAGGGCCTACCGCACTTCATTAGGCGTGATTGGCAGCGGCATGTTTTGGGTGGTGGTGGGCCTAAGCGGCATCACCGCTTGGATGCTCATTGGCAACTGGCGCCATACGCGCCGCCGCCTGCAAGCCCAACAGGCTTTGGTGGTGGAAACCAACTTCAGACGCGCCATGGAAAACTCCATGCCCACAGGCATGCGTGCTTTGGATTTACAAGGCCGCATCACCTACGTCAATGCCGCGTTTTGTCAAATGACCGGCTGGAGTGAGAGTGAGCTGGTGGGCGTGACGGCACCTTTTCCGTATTGGCCGCAAGAAGACCGCGAATACCTCACCGTACGGTTAGAGGATGAACTTAAAGGCCGCATTTCTCCGGGTGGTTTTCAAATCAGGGTCAAACGCAAAAACAACAGCATTTTTGACGCCCGCATTTACATCTCGCCGCTCATTGATGCCCGCGGCCAGCAAACAGGCTGGATGACCTCCATGACCGACATCACCGAGCCCAACCGCATTCGGGAGCAGTTATCCGAGTCTTACGAGCGGTTCACCACGGTGCTGGAAGCCCTAGATTCATCAGTCTCCGTGGTGCCGTTGGGCACAGATGAACTGCTGTTTGCCAACAAAATGTACCGATTGTGGTTCAACGATCAAACCGAAGGCCACAAAAAACTGGCCGCCAAGAAAGCCGATCAGCCACATCTAACCCTGCTCGACGCCCAAGACCACGTGGACAACATGGCGGGTATGCCCATCTCTTCCATGACTGAAGCTGATTCAGAAAACGCCGAGATCTATATGGAAGAGTTGAACAAGTGGCTAGAAGTGCGCTCACGCTACTTGACTTGGGTGGACGGACGCTTGGCTCAAATGATCATAGGAACCGACATCACTACCCGCAGGAGCGCTGAAGAAGAAGCGGCTGCACAAGCAGAGCGCGCCCAAAACGCCAGCCGCCTGATCACCATGGGCGAAATGGCCTCCAGTGTGGCGCATGAATTGAATCAGCCACTGACCGCCATCAACAACTACTGCACAGGCATGCTTTCCCGCATTCGCTCCGGAAACATCAACCCTGACGACTTGATTGGTGCCCTGGACAAAACCGCCCGCCAAGCACAGAGGGCGGGTCAAATCATTCAGCGCATTCGGGCTTTTGTAAAACGAAGCCAACCCAACCGCACTTTAACTGAGGTTTCCACCATGGTGGAAGAAGCCATGGAGCTCATGGGCATTGAGCTGCGGCGCCACAACGTCAGGCTCAGTACCTCCTTTGCACGCGTGCCTAGGTTGATGGTGGATCCGATTTTGATTGAGCAAGTGCTGGTCAATCTGATCAAAAACGCAGCCGAATCTATCGTTCACGCGCAAAGGCCCTTGGACCAAAGGCGCATTGAACTGCGTGTGTTTCCTGGTTTGGCCGAGGGGCAAGCCGTGGTGGAGTTTGAAGTGCAAGACAGCGGCACCGGCATTTCGGATGAAGTGCAAGAAAAATTGTTTGATGCCTTTCACACCACCAAAGTCAACGGTTTGGGCATTGGCCTGAATTTGTGCCGCTCGATTGTGGAATCTCACCGAGGCCGCATGAAGGCCGAGAACCTCTACAATGAGACTGAAATTAAGGGCAGCAGATTCAGTTTTTGGATTCCGGTCACAGAAGCCCCCCCTGCAACAGACATGCCCCCAACCTTGGCCAATCCTAAAAATTCACAGGTCACCGCATGAGTTTGATTCCCAAAAAAGGCACCGTGTACGTGGTGGACGACGACGAAGCCGTTCGCGATTCCCTTCAGTGGTTGTTAGAGGGCAAGGACTACCGCGTTCGTTGCTTCGAATCAGCCGAAGTATTCTTAGAGCGCTACGACTCGAAAGAAGTGGCCTGCCTCATTGTGGATGTGCGCATGGAAGGCATGTCTGGCCTAGATCTGCAAAACCGCTTGGTCGAAAACCATTCGCCGCTGCCTGTGGTGTTCATTACCGGTCATGGCGACGTGCCCATGGCCGTGGACACCATGAAAAAAGGGGCCATGGACTTTATTCAAAAGCCATTTGATGAAGTCAAGTTGGTCAGCCTGGTAGAGCGCATGTTGGACCATGCGCGCCAAAGCTTTAGCGTGCATCAGCAAGCGGTCAACCGCGACGCCCTGCTTTCTAAACTCACCGTGCGCGAAGGACAGGTGCTCGAGCGCATCGTGGCCGGTCGCTTGAACAAGCAAATTGCCGACGACTTGGGCATCAGCATCAAAACCGTGGAGGCGCACCGCGCCAACATCATGGAAAAACTCAACGCCAACACCGTTGCCGATCTGCTCAAAATTGCTCTGGGTCAAACCGCACCCGCATGACGGTAGCCCAAGTCATTGATGGCGTTGCACTTTCCAAGCAACTGCGTCAACAGATAAGCGATCGGGTTAGCCAACTCAAACAGCAAGGCATCACCCCCGGCTTGGCGGTGCTTTTGGTGGGTGACAACGCCGCATCACAGGTTTATGTGCGCAACAAAATCAAAGCCTGCGAAGACACTGGCTTTAAATCAGTTCTAGAACAATATCCCGCCACCTTGACGGAAGCTGAGCTTTTGCAACGAGTGCAGGCCCTCAACCAAGACCTCTCCATTCATGGTATTTTGGTTCAACTGCCGCTGCCTGAGCACATCGATGGGCAAAAGGTGATTGAAGCCATATCGCCCGCCAAAGATGTGGATGGCTTTCATGTGGCCAGCGCAGGGGCTCTCATGGTCGGGCAGCCTGGCTTTTGGCCTTGTACCCCTTACGGCTGCATGAAAATGCTCGAATCCATTGGTTACGCGCTGCGCGGCAAACATGCGGTGGTCATAGGGCGCTCCAACATTGTGGGCAAACCCATGGCGCTCATGCTATTGCAGCAACATGCCACCGTCACTATTTGCCACAGTGCCACGGCCGATTTGGGCCACATGACCCGCCAGGCTGACGTGTTGATTGCCGCCGTAGGCAAACAAAATCTGGTCACCGCCGATATGGTCAAACCCGGCGCTGTGGTCATAGACGTGGGCATGAACCGCAACGCCGAAGGCAAATTGTGCGGAGATGTGGACTACGAAGGCGTCAAGCATGTGGCGGGCTGGATCACCCCCGTGCCAGGTGGTGTGGGCCCCATGACCATCACCATGCTGCTGATGAACACCTTGGAGGCCGCTGAACATGAACTCCCCCACGCCTGAGGTTTTGCAGGGCAACCCGCTGCTCGACTTTTCTGACCTACCGCTGTTTGACCAAATTCGGCCCGAACATGTGCAACCCGCCATGGACGGCCTGCTGGAACTTGCCAACCAAGCTCTAGAGCTTGTCACACAACCAAACTTTGCGGTCGACTGGACCGCCATGTCTTGTGAATTGGACGTTCACACCGAGCGTCTGGGGCGGGCTTGGGGCGCGGTCAGCCACTTGAACAGCGTGGCCGACACGCCAGACTTACGTGCTGCTTTTAATGAAGCTTTACCCAAAATTACCGAATTTTGGACCCGCCTTGGCGCAGACGCCCGCTTGTTTGCCAAGTACAAAGCCCTAAGCCCCGAAAAGCTTAACTCAGAGCAACAGCAAGCCTTGCGCAATGCGTTGCGCAGTTTTGTGCTGGGTGGCGCAGACCTGCAAGGCCCCCAAAAAGCCCGTTTTGCTGAAATACAAGAACGCCTAGCCGAATTGCAGCAAAAGTTCAGCGAAAACACGCTGGATGCCACCGACGCTTTTGCGTACTTTGCTCTGGCTGAAGAGCTGACTGGCGTGCCTCAAGATGTTCAAGCTGCAGCTCGTACTGCTGCCGAGGCAGACGGCAAGGATGGCTACAAGCTCACCCTCAAAATGCCTTGCTACTTGCCGGTGATGAAGTTTGCAAAAAACAGCGACTTGCGGCGCACGCTGTACACCGCACACGTCACCCGAGCTTCCGACCAAGCCCAAGGCCATGGCGCCAGTTTTGACAACAGTGCCTTGATTCAAGACATCTTGGCCTTGCGCCAAGAAGAGGCACAACTGCTGGGGTACGCCAACTTCGGCGAGGTTTCGGTGGTACCCAAAATGGCCGATTCGCCGGAACAGGTGGTGAAGTTCCTGCGAGATTTGGCCGCTAAAGCCAAGCCCTACGCCACCCAAGACGTGGCCGACCTGCGCGCCTTTGCAGCTGAGCACTTGGGTATTGCCGACCCCCAGCCGTGGGATTGGTCATACATCAGCGAACAACTCAAGGAAGCGCGTTACGCCTTCAGCGAACAAGAGGTTAAGCAATATTTCACCGCCCCGCGCGTGCTGGCCGGTTTGTTCAAAATAATTGAAACCCTGTTTGAAGTGCGCATCCAGCGCGACCAAGCGCCCGTTTGGCATCCCGCGGTAGAGTTTTACCGCATTGAACGCCAGGACCAATTGGTGGGTCAGTTTTACCTAGACCCACCCGCACGCCAAGGCAAGCGGGGCGGCGCCTGGATGGACGACGTTCGCGCCCGCTGGTTGCGCCCCGACACCCAGCAATTGCAAACTCCTGTGGCGCATTTGGTGTGCAACTTTGCAGAAGGCGTCAACGGTCAGCCCGCACTGCTCACGCACGACGATGTCATCACCCTGTTTCACGAATTTGGACACGGCTTGCACCACCTGCTCACGCAAGTGAACGAGCGCGATGTGTCGGGCATCAGCGGTGTGGAGTGGGACGCCGTAGAACTGCCCAGCCAGTTTATGGAAAACTTTTGTTGGGAATGGAATGTGCTGCAGCACATGACCGCCCATGTGGACACGGGCGAACCCCTGCCTCGCGCCCTGTTCGACAAAATGTTGGCAGCCAAAAACTTCCAAACCGGCTTGCAAACCGTGCGACAAATTGAGTTTTCTTTGTTTGACATGCTGCTGCACACCGAACACGACCCCGCTTTGGACTTTATGCCGCTGCTCAACCGCGTGCGTTCAGAGGTGGCGGTGCTGCATCCGCCCGCCTGGAGCCGCACAGCCCACACCTTCAGTCATATTTTTGCGGGGGGTTATGCAGCGGGCTACTACAGCTACAAATGGGCTGAGGTGCTCAGCGCAGATGCCTACGCCGCATTTGAAGAAACCGCCCTACCCCAAGGCCAGCCCAATATTGAAACAGGTCGCCGCTACCGGCAGGCCATATTAGAAGCTGGTGGCAGCCGCCCTGCCATGGAATCCTTTAAAGCATTCAGAGGCCGCGAGCCCAGCCTAGACGCTCTTCTCAGGCATCAGGGCATGGCGGCTGAAGCTGCCAGCTAAGCCAGTAAGCCAGCTCTTAAAAATTCAGCGTCTTCACGCCACTAGCGGTTCCCAGCAGACACACCTTGGCGCGCTGGTGCGCAAAAACCCCCACCGTCACCACACCAGGCCACTGGTTGACCTCAGTTTCAAAGCTCAAGGGGTCGCTGATGGTCAAGCCCTTCACGTCCAAAAGGTGTTGCCCGTTGTCGGTCACCAAGGGCACGCCGTCTTTCAAGCGCAATTGGGCCACGCCACCCATAGCGGCAAATTGCCGAATGAGCTGGTTGCTGGCCATGGGAATCACCTCGACCGGTAAGGGAAACTGCCCCAAGGCCTGCACCTGCTTGGATTCATCGGCAATGCACACAAAGCGTTTGGACTGGGCTGCCACTATTTTTTCGCGCGTTAACGCCGCTCCGCCGCCTTTGATCATGCAGCCTTGGCCGTCAATCTCGTCAGCCCCATCGATGTAAACCGACAACACCCCCACCTCATTGGCGTCTACCACCCGAATGCCCAATGCCTCCAAGCGCTCGGTGCTGGCCACCGAGCTCGACACCGCACCGGGTATTTGGTCCTTCATGCTGGCCAGCGCCTCAATAAATTTATTAACGGTAGAACCGGTGCCCACCCCCAGCCACTGCCCTGCTTGCACATACTGCAAGGCAGCTTGTCCCACTTGGGTTTTGAGTTCGTCTTGGGTGAGCATGGGAAAATCCTTTCAATCTTCAGGAATTATCCGATGTCCCTCTTGCCTTCTTTTAATCCTTATGCCTTGGCCCGTTCAGTTTTGTTCCAAATGGACCCAGAAGCTGCCCACGACTTCACGCTTGGGCTGATCACACGCACTCAAAACACACCCCTGGCCTTTGGCTACACACAAGCGCGAATTGATGACCCCGTGGACATTGCAGGACTCAAGTTCCCCAACCGTGTGGGCCTGGCTGCCGGATTGGACAAAAACGCCCGCTGCCTAGATGGTTGGCAAGCCATGGGTTTTGGGTTTGTAGAAGTGGGTACTGTGACCCCTCTGGCCCAACCGGGCAACCCCAAGCCACGCATGTTTCGCATTCAAGAGCGCCAAGCCCTCATCAACCGCTTGGGCTTTAACAATGAAGGCTTGGGCACCTTCATTTCCAACCTGCAACAGGCCAAGTGCCGCCGTCAACCTAAGCATGCCCAGGCTAAGGATCCTGCTCACAGGCCCATGGTGTTGGGTTTGAACATTGGCAAAAACGCCAATACCCCCATCGAGCAGGCCACAGACGACTACCTTTTGTGCTTGAGCGCGGTCTACCCCCATGCCGACTACATCACCATCAATATTTCCAGCCCCAACACGCAAAACCTGCGCTCGCTGCAAAGCGATGCCGCCTTAGAGCAGTTGTTATCGGCGCTGGCCGAGCGGCGGCACCAGATGCAAACGCACTTTGATAAAACGGTGCCACTGTTCCTCAAAATTGCGCCTGATTTAGACGATGCACAAATTCAGGTCATTGCCCAAGCCCTGCAACGCCAAGCTCAAGCCAGCCCTAAGGCATCGTGGGGTGTGATTGCCACCAACACCACCTTAAGCAGACAAGCCGTGCTGGGGCTGCCGCATGCAAATGAAACGGGCGGCTTGTCGGGCGCACCGGTACTGGAGATGAGCAACCAAGTCATTCGGCAGCTGCGGCAACATCTCGGGCCGCACTTTCCCATCATTGGGGTGGGTGGCGTGCTAAGCGGCACCGACGCCTTGAGCAAAATTCAAGCGGGGGCGGACTTGGTCCAAATCTACACCGGACTCATCTACAAAGGCCCGGCATTGATTCGAGAAGCCGCTTTAGCGCTTCAGAAATACCAAACCAACGCCGCTTAAAACTTACTCCAGCGCCTGCAACACCGCGTCGCCCAATGCCAAACAGCTGGTCAGACCTGGCGACTCAATGCCCAGCAAATGCACCAAACCCGCTACACCGTGCTGCTTAGGGGCTTGGATCACAAAATCTTGAGCCGCCTCACCGGGCCCAGAAATTTTGGGCCGGATGCCTGCATAACCCGGCACCAGAGCGCCCTCGGGTAACTGAGGCCAGTATTTGCGAATCTCATCGTAAAAAAGGTGCGCCCGCTCGGGCTTTACTTCCAAGTCGTCTGGCGAATCTACCCACTCCACATCCGGCCCAAACTTGGCTTGCCCCCCTAAATCTAAGGTCAGGTGCACGCCTAAACCAGCGGCTTCCGGCACGGGGTAAATCAAATGGCTAAACGGCGACCGACAGGACAAGTTGAAGTAATGGCCTTTTGCAAAGTAAGCCTTGGGCAAGGCTGAATGGGGTGGGCCAGCCTTGGGCATGCCCTGAACGGCTTGGGCCAAGGCCACCGCGTGCAAGCCGGCTGCATTCACCACACGCCGAGCGCTTAGAGTCGTGCCGTCTTGGGTGTGGATGTGAAAACCCGAATTCAAACCCGATCCCACCACCAAACGCTCCACCTTGGCATGACACACCACCATGCCGCCTGCATGCTCTAGGTCTGCTTGCAAAGACAACATCAACCCATGGCTGTCCACAATGCCTGTACTGGGAGACCATACAGCGGCCAAGGCATGCAAAGCAGGCTCTTTGGCCAGCGCTTGTGCTCGGCTTAAAAGTTGTAAGTCTGTGACCCCGTTGGCAGCGGCTTTGGCCAGCAGCTCATGCAGCTTGGAAATGTGCGACTCCGAAGTAGCCACCACCAATTTGCCGCACCGCTGATGCGCAATACCTCGCTCCTGGCAGTAGGCATAAAGCTGCTGGCGGCCCTGCACGCACAAGCGAGCCTTCAAGGAGCCTTGCGGGTAATACAAGCCCGCATGAATCACCTCACTGTTACGCGAACTGGTTTGGGTGCCAATGGCGGACTCAGCCTCTAGCACCATGACCTCTTGACCTGCAAGCGCCAAAGCCCGGGCCACCGCCAAACCCACCACGCCAGCACCCATAACGACTGTTTCGACTTGTTCCATAGAAATGTACTTTTGAACTTAATTCAACTTATTTTGGAACAAAAGAAAACAGCCGCAGATCTTGCGACCTGCGGCTGTTGTGGCTACTAATGAGCTAAGAGGTTAAGCCAGTTGTTGCTTCACGCGCTCAGGCACCAAGGGGTAGCGACGAATGCGCACACCCGTAGCGTCAAACACGGCATTGGCAATGGCCGATGGGAAGCACACAATGGCGGGCTCGCCCGCACCGCCTAAAGGCTTGTCGGGGCGGTTGAGCAACACCAACTCCACTTGGGCAGGCATGTCTTCCAGCTTGGCGATGCGGTAGGTATTCCAGTCCACACTGGTCACGCGCTCTTCATTAAAGTGCACTTCCTCATACAAAGCACGGCTAATACCCTGCATGATTTGGCCTTCAAGTGCGGCACGCACACCTATGGGGTTGACCACCAAACCGCAGTCGTTCGCAATGACCACCTTTTTGACCCAGATGCGGCCGGTTTCCTTGTTGACTTCCACCTCCACCGCCACGGCGGCGTAAGACTGGTAGCCTGAATGCACCGATATACCGCGACCCGTCAAGACTTTGCCTGAAGTGTTGCGACTGGTGCGTTTGACCCAACCCATTTTTTCGGCAGCTGCTTTAACCACATCAATTTCGCGTGGCTCTTGCATGTGCTTAAGCCGAAACTCCACCGGGTCCATGCTTGCGGCGTGAGCCACCTCATCAATAAAGCACTCTTGCCCAAAACGGGTTTGCAACTCTTGTGGCGCACGCAGGTGGGCAGTGCGCATGGGCGACGCTTCTTGCATGTAAGGGGGCACGGTTTCCCACCAATGCACGTGGTTGGCAAACTTGTAGCTTTCTTCTGGCACATTGAAGTTGTAGGCGTTCCATTTTTTGTGGCCCGTCAACATGCCCACCAAGGTGTGCTCTGGGCTTTCAGCGTTGAACTTCACGTCCCAACCGTTGAAGCCCTTGGCCTTGAAGTACCAACCGGTGACGTTGTTAGAAGCATCCAAGCCGGCTTTCATGCTGATGATGGCGGCTGGGGCTTTGGGCGCCCAGACCATGCCTTCTTCTCGCGACCATTGCACGCGCACAGGGCGGCCAAACTCTTTGGACAGCAAGGCGGCTTCGTAAGGGGCCTCATCGGCGTCGCTGCGGCCGTAGGAACCCGCACCATGCATCCACTTGAGTTGCACATTTTCAATGGGCAAACCCAAAAGCTTGGCAATGCCGTCGCGCAAGAAGTGGGGTTTTTGCATGTCGCCCCAAATCTCGACCTTGTCGCCCACCACGCTGACCACACCGCAGGACGGTGCAATGCGGGCGTGCATTTGAAAGCCGCACTCGTAATCCGCCTCAATCACTTTGGCGGAGCTGGCCAAGGCATCCAGTGTGGGCTTGGGGTTGTAGTCTTTTTTGCCGCCAAAGGCAGGTATAGCGTTGGAGGCCGTAGGCTTGGCTTCACGGATGTAATCAAACACCTTGTCCTCGCCACCGGTGAGTGGCGGCTTGGCGTCAGACCACTTGACCTTCAGGGCGCGCGAGGCACGAATGGCGTTCCACTCGGTGTCGGCCACCACCGCCACAAACCCGCCTTTGACATAAGAGCGGGCACCAGGAATGTGGGAAATGGAAGCGTTGTCCACCTCCAAAGGCATAGCTCCCGCAACTTGGGGTCTGACGGCGCGCGCATGCAACAAGTTGTCTGGACGGATGTGCGCGGTGTAGTGCTCTTTACCGCTGACCTTGTCTGCAATGTCTTTGCGCTTGATGCCCTGCCCCACCACTTTGAACTGCGACACATCTTTGGGTTTGGCTTGGCCGACCGCATCCATGGCATTGCCAATGGCGTTATTCCACTTCATGGGGGTAGAAAAGTTTTTGCCCCCAATCAAATCCGCATAGGTAATGCCCTTTGCGGGCTCTGCCAATGCAAAAATACGGCCGTTTTCAACGGCTAGCGCCGATGAGGGCAATCCCAAATGCTCTGCACCCGCCGCCAACAACACACGGCGCGCCTCTGCTGCGGCATTGCGAATCGGCCTAGCGCCCATGCGCAATCCAGTGCTTCCGCTGCCGCCACCTTGGTTGGGGGTGAAGCGAGTGTCACCCATGATGACGTGTACCTTGTCAAAGGCTACGTCCAACTCGTCAGCTACAAACTGTGCAATAGCCACGTCCAAGCCCTGGCCGCAATCCATCTTGCCAAAGTTCACGGTCACCAAACCGTCTTTGCCAATACGCAGCCATGTGTCCAAAGTGGAGGGGTGCGGGCCTACCACCACTGGTACAGCAGCTTGGGCCGCAGCATCGCCAGCCATTAAGGCGGTGAGTCCACCGCTGAAGCCCACCACCAAACCTGCTTGAGATTGCAGGAATTCGCGTCGATTGATTTGCATGTCATTCATGTCGGGCTCCTTAAACCTTGGGGTTGACTTTGTTGCTGGCAGACATCACGTCGCGGGCTTTACGCACCGCACGCATGATGGCAATGTGCGTACCGCAGCGGCACTGCAAGCCAGAGAGGGCCTGTTTGATTTGATCGTCCGTAGCGCGTGGATTTTTTTCCAGCAAGGCCACCGCACTCATCACCCAACCGTTGGAACAGTAACCACATTGCGCCGCCTGCTCGTCCACAAAGGCTTGCTGCACAGGGTGCAGTTGGCCTTGCTTTTCAAGGCCATCCATCGTGCGAACGGCTTTGCTGCCAATTGAACTGGCCGGGGTCACACAAGAAAACACGGGCTGCCCGTTGACTAACACGGTGCAGGTGCCACACTGGGCCACACCACAACCAAACTTGGGACCTTTGAGTTTGAGTCCATCGATCAGAGCATACAAAAGCGGCTCATCGGCTTCGGCCTTGACCTTGCGGTTCACACCGTCCACCTTCAGGTTGTATTGGGGCATGTTGTCTCCTAGGTTTATCTAATAAGTGATCACTTAGCGGATCACTTAAAGATTATGAGCACTTTCAAGGCCAATAAATGCCCTAAACCCTAAACCTAGGGAAACCCCTGAAATGAATGGGCTTAAACCACTTGGGACAGTCCCAGCAGACGCGCCGCGTTGCCTCCGGCCGCCGCTTCAAGCTCTGACCCTGCCAAACCCGAATCGCGCAACCACTGCACGGGGTCTTTTTCGCC
>CAMAXR010000029.1 GCA_945862195.1 Hylemonella gracilis
CAAGGTAATTGTGTGAAATGACCGGGCGCAAAATGCTCTATCCCATTGGGGAATACTCTCTTTAGCATTTGTTCCGGTACAAGGCGATGTAAAGATTCCGTTTGTCTAGTATGCTGTATGCCTTGTCTCACTGCGGCACGGATATCTTCCGGCTCCCATGGCTTCAGCACATATCTGGAAATCAATCCTTCATTGATGCAGTAAACCAAATCGTTGACATCGGTATAGCCGGTAACAATCACAGATGTGGGATAGTGCTCATTACGGCCTTTTAACTTGATGAGCAAATCAGTGCCAAGCAGTCCCGGCATTCTTTGATCGGTCAAGATTGCATCGACTCTTTCATGAGCCAAATACTCCAATGCTTGCATTGGATTTGTAAATCCAACAACACGATATTCGTTTTTCAACAATGCTTCAAGAGCTGCTACATTGCCTGGCTCATCGTCAATCACGGCAATGGTAGGAAGATTGTTATTAGTGGATGCAGGCGTGGCGATTGAAGGGCGTTCCTGCTTTTTTAACTTCAATTTCATGCTTAGGCTTCATTTGCTACAGGGAGTGACAAACGGAATGTGCTTCCATTGGAGTCAGTTTTGGCAATCTTCAATTTCCCTCCATGTTCATCAGCCGCAGACCATGAAATAGCAAGCCCCATTCCAGTGCCGGTACCGATGGGTTTGGTTGTGATGAATGGATCAAATACTTTGTTGACAACATCACTCGGGATGCCACCACCATTATCGGTTACTTCAATGATTACCTGTTCCTGGTCGGATTGAATGTCTAAGGAGACTTTAGCTTGGGCTTCACCATTCTTTTCTGATGCTGCGTAGTAAGCATTATCCAAAAGATTCATGATTATTTGAGATATTTTTAATGGATGCCCAGTAAGCGAATAGGTTTGCAAACCTGAAATCTCAACCGATGGACATAGTGCCCATTTGGGTTGAAGAATTCTAATCGTGTCAGTGATGACTTCCTCTAAATTGAATACCTTGACTTCCGTTTCATCGAGTCTGGAGAAATTCACAAGTGCATTGACAGTTTCTTTTATGCGATCTACGCCCTTCGTAGAATGCGAAATCAATGTATGTGCACCATCAAATTCCTGATTCAACCAGGAAAGTACTTCAGCATTATCGGGATCCTGATCATCAATCAATTCAGACAAGCCGCTTTTCAATCTCATCAGATACTCAGCCAATAGTTTAACATTGTTTCCAACATAATTTGCTGGATTACGCAATTCATGTGCAACTCCGGCAACCATTCTTCCAAGTCCGGACAGTTTCTCTGCTTGCATGAGATCTGCTTGGGCTCTTTGGATAGTACTCAATGCCTCGGAGAGAGAATTATTTTTCTCTGCAAGCTCTATCGTGCGATGTGTAATGCGATCTTCCAATGTTGTATTTAATTGTTCCAATGAGCGCTTTGCACGCCTTTGAGCAAGATTCAAACTTATTTGAGATGCGGCGGATTGAAGCAAAGAAACTTCAGATTCCGTCCAGTCATATTCTTCTTTGCAATTGTCAAATCCAATCAAACCCGTTAGAACGCCATCCAGCATGAGTGGAAGTAACAGCAATGATTTAATGCCTTGAGGACCTAGTACCTCTTGTTCAAGTTCATCAAATGAACTTTCAACTAATACCACTTTGTTGCCGGTATCCAATATCGCAAACCATTCAGGAAAAACATCACGCAAATTCAAACCTTGTAGATCCGGACTGTCAATCTGCGGTTCAATTCCCGGAGCACACCATTCTGCTTTTTGACTTACGGTGCCAGTCCAAACATCATCTACTTTATCATTCTCAAATATGTATACACGATCAGCCCCGCATGCCAGACCGAGTGGTGCCAAAGCAGGGTTCAATGCACCCAATGCTTCGGACTCCGTGCTGAGTAATACAGTCTGCATCTCTACAATGCCATGCAAGTATTTATCTTTTTGCTTGAGCTGTGTCTGAAGCGCAGTGAGTATTTCGTTAGAGGGCATGGTGTGATGTAAGCTTGGTTAAGCCGTTGTTTGGATAAGGTTTTTATTAAGTGGGGTTAAAGTCGCTCCAATACGATTATGCAACGTTAGATTGGCTTTGGTGCATGCGTCTACTTTTAAAGTATTTACGGATGCAATCCTGCCAAAAATTTATCGTTTTTCTGGAAAAATAAACCCTGAAGGCGCAACTCATCCGGCCGCGTTGCGTCAAGTCGTTGGTGGAGTTACAAATCCTCTCATATTTTTAGAGGATTTGCAGTTCAAGAATTTTCCCGGCCAATTGAGTCGAATCACTTGGGTTGGTATTCAAGTGATGAGTGATGGAGATTGATGCGAAGCTTACCCGCATCGTCTTTTATATAGCCAATGGATTGATCATTGGCATGGCGGCGGAAGTGGCGCATGGCAGCTGCACGGACGTGCCTCCAGCACGGAAGTAAACCGAACTGACGTATCAAACCTTCAAGCCCGAACTGGAAACTGTTCGGGCTTTGTACTTTGCTTGTCTAAGCAATCACGCAAAAAGCTCACTACCTATGGGCTTAGTGGATGGCCCGCATCGTCGAGGTGTCCCCGCGCCGACATAGGGCAATTACATAAGCACATCGAAAAGGATGCAATAATTATTTTCACACACTTGAATTACTTATCCGTCCTTTTCGCAAATCAACTGGAGACTTCTATGGTTCAAAAGACGAAACGTACCCTGCTCAAAGGCACGGCCGCTGCCCTAGGTGCTGCGACTTTTGCCCCGCACCTGCTGGCCAATCAGGCCCCTGTGCGCATCGGTTATGCCATCGCCCGTACCGGCCCCTGGACCGGCGGCGCCCAGGTGAGCCAGGAGCCCAACTACCTGCTCTGGGCCGAGCAGCAAAACACGGCGGGCGGTCTGGACGTCAAGGGCGTCAAGCGCCCGATTGAGCTGATCAGCTCCGATGACCGCAGCGACATCGAGACCTGCGTGCGCTCTTATGAAAAGCTCATGGGTTCCGACAAGGTCGATCTCGTGCTGCCGCCCTGGGGCTCCAACGCCAACTTTGCGGTGGCTCCGCTGGCCAACCGATTCCAGTACCCCTTCCTTGCGCCCACGGCGTTGTCGCGTCGCTTGGTCGAGATGAAGCTGCCATACTTCTTCCTGCTGCTGCAACAGCCCAAGCCCATGACCGACGCGCTGGTGGAGATGCTCAAGGCCAACGGTTGCAAGAGCGTGGCCTGCGTTTACGTGGACGACCTGTTCGGCTTGGAAAACTACGCAGCCTTCAAGGTCGCGCTGCAGGGCTCGGGCATCCAGATGGTAGAAGACAAGAGTTACCCGGGCGGCGTGAAGGACCTGTCGCCCGTGCTGCGCTCCATCAAGGACAAGAACCCGGATGCCTTCGTCGGCTTCACTTATCCACCGGACACCATCTTGGCCAGCCGCCAGGCCAAGGAGATCGGCTTTAACCCGAAGTTCTTCTACGCGTCTGTGGGTACGGCCTTCCAGCTTTACCGCAATGTCATGACGCCGGCCGGCGCCGAAGGTGTGCTTGGCATGGGCTCTTGGAACAGCAAGACCAGTCCCGGTGCCAAGGCCTATTTTGACGCGCACTCCAAAAAGTTCGATGGCAAGGAACCCGATCGCTGGGCCAGCGGCGCCACCTGGGCCGGCCTAGAGATCCTGACCAATGCTGTCAAGGCGCAAGGCTTGGACCGCAAGGCCATCCGCGACTACGTGGCTAATACGCACCACAAGACCATTCTCGGTGACATCAAGTTCTCCGGCAGCGAGAACGTGGGTACGCCGGGTACCGTGGGCCAGTGGCAGAACGGCGAGTTTGAGGTGGTGTGGCCGACCAAGCTGGCCACCGCCAAGCTCAACCCTAGCAAGCCGGCCTGGAAGTAAATACCTGACGGGCCACATGGCCCGCCGTTCGTTCCTTTTTTGCGCCCCCCTGTACCCCGGGGTGGACGGATCGCTCACAACATGTCACTCACTTCCTGGTTCGAGCTGATTGCTTCCGGCCTGATCACCGGAGGCATCTATGCGCTCGTCGCCCTGGGGCTGAACCTCCAGTACGGCCTGATGCGCATACTCAATATCGCCCATGGCGAGTTCCTCATGGTCGGAGCCTACCTGACTTGGCTGGTCCAGACGCAGTTCGGCTTCTCGCCCCTGCTCATGGTGCCAGTCGCCTTCTTCGTGCTCATGGGGCTGGGCGTCATTGTTCACTTTCTGTGCTTCCGCCGCCTAACTGCCACCTCACCCAATCTTGACGTCTTCGAAGCGCGCGGCCTGATTGTGGCCTTCGGCCTCATGTTTTTGGTGCAGAACTTCGTGTCGTGGATGTGGGGCGGTGACCTGCGCGGCTACGACTACCTAACTGAGCCTGTGAAGTTCGGCGAGGTGCAGTTCGCAGCCAACAAGCTGCTGGTGTTCTTCCTGGCCCTGGTGTTTGCGGGGGCGCTGATTGTGCTCATGCGCCAGACCCTACTGGGCAAGGGCGTGCGCGCCCTAATGCAGTCGCCTACGGGCGCGCAGCTCATGGGTATCGACACGAGGAAGCTGCACCCGCTGATGTTCGGCATTGGCCTAGGCCTGTCGGGCATCGCTGGTGCGCTGCTGTCCATGGCCTATACCATCACGCCCTATATGGGCCAGCCCTATACCGTGACGGCGCTCATCGTCATCACGCTCGGCGGCTTCGGCAGCATGGGCGGGGCGCTCATCGGCGGCCTGTTCCTCGGCGTGATCGAGGCGCTGGGCATGCACTTCACCAATCCTTCGATCAAGGCACTGCTGTCTTACGCGGTGTTCATCGCCGTGCTGCTGCTGCGTCCCGAGGGCCTGTTCACCCGCAAGAGCCGTAAAGCATGAACTCCCGTCAATTCCTCATCCGCGACGTGCTCGTGCTGCTGGCCTTCACTGGCTGGGCTCTGGCCCTTCCGTTCTATTCCAGCGAGTTCGTCACCTCCATGGCGCTGACCTGCCTGATGTATGTCGCGCTGTCTTCCAGCTGGGGCCTGTTCTGCGGCAGCACGCGTTACCTGTCGCTCGCCACCTCGGCCTTCTTCGGCATCGGAGCCTACACCACGGCCATTCTGCTTGGGCAATTCGGCTGGGTCGAGACCATCGCCATCGGCGCTGGCGTTGCGGTCCTGGTGGCGATGGTCATGGGCGCAGCGGTGCTGCACCTGCGTGGTACCTACTTTGCGGTGCTGACCTTTGGCATGACCGAACTCATCCTCCACGCCGTGACTTATTTCGAGAAGTCAGTCACGGGGACCGTGGGGCGGGTGCTTATGGTGGTGCCCGAGCGCGACACCATCTACCTCACGGTGCTTGCCCTAGCCGTGTTGTCGGTGGCGGTTTCCATATGGGTGCGACGCACGCGGTTTGGCTTGGCGCTCATGGGCATCGGCGCTGACGAACAGCGGGCGCAGACCTTGGGCGTGAATACGCGGCTGATCAAGATCGCAGGTTTCGCCATCACAGCAGCCTTTGCCGGTGCTGTTGGCGCGGCCATGGCCGTGCGCTGGACCTATATCGACCCGCACACGGTTTTCAACCCCTTCATCGGTTTCCAGACCGTGCTCATCACGCTCATCGGCGGCGTGCTCACGCTCTGGGGCCCGCTGATCGCAGCCATCATCTTCAGTGTGCTGGCCGAGTCGTTGCGCCTGCAGTTCCCTCAAATCTACCTGATGTCGCTGGGCCTTATGCTCATCCTTTGTGTGCTCTACCTGCCCGGCGGCCTGGCCTCGTTGCGTTTGGCGACCTTCAAGAGCTGGTGGAGCGACACCCGCGACTGGGCCAAGGACATCAAGCGCGAGCTTTCCGGTGAGAAGGAGCGCGAGAAGGAGCGCATCAAGCGCCGCGAGAAGGAGGGCTATTTTGTCTGACTTTCTGCTTGAAGCCCATGATGTCACGGTGCGCTTCGGCGGCCTGACCGCGGTGGATGCCGTCAGCGCCAACTTTGCGCTCGGCGAACTCGTGGGCATCATCGGCCCCAACGGCGCCGGCAAGACCACCTTTTTCAACGCCATTTCCGGTGTGCAAGTTCCGACCTCGGGCCGTCTGGTCTGCCAGGGCAGCAACCTCACGGGCAAGGGCCCGCACCGTTTTGCCGCCAGCGGCGTGGCGCGGACCTTTCAGACGCCCCGCGTGTTCGCTGACATGCCGGTGCTGGCCAACATCGAGTTCGGCCTCAAGTTCGCCGGCAAGCGCCGCCGGGAGTACATCTTTTGGGGCGATGAGAAGGGCGTGCCGTGGGCGTTACGAGACGCCCGCAGCATCCTGCAGCTCATCGGCCTGTCGGCCCAGGCCGAGCTGCCTGCCGCCGCCATCACGCCTTCGCAGCAGCGCCTGCTGGAGATCGGCATGGCCTTGGCCACGCGGCCCAAGCTCTTGCTGCTCGATGAGGTGGCCGCCGGCCTGACTGAAGCCGAGATCGAGGAGATGGCCCGCCTGATTGGCCGGTTGCGTGATGAGCTCGACCTGACTGTGATCTGGATCGAGCACGCGGTGACCACTCTGCTGCGCCATGTGGAGCGTGTCATCGTGCTGCACCAGGGCCGCAAGATAGCCGACGACACGCCGCAAAACGTCGTGCGCAACCCCGAGGTGATCGAAGCCTATCTGGGCGACGAGATGGCCGAGCCCGAAGCAGAGGATGTAGCGGCATGATGTGGTACCGCGACACCCCTTTCGTGCTGGGCGACGAGAAGCATGCGCATCTGCAAGTGCGGGGCTTGAGTGCTGGCTACGGGCCTTTCCTCGTGCTGCGCGAGTTGCGCTTCGAGGTCAAGCCCGGCCTGACCGTGATCCTGGGTCCCAACGGTGCGGGCAAGACCACCCTGCTGAAGTCGCTCATGGGCCTGATCCCGCGCCGCGGCCTGGTGCTGCTCGATGGCGAGGACTTGCCGGAGAAGACGCATGAGGTCGTCAAGAGCGGCGTGACCTTGGTCGCCGAAGGTCGTCAGCTGTTTCCACAAATGACGGTACTGGAGAACCTGGAGCTTGGCGGCTGGCTCGTTAGCAAGGCCGAGCGGTCGCGCCGTATCGAGCAAGTCATGGCCGACTTTCCCAAGCTGCGCGAGCGCGCGAGCCAGCTTGCCGGCACCATGAGCGGCGGTGAGCAGCAGATGGTGGCCGTTGCGCGCGCCATGATGAGTCAGCCACGCCTGCTTATGCTCGACGAGCCCTCCCTGGGTCTCGCGCCGCGCATGGTCGACGAGCTGCTGGCCATTGCCCGTCGCATCGCCGATGCCGGCACCACCGTGCTCATGGTGGAGCAGAACGTCAAGAAGGCGCTGGCCGTGGCCGACCGCGGCTATGTGCTGGAGCGCGGCACGCTGGTCGCCAGCGGTCCGGCCCGGCTGCTGGCTCGATCTAACGTCGTGCGCGAGGCCTACCTCGGTGCTGACGCGGCAGACAAGACCACCGCTGCCGATGCCGTGCAGCGCCGCAAGAAAACCGCCCTTGTTTGAAGAATCATTTGTCTGAAGGAGTTTCGTATGTCTGATATGTCCATGCTGATCAACGGCCTCAAGGTCACGGCCGAGCGGGGCGCCACCTTCGAGCGCCGCAACCCTCTAGATGGCACGATTGCCTCGCGCGCGCCCGCCGCGTCGCCGGCCGACGCCGTGATGGCCGTCGAGGCTGCGGCCGAGGCCTTCAAAACTTGGAGTCAGACGGGCCCCAGCGAACGCCGCGCCTTGCTGCTCAAGGCGGCTGACGCGCTGGAAGCCAAGACGCCGCAGTTCATCGAGGCCGTGGCTGCCGAGACGGGTGCTCCCGGCAGCTGGGCAGGCTTCAACGTCTTCCTAGCGGCTGGCATGATCCGCGAGGCTGCTGCGCTGACCACCCAGGTAACTGGCGAGGTGATACCTTCCGACATCCCCGGTTCGCTGGCCATGGCCGTGCGTCAGCCAGCAGGTGTGGTGCTGGGCATTGCGCCGTGGAACGCGCCCGTGATCCTAGGCACGCGCTCCATCTGCGTTCCGCTGGCTTGCGGCAACACCGTGGTCATGAAGGGCTCTGAAAACTGCCCCCGCACGCACCAGCTCATCATCGAGGCCTTCCAGGACGCCGGCTTCCCGCCCGGTGTGGTCAACTACATCACCAATGCTCCGGCAGATGCGGGTGCGGTGGTGGAGGCCATGGTTGCGCATCCGGCGGTGCGTCGAGTGAACTTTACCGGCTCCACCCGTGTGGGCCGCATCATCGCCATGACCTGCGCCAAGTACCTCAAGCCGGTGGTGCTGGAGCTTGGGGGCAAGGCGCCACTCGTGGTGCTAGATGACGCCGACATTGACGACGCGGTCAACGGCGCGGCCTTCGGCGCCTTTGCCAACAGCGGCCAGATCTGCATGAGCACCGAACGCATCATCGTGGACCAGAAGATCGCCGAGGCTTTTGTCAAGAAGTTTGCCGACAAGGCAAAGTCCCTGCCGCTGGGCGATCCGCGTAAGCCCGAGCCAGTGGTGCTGGGTTCGGTCATCGGAATGAGCACGGTGGAACACTGCAACGCGCTGATTGATGATGCGCTGGCCAAGGGCGCCAAGCTGGTGTGCGGCGAAAAGTCCACCACCACGTTGATGCCTGCGACCGTCCTAGACCACGTCACGCCGGCCATGAAGATCTACCACGAGGAAACCTTCGGTCCTGTCAAGTGCATCGTGCGCGTCAACGGCGTCGAGGAGGCGGTCGCCTGCGCCAATGACAATGAGTACGGGTTGTCGGCGGCTGTCTTCGGCGGCGATATCGCGCGTGCCTTCAACGTGGCGCGTCGCATTGACTCCGGCATCTGCCATGTGAACGGTCCGACGGTTCACGACGAAGCACAGATGCCCTTTGGCGGTGTCAAGGGTTCGGGCCTGGGCCGCTTTGGCGGCAAGGCCGGCATCCACGAGTTCACCGAGCTGCGATGGGTGACGATTCAGACCACGCCGCGTCAATACCCCTTCTGAGCTTGAAAGGTTGCGTTTTCCGGCGCAACCCCTATGGTAGACATCGGCAAAACTTTCCACCCACACCCCACACTGGGCGAAAGCATCTGCATGGCGGCAGAAGTGGCGCATGGGTCTTGTATGGATGTGCCTCCAGCACGGAAGTAGACCCAGAGCTTCAATTACATTAAGCCCGAAACCTCAACGGTTCGGGCTTTCTAATGTGTTACCAAAGATGACCAGTATGTCTCTGATCAATGTTGAAGATTGACTCTAATTTACAAAAAATGATGGTCAGATGAAATTAGGATGAATCATCCATTTTTGGGTTAAATGATATAAATTTTAAAGTGGAGTTACCAGATGATGACGTTATTTCGGACTTATGCCAGAAAGCTTGCCGCAACGATATTGTTTTTCACCGCTCTTGGCTTACTTCATCAAGGTGTGGTATCAGCTCAATCACTAGATTGGCCGAAAAAGCCAGTCAAACTTATTGTCGCGTTTGCACCAGGTGGTGCAGTCGATACTATTGGACGCGATATTGCCAAAGAATTGTCCGTTTTGTGGGGTCAGCCAGTATTGATTGACAATAAACCTGGAGCCGGAGGTGTTATTGCTGCAGATGCAACAGCCAAGGCGGCACCAGACGGATATACCCTTTTCCTGGCTACAGATGGAATTAATGTTGTCGTGCCTTTTATGCAAAGTAAATTGCCTTACGACACATTGTCCGATTTGCGGCCAATCGCAGTGGTAGGAACCATACCACTAATGCTTGTTGCTACGGAAGAGTCAAAAATTAAAACTATAAATGACTTTATTTCCAAGGCAAAAAGTAAACCCGGTTCAATTGATTACGCTTCAAATGGTATTGGTGTTTCACCACACATGGCAATGGAATTATTCCAGCGAACTGCCGGGATTAAATTAAATCATGTCCCCTACAAAGGCAGTGGCTTGGCATTACAAGACATGCTTGGAGGTCGGGTGCCCATAATGTGGACCGCAGTATCATCAACGATGATGCATATAAAATCAGGTAAATTGGTGCCTGTTGCAATGGGTAGCCTAGAACGTTCTCCGCTACTGCCGAATGTGCCAACTGTAAGCGAAACAGGATTTCCGGGATTTGAGGCTGCTACATGGGTCGGTGTGATGGGGCCTTCAAAAATTCCATCTGCCATAATACAGAAAATTCAAGCAGATTTACAAAAAGTTACTGCGAGCCCTGCATATCGAAAGCAGCAAGCGGACAAAGGCAACGAGGTCCGCTCGAGCACTAGCGATGAGTTTGCAGAACTTATACGTATGGAGTACAGTAGAAATAAGGTGCTTTTTGAAAGTGGCGAAATTTCACGCGAATAAGAAGCAATTTCACTTTAGAATTAATTATTGAAAAATGGCTATGCAGAATAAATCCACAAAACCTGATGCAGATCTAAAAAATCAAGATGAAATTGAATGCCCAGAATCCAGCGTGGAAGATTCGCGCCGTTGGGGTAGTGATATTATAGCTGAGGCTATTCGAAATATAGATATAGAGTATTTGGCTATTAACCCAGGAGCCAGCTTTAGAGGGCTTCATGATAGTCTGGTTAACCACAATGGAAATCGTAATCCTCGAATGTTGCTTTGCTTGCATGAGGAAAGCGCAGTTGCAATTGCTCATGGTTATGCAAAGGTTGCAAACCGAGCAATGGGGGTGGTTTTGCATTCCAACGTCGGACTCATGCACGGATCAATGGGTATCTTCAATGCATGGTGCGACAGGGTGCCGATGGTTGTTTTTGGTGCTACGGGCCCAGTCGATGCAAGCCAACGTAGACCATGGATTGATTGGATTCACACCAGTGCTGATCAAGGAGCGCTTGTTAGGAACTTCACCAAGTGGGATGACCAGCCTGCCTCTGTTTCCGCGGCAATAGAGTCAATATCCCGCGCTCATCAAATCTCAGCGACCGCACCTAAAGGACCTGTTTACGTTAATCTCGACGTTTCCTTGCAAGAGCAATTAATGGTTAATAAGCCTAGATTGCCGGATATGTCGCGTTATCGTCCAGCAGCTCCTGCAGCTCCAAATGCGGAAGCTGTTTCAGATGCTTTTGACTTATTGTCATCTGCAAAAAAATTAGTCATTCTTGTTGGGCGTGTTTCACGTAATTTGGACGATTGGGAGCAGCGAATTGCTTTTGCCGAGGCATTGTCTGCTACGGTTGTAACTGATCTGAAGCAAGGTGCAGGATTTCCAACCACCCACCCGCTTCATCTTGGACCGCCCGGTGTTTTCTTGTCAAAGGAGATATCTGCCGTCCTAGCAGAAGCAGATGTCATACTCAGCCTTGATTGGATGGATCTTGCAGGCACCTTCAAGCAGGCCTTCGGTGATCAGCCTCCAAAAGCAAAAGTAATTCATACATCTTTAGATCAGCAGCTCCATCGAGGCTGGAATATGGAGTATTTTGGATTGCCGCCAGCAGATATTTACCTCATGTGCGACTCTGATAGTTTTATTGCGAGTCTGTCTAAAAAACTAAACTTAAAAGTCAATGCGCCTTACGCAGCCCCGGTACAAAAATTAATACCTAAAAATACTGCTGGGATACTAAATATTAAGGCAATTGCAGACGGAATCAATAGCCTAACTAATGACAAGAACATATGCTTGATAAGACTGCCGCTGGGTTGGAATGGTGGGTATAGAGACTTCAGCCATCCCTTAGATTATCTTGGCAAAGATGGCGGTGGTGGCATTGGCTCTGGTCCTGGTATGTGCGTTGGCTCGGCACTCGCACTGAAAGGCAGTGGCCGGATACCAATCGGAGTTATTGGCGACGGCGATTTTTTAATGGGCGTCACAGCCTTATGGACTGCTTGTCACTACCATATCCCATTGTTGATGATTATTGCTAATAACAACTCCTACTTTAATGATGAAATGCATCAAGAGCGGGTGGCGATAGAGCGTGATAGACCTATTGAAAACCGTTGGATCGGGATGAGAATGAGCGAACCTGATATCGATTTGGCTGGTATGTCTCGCGCTCAAGGTGCCTTTTCAATTGGACCCATCACGGATGTAACAGCCCTGAATATCGCAATTGCTGAGGGATTGGATGCCGTTCGTAATGGAAAGGTATGCGTCATAGATGTCAGAGTGGCAACAGGCTACGATGCCAACTTAAGCGGCCAAGTAACCCGCTCAGCATCAGGTGATAGCCGACCGAAGACATAATGTCTTAGTTCAGTGTTACCGATCATTTAATTGAATTTTTTAAGGAGCGGGCTGCAGGGCCTAATCGTTCAATTTCAGAGGCGACATAACGTCTAAATTCTGGCGCATCGAATGCCACAGTTTCCATAATTTCAACAGATAGTCGTGATTTGGCTGCCGCTGTATCCATGCCGCGCCGAACTTCTGCATTGATACGATCAACTAATGTCGCCGGCATGCCAGCGGGTCCTGAAAGTGCAAACCATGTTGTCCCAGTGAGCGCTGGATAACCCAGTTCCGCCAAGGTCGGAACGTTGGGGTATTCAGATAATCTTTTCGGTGATGACACAGCCAGTAACCTAAGCTTCCCTGAATCAATTGCGGTTTTGGCTGAGCTTAAAGTCATAAAGCCAGCAGAAATTTGTCCGCCCATTAGATCAACCAATGCTCCAGCAGCACCTTTGTAGTTGATATGAACCATATTCAACTTTGCTGTTGTTCTAAACAATTCACCAGTCAAGTGGCCATGAGTACCTTGTCCTGGTGAGCCCCAGCTTAATCCATTTGGATTGCTCTTTATAAAACTTATAAAACCATTAAAGTCCCTAAATGGCTGATCAGCATTAACTACTACTGCCAGCGGTGGTCCGGCCAGCATCGCTATGTGCGTGAAGTCCTTGATTGGGTCATAGCCCCCTTCCGCCACTATAGGTGCAATAACGTGTGATCCTATGCCTGATATGACCAGTGTGTAGCCATCCGCAGGTGATTTGGCCACCATTTGGGAACCAATAATTCCCCCAGCACCAGACCTATTTTCTATCACAACAGTCTGCCCAAATGCCCTTCCTAAGTGATCGCCAATCAAGCGTGCTAGCGTATCGGCACTCCCACCTGGTGAATAAGGCACTACAAGTTTGATCGACTTTTGTGGCCAATCGATAACTTGGGCCATAGTCATTTGAGGCGCAAAGACCGAAAGCGTTAAAAAAATACAGGTTAATGTTTCAAATATGTGCTGTATTGGTTTTAACCTTTGAAAAAACTTAAACATTTTTGAGCCTTTTATGATTTCTAAATTTTCCGCATACTGAAAATACTATGCGGTCTATTGATTTTATCGATTCAAACAATGCGCCCTAACCTGATAAACCCTAGCACGCAACCGGTCCGGTTTTTTGCTTTCTGGAAACCTTGAACCCGTGCCATACTTTCTTGCAATAAGCTGCAATGCTTAGGCGAAGACACCATCTTTTACGAAATTCCCCAGGAAACTGCTATGAACGCAACGTTACCATCCGCCTCGCTGTCTGACATCGCCTTGTCTGAACTCACCGCGCTGCCTCTGATCGAGAAGTGGGTATCCTTTGAAACGGTTTCGCGCGACAGTAATTTGCCGCTGATCAACTGGACCGAGTCTTACCTCCGCGATTTAGGCGTCACTGACTTTCGCCGGTCCTACGACGACAGCGGAAAAAAATGCAACTTATGGGTCACGCTGCCTGCCCACGATGGTGAGGCCAAAGTGGGCGGTCTCGTGCTTTCAGGCCATACTGATGTGGTGCCTGTGGACGGTCAGCCTTGGGACACTGACCCCTTTACCGTGGTTCACCAAGACGGTCGCCTTTTCGGACGGGGGGTGACCGACATGAAGGGCTATGGCGCGACCACCTTAATGATGGTGCCTGAGCTGCTTCGTCGTAAGCTCAAGCGCCCGATCCATCTGGCTTACAGCTATGACGAAGAGGTGGGTTGCATCGGTGTTCGTCGACTGATTGCCGACGTGACGGCTCAGGGTTACAAGCCTTGGGGTTGTATCGTGGGTGAGCCCACAGGCATGCAGGTGGTGATTGCGCACAAAGGCAAGCATGCCTATAAAACCACGGTACGCGGCTTTGAAGCACATTCGTCTTTGACGCCTTTAGGTGTGAATGCGGTGGAGATTGCATGCGAATTTGTTGCACACCTCAAGTCCATGCATCGAGAACTCGTGACCCAAGGACCCTTTGACTCCATCTACGACGTGCCGCACACCACGATTCACACAGGTGTGATCCACGGGGGTACTGCGCTGAACATCATTCCTCGCGAGTGCGAATTGTTGTGGGAGATTCGCCATCATCATCTTGATACACCTGAGGCGATTTTTGAGCGTGCACGAGCATTTGGTGACAGTCTGGTGCCTACCATGCAGGCGGTCGCGCCTGATACTGGAATTGCGCACGAGCTTCGCTCGGTGCTGCCTGGTTTTGCAATCGCTCCAGACAGCGACATTGCCCGTCTCAGCTTTGACTGCGCAGGGCTAGACCCTTCCCAAGGCGTGGGTAAAGTGTCATTTGGTACCGAGGCCGCGTTGTTTCATCAGGCTGGCGTGCCCACCATCGTTTGCGGCCCGGGCCATATTGCGCAGGCTCACCAACCCAATGAGTGGATCACCATTGATCAGCTTGCTTGGTGCGAGCGCTTCATGCGACGCCTTGCCGACCATGTGTGTGTGAACTAAATCGCAATCATCAAAGGAGCCATATGAACTCTTATTTTCAACAGCGTCGCACATTCATTGCCCGTTCATTGGTGGGCGGCATGATTTATGCAATGGTTGGGCCAGTTTTGGCCCAGCAGGTTAAAACGATGCGAATCGTGGTTCCGTTTGCCGCTGGTGGTGTGCAGGACATTCTTGCGCGCTCCATATCTGTCGAATTGGCTGCAGCTTTGGGGCAGGCCCTGATTGTTGAAAACCGAGCTGGCGCTGGTGGAACTGTGGGGACTGCACAGGTCGCGAAGATGGATGCTGATGGCACGACCATGGTCATGGCTGCGGCAAGTCATAACATTGCAGGGTCGCTCTATAACAAGCTTTCATACGATCCTCAGAAAGACTTTGCGCCTTATGCCCACATCGGAACGGCCAGCTATGTGCTGATGATTCATCCTGATGTTCCTGCAAAGTCCGTTACCGAATTCATTAGATATGCCAAAGCTAACCCCGGCAAGATGAATTACGCCTCCGCAGGTGTGGGTAGCGCCACGCATCTTGCGATGGCCTATTTTTGTGGAATGGCGGGTATCGATGTCGTTCACATACCACTCAAAGCCACAGGCGAGGCCATTAACGAGGTCATTTCTGGCCGTGCTCAGGCGGTCATTGCAGCAAGCATTGGTGCTTTGGCCTTTGCAAAGGACAGCCGTATTCGCTTGCTGGGCGTGACTTCTCTTAAGCGCAGTAAACACCTACCCGATTTGCCCACCGTAGCTGAGAGTGGGCTACCAAGCTATGAATTTGATTCATGGTTTGGGCTGCTTGGCCCAGCCGCTACGCCAATTTCAGCAGCCAATCGCATCAATGACGCGGTAGGGCGTCTGCTGAATGACCCCATTATTTTGGAAAGGCTCGACAAGCAAGGCATCGAGCCGCGGGCGATCCCTAATGCCGATTTTGCCAAGTTGCTCTCAGTGGACTACCAGCGTATGGCGCAAGTGGTAAAGACTTCCGGAGCAAAAGTCGAGTGATTTGAACTCGATGTTGATTGAGAACAAATTCAAATATGTCTGACTCTGTGCACGAATAATTGACACTATGTTCACATTGTTTTTTCGAAAAACGCTTACGTGTTGGGTCTTCGGGTTCATCTCTTTCTGGAGTCTGACTGCCCTTGCAGCTGAATACTCCGGTCCGCTTTTTGACGCTCACCTGCACTACAACACCGAAGCTTGGAATGGCCAAACCGGTCCGCATCCGGTACCCGATGTGCTTGCCCGGATGCAGCGCAGCGGCGTCAAGGCCATAGTCTCCAACTCCAGACCGAATGACGGAACCATTGCGCTGGCTCAAGCGCGCGCCGAGACAGCCGCAGCGAGCGTGACCGTTGTGCCTTTTGTTCGCCTGTATCGTAACCGCTCAGACTATGACACTTGGTTTCGCGATCCCACCATTTATGACATGGTGCTGGCAGAACTTGCACGTGGCACACCGGTGGGGCCTTATCGGGGCATTGGCGAATTCCATCTTTATGACAGTGCCAATGCCAACGGCGCAGTGGCAAAAAAGCTGATGGCGTTGGCCGAAGAAAAACAGTTGGTGGTGCTAGCCCATGTGGATGATGCCGCTATTGACCTGTTAATGGCACACACAGCATCCAAGGGCCAAAAGCTTCGTTTGATTTGGGCTCACACAGGCATTGGCGGGGCGCCGGTAAAGCGCGTGGAAGCCTTAATGGTGAAGTACCCGGGCTTGATGGGAGAGCTTTCTTACCGTCCAGGCTTGACCTGCGACCGTGGAGACTTGTGTCCTGAATGGCGTGAACTCATTCTCAAATACCCCGGGCGGTTTTTGATCGGGTCAGACACTTGGATCAATCAACGCTGGCAAACCTATGAAGACATCATGCGGGGCTATCGTATCTGGCTGGGGTATCTGCCGCCAGCTGTTGCCAAAAAAGTTGCATGGGATAACGGTGCAGCCTTATTCGGGTTGAATTAGCAAAGTTCTAGGCTTACCCAATACCCATGTCAAAGTTGTTTCTATTTGATTGAATTTATTATTCTCAACACAAATTACAAAGGAGACTCAAAGATGCACTTAACTACATTCCGATTAGCCCTTGGCACCTTCTTGCTGAGCATGCTGATGACTTCCCTGGTTACCTTTGCCCAAGACTGGCCCAACAAACCTATCCGAGTGATCGTAAATGTGG
>CAMAXR010000030.1 GCA_945862195.1 Hylemonella gracilis
GGGGAATTGCTGATCTTTTGTGCGGCTATGGCTGGTGCCGGCTTGGCATTTTTGTGGTTCAACACCCATCCGGCTCAAGTGTTCATGGGGGATGTGGGCGCACTGGCCTTGGGTGGCGCGCTGGGCACCATTGCCGTCATTGTTCGGCAAGAAATTGTGCTGGCCATCATGGGTGGGATTTTTGTGGTGGAAGCCTTATCCGTCATGTTACAGGTGTCTTACTTCAAGTACACCAAGCGCCGATATGGCGAGGGTAGGCGGCTTTTCAAGATGGCCCCGCTGCACCACCACTTTGAAAAAAGCGGCTGGAAAGAAACGCAAGTGGTGGTGCGTTTTTGGATCATCACCATGCTCTTGTGCCTGGTCGGTTTGTCTACCTTGAAGTTGCGATAGGCCAGCCCGCACCATGAACTTTCTACACGACCAACACGTTCTGATTCTGGGGCTAGGCGCCTCAGGCTTGGCTATGGCTCGTTGGTGCGTGCGCGTGGGCGCACGGGTTACGGTGGCCGACACGCGCGAGTCGCCCCCGCAACAAGCCGTTTTAGCTGCCGAGCTGCCTCAGGTGCGTTTGGTGTGCGGGCCTTTGCACGAAGGTCTGGTACAGGGCACTGACGTGCGTGCCGTGTTCAAGAGCCCGGGTTTGACGCCCGCCAGCGTGGCGCCTGTGTGGTCGGCAGCTGTGGCCATGGGCTTGTGGGTGGGTGGCGAGTTGGATGTGTTTGCAAGGTCGCTGGCCGAGCTTCACACCACGCAAGCGTACAGCCCCAAAATTTTGGCCATTACCGGCACCAATGGCAAAACCACGGTGACCTCTCTCACTGGGTTGTTGGTGGAGCGCGCAGGTTTGAGTGTGGCGGTGGCGGGCAACATTGGCCCCACTCTGCTCGACACTTTGGCCGAGCGCTTAGATACAGACCAGCTGCCGCAGGTGTGGGTGCTGGAGTTGTCGAGTTTTCAGCTGGAGTGCTCTCAGGGCTTTGAGCCCACGGCCGCCACGGTGCTCAATCTGACGCAAGACCACTTGGACTGGCACGGCAGCATGCAGGCCTACGCCCAAGCCAAGGCCCGAATTTGGGGTGCGCAAACCCTCATGGTGCTTAACCGCGGCGATGATGCGGTCATGGCTATGGCCAAGGGGGTCCCGGCCAAAGCCCGCATGCAGCGCGAAGTGCTTAGCTTCGGCGCAGACGAGCCTCAGCGCGCCGGCGATTACGGCCTGCAAAGCATCAATGGCATGAGCTGGTTGGTGCGTGCGCAAGAGCCTGATGACCTACCTCGCAAGCGTCGTGCGCAGGGTGTGGGTGAAGATACCGCCGAGCTGTTGATGCAGCGCCTCATGCCCGCCGATGCGTTGCGCATCAGGGGGCGGCACAACGCCACCAATGCTTTGGCAGCCTTAGCACTGGCGCAAGCTGCAGGCTGCAGTTTGGCGCCCATGTTGTATGGCTTGCGCGAATACCGGGGCGAGCCGCATCGAGTGGAGCCCATATCCCTCATCAACGAGGTGGAGTACTTTGACGACAGCAAAGCCACCAATGTGGGTGCCACAGTGGCGGCTATTGAGGGCTTGGGCAGCGAGCGCCGTTTGGTGCTGATTTTGGGGGGTGACGGCAAGGGGCAAGACTTTGCGCCGCTGGCCCATCCAGTGGCGCGTTATGCGCGCGCCGTGCTCTTGATGGGGCGCGACGCTGCGCTTATTCGCGCAGCGCTGTCGGGCACTGGCGTGGTCATGCAAGACGCTGCCAGCCTGGATGAAGCGGTGCAACACGCCAGCGAATTGGCCCAGTCCGGCGACGCCGTATTGCTCTCGCCTGCATGCGCCAGCTTGGACATGTTTGAGAGCTACGAGCACCGGGCCCAAGTGTTTGTGCAAGCGGTGCAGCAGTTGGCCCACAAGCAAGGCGTGGCGTGGGAGGGTGTGGCATGAGCTTGGCCCTCAACTGGTTGCAAGGTTTCAAGTGGGGGCGCGACAAGGAGCGACCAGAAGGCTTGTCGGTGCGCAGCAGCTATGCAGACGCAACCCGCAGCCGCAATGTCTTGCTGGACAACGCGCCGGCTCGTTTGTCGGGTGTGGACCAAGCGCTGATTTGGATCACCTTGGCTTTGTTGATCTGGGGGCTGGTGATGGTGTATTCGGCCTCCATTGCCATGCCCGACAACCCCAAGTTCGCCCGCTACGCCCACACGCATTTCTTGTACCGGCATATGTTGTCTTTGCTGGTGGCGTTTGTGGCGGCGCTCATCGTGTTTCAAATACCCGTTCAAATTTGGGAGCGCGCCGCACCATGGTTGTTTGTGGTGGCCTTGCTGCTCCTGGTGGCGGTACTGATTCCTGGGGTGGGCAAAGGGGTTAATGGCGCTAGACGCTGGATTGCTTTGGGCTTTATGAATTTTCAGCCCTCTGAACTGGCCAAATTTGCCACCCTGATGTATGCCGCCGACTACATGGTGCGCAAGATGGATGTGAAAGAACATTTCTTCCGCGCCGTTTTACCCATGGGCGGCGCAGTGGCCGTGGTGGGCTTGTTGCTCTTGGCTGAGCCCGATATGGGTGCCTTTATGGTGATTGCTGTGGTGGCCATGGGCATCTTGTTTTTGGGCGGGGTGAATGCCCGCATGTTCTTCTTGATCGCCACCATTTTGGTGGGCGCATTGGCATTGATGATTGCCTTAAGCCCATGGCGGCGGGATCGCATTTTTGCGTACCTAGACCCGTGGGACCCCGTACACACCTTGGGCAAGGGCTACCAGCTGTCGCACTCGCTCATTGCCATTGGCCGCGGCGAAGTGTTTGGCGTAGGGCTGGGCGGCAGCGTGGAAAAACTGCACTGGTTGCCCGAAGCCCATACCGACTTTTTGCTAGCCGTCATTGGCGAAGAACTGGGCTTGGTGGGTGTGGTGCTGGTCATTGCGCTGTTTTTATGGATGACGCGACGCATCATGCACATTGGGCGACAGGCCATTGCGCTGGACCGTGTGTTTGCGGGTTTGGTGGCACAGGGCGTGGGGGTTTGGATTGGGTTTCAGGCCTTCATCAACATGGGTGTGAATTTAGGAGCCTTGCCCACCAAGGGCCTCACCTTGCCGCTCATGAGCTACGGCGGCTCGGCCATTCTGATGAACCTATGCGCTATTGCGGTGGTGCTGCGCATTGACCACGAAAACCGCCGCATGATGATGGGAGGCCGCGCATGAAGTGTGCGTTGGTCATGGCGGGCGGCACAGGCGGACATATTTTTCCAGGTCTTGCCGTGGCGGAAGCCCTGCGCGACCGGGGTTGGACGGTGCATTGGCTGGGCAACCCCAAAGGCATGGAGGCGGGCCTGGTTAAGCCGCGGGGCTTTGCCTTTGAAGGCATTGATTTTTCGGGCGTGCGGGGCAAGGGCTTCATGACCTTGGTGGTGTTGCCGCTGCGCTTGCTTAAGTCGTTCTGGCAAAGCCTTCAAGTGATTCGGAAAGTGCAGCCCCATGTGGTGGTGGGCTTGGGCGGGTACATCAGTTTTCCTGGCGCCATGATGGGCGTGCTATGGGGCAAGCCTCTGGTGCTGCACGAACAAAACTCGGTGGCTGGTATGGCCAACAGGGTGCTGGCGCATATTGCAGACCGCGTATTCACCGCATTCCCGGGGGCCTTACAGGCGGTCAACCGTGGTACCAACCACGGGCAAGAATGGGTGGGCAACCCCTTGCGCCCAGAATTTTTGGTGCAAGCAGAACCTGCGCAACGCTTTACGGGGCGCCAAGGGCCTCTGCGTTTGTTGGTGGTAGGCGGCAGCTTGGGTGCTAAAGCCCTTAACGATGTGGTGCCCCAAGCGCTGGCGCTGCTGCCAGCCGACACGCGCCCGCAGGTCATCCACCAAAGTGGTGCCAAACAAATAGACGCACTGCGCGCCAACTACCAAGCGGCAGGTGTGGCGGCCGAGCTCACCCCTTTTATTGACAACACCGCCCAAGCGTTTGCCGAGGCCGATCTGGTGCTGTGCCGCGCAGGTGCCAGCACCGTGACCGAAATTGCCGCTGTTGGCGCTGCTGCCGTGTTTGTGCCTTTTCCGTCGGCGGTGGACGACCATCAAACCACCAACGCCCGCTTTTTGACCGACCAAGGCGCCGGACAACTTGTGCGTCAAACAGAGCTCACACCGCAGCGCTTGGCCGAATTGCTCGCAAGCCTAGACCGCACCGTGCTGCAAAGCTGGGCCCATAAAGCCCGAAGCCTGGCCAAGCTCGATGCGGTGCAGCAGGTGGTGCAAGCGTGTGAAGAACTGGTAACGCCAGCAATATCAGCACGGCAAGGAGGGGCGGCATGAAGCACGCCATTCAAAACATTCACTTTGTAGGCTTGGGCGGCTCGGGCATGTCGGGAATTGCCGAAGTGCTGTTGAACTTGGGCTACAGCATTTCGGGCTCAGATTTGGCAGAAAGCGCCACCTTAAAACGCCTGGCCTCGTTAGGCATACAAACCTTTGTGGGCCATTCGCCAGAGCATATTGAGGGGGCCGATGCGGTGGTCACCTCCACCGCTGTGAAGGCCGACAACCCCGAGGTGGTCGCCGCACGCGCTAAGCGCATTCCTATCGTACCCCGAGCCGTCATGCTAGCTGAACTCATGCGGCTCAAGCAGGGCATTGCCATTGCAGGAACGCACGGAAAAACCACCACCACCAGCTTGGTGGCCAGCGTGCTGGCAGAAGCCGGCTTAGACCCTACCTTTGTGATTGGCGGACGCTTGAACAGCGCGGGTGCCAACGCGCGGCTGGGCAGTGGCGACTACATCGTGGTGGAGGCCGATGAGTCAGACGCCTCGTTCTTAAACCTTATGCCGGTGATGGCGGTGGTGACCAACATTGACGCCGACCACATGGAAACCTACGGGCACGACTTTGGCAAGCTCAAGCAAGCGTTTGTAGATTTTCTGCACCGCATGCCGTTTTACGGCACCGCCATTTTGTGTACCGACGACCCTGCGGTACGCGATATTTTGGGCGAGGTGTCTTGCCCTATCACCAGTTATGGTTTTGAAGAAGGCGCTCAGGTGCGCGCGGTTCATGTGAAGGCGCAAGGCGCGCAAATGCACTTCACCGTGCAGCGGCGCAACGGCGTGGTGCTGCCCGATTTAGAGGTGGTGCTGAATTTGCCCGGCCGCCACAACGTGCTCAATGCCCTGTCAGCCATTGCGGTGGCAGCCGAGCTGGATGTGGATGACGCCGCGCTGTTGCGCGCGCTGTCTGGCTTTAAAGGTGTGGGGCGGCGCTTTCAGCGGTATGGCGATGTGCCTGCCGCTGGCGGGGGCGTGTTCACCTTGATTGACGACTACGGTCACCACCCTGTGGAAATGGCGGCCACCTTGGCAGCGGCACGTGGAGCGTTTCCTGGGCGGCGCTTGGTGTTGGCGTTTCAGCCGCACCGCTATACCCGCACCCGTGACTGCTTTGAAGACTTTGTGAAGGTCATTGCCCAAGCCGATGTGGCCTTGCTCTGCGAGGTGTATGCCGCAGGTGAGGCGCCCATTGTGGCGGCCGATGGACGCGCCTTGGTGCGCGCACTGCGTGTGGCGCATCAGCTCGAGCCGGTGTTTGTGGCCGATGTGTGGGACATGCCCCAAGCCCTAGCCAAGTTGGCCCAAGACGGCGATGTGGTCTTGTGCATGGGGGCCGGCACCATAGGACAAGTGCCGGCCAAGGTGGTGCAGTTGATGAACCCTAGTCCCGCCTCAGCCCTAAGTTCGGGGGGGCAGCCATGAGCCAGCACCGGATCAATTCCCCCATGGTTTCTGAATTTGGCAAAGTGGCCGTGTTGATGGGCGGCAGCTCTGCCGAGCGTGATATATCGCTCATGTCAGGCGGCGGCGTGTTGCAAGCCTTGCAGGGCCAAGGGGTGGATGCCCACGGTTTTGACCCCGCTCAGCGCGACTTGTCAGAGCTCAAGCGCGAAGGCTTTAAGCGCTGCTTCATTGCCTTGCATGGCCGCTTTGGCGAAGACGGCACGGTGCAGGGTGCTTTGGAGTTGATGGGTATTCCCTACACCGGCTCAGGCGTTATGGCTTCCAGCATAGCCATAGATAAGGTCATGACCAAGCGCATCTGGCGCAGCGAGGGCTTGTCTACGCCGGCATGGGTCAAGGTGAGCAGTGCGGCTCATTCCCAAGCCGCCTTTGAGCTACTGGGGGCGCCCATGATCGTCAAGCCCGCGCGCGAAGGCTCGTCTATTGGGCTGACTAAGGTGCTGCGTGCAGACCAGTGCGAAACGGCTTATGCCGCGGCCGCCCAAGAAGACCCGCAAGTTTTGTGCGAACAGTTCATTCAGGGTGATGAAGTCACCGTGCCCGTATTGGGAAGCGGGGCACAGGCCCGTGCCTTGCCAGTGATTCGCATCGTGGCGCCCGACGGCAACTACGACTACCAAAACAAATACTTCACTGACGATACCCAGTACCTGGTGCCCTGCGGCTTGCCCGAAGGCGAAGAAGCCTACATTCAAGTCTTGGTGCTTGAGGCTTATCGGGTCTTGGGTTGCCGTGGTTGGGCCCGCGCCGACGTGATGATTGACCACCGCACCCGCACGCCCTATCTGCTGGAAATCAACACCGCGCCTGGCATGACCGGCCATTCGCTGGTGCCCATGTCGGCCAAAGCTGCGGGACTGTCTTACGAGCAACTGTGCGTGCAATTGTTGCAAAGCGCCTCTCTTGATCATGCACTTAAGCTCGCACCTAAAGAGGTGGGCGCATGAGGCCGATGCCCCGCCACATGATGCCGACCCAACCGCAGCCCGTGCCGCTGGAAGTGCGCCTTATGAACCTTGCCACCATGGGGCTGGTGTGTGTGTGTGTGCTGATTTCATTCACAGCAGCAGTGCAGTGGGTGGCATCGCACCCCTTGTGGACCTTGCGCAGCGTCACCGTGACCGGCGATGTGGACCACAACAACGCCTTAACGCTGCGAGCCAATGTGGCCCCCAAACTCAAGGGTACGTTTTTCACCTTGGATTTGGCCGAGGCCCGACAGGCTTTTGAGTCGGTGCCGTGGGTGCGGCAGGCGGTCGTCAAGCGTGAGTTTCCCAACCGGCTGCATGTGGTGCTGAGCGAGTACCAGCCCGTGGCCTTGTGGGGTCCGGAAGGCGCCTCGACCTTGCTGGATGAACGCGGCACCGTGTTTGAAGCCAATGTGGGCGAGGTGGAGCAAGACCACCTGCCCCGGCTGCTGGGGCCCGATGCGCAGGCGGCTCAAGTGTTGGCTAGTTACCGCGCTTTGCAACCCTTGTTTGAGCAGCGCAACGTGTCTATAGAAACCCTAGAGCTCACCGGCCGCGGCAGTTGGCAAGCTCAGCTCGATACCGGCGCACGCATTGAGTTGGGCCGTGGCGATGTGCCAGAGGTTCAAGCCCGTACCGACCGCTTTTTGCGCACCTTGCCGCAGGTGACTTCTAAGTACGGGCGCCGCATCGGCGCGTTGGAGTACGCCGATTTGCGCCACGAGGCTGGTTATGCCATTCGTCTGCAAGGTGTCACCACGGTGGCCAATGCCAAACCCCTATGACGCTGACCCTATAAACCACTTCATGACAACTATCGAATTACAGGACTGCACATGGCTAAAGAATACAAAGATCTGATCGTGGGTCTGGACATCGGCACTGCCAAGGTGATGGTGGTGGTGGCCGAGGTGTTACCCAGTGGTGAGCTTAAGCTGGCAGGTTTGGGTGTGGCCCCCAGCAACGGGCTCAAGCGCGGTGTGGTGGTCAACATTGACGCCACGGTGCAAAGCATTCAAATGGCGCTCAAAGAAGCCGAGCTGATGGCCGACTGCCGCATTGCCAATGTGTACACCGGCATCACCGGCAGCCACATCCGCGGCATGAACTCCAGCGGCATGGTGGCGGTCAAAGACAGAGAGGTTACCGGCGCAGATGTGAGCCGTGTGGTGGAAACTGCCAAAGCCATCAATATTTCAAGCGACCAGCGCTTGCTGCTGGTGGCGCCGCAGGAATACATCATTGACGGGCAAGACGTGCGTGAGCCCATAGGTATGAGTGGCATACGTTTAGAGGCCAAGGTGCATATCGTGACCGGGGCGCAAACGGCGGCAGAAAACATCATCAAGTGCGTGCGCCGTTGCGGCCTAGAGGTGGAGCACCTCATGCTCAACCCACTGGCTTCGAGCCTATCGGTGCTGACCGAAGACGAAAAAGAACTTGGCGTGGCGCTGGTCGACATCGGTGCCGGTACCACCGATGTGGCGGTGTACACCAATGGTGCCATTCGCCACACGGCGGTCATTCCGATTGCGGGCGACTTGATCACAAGCGACATTGCCATGGCCTTGCGCACCCCCACCAAAGACGCCGAAGACATCAAGGTGGAGTCAGGACATGCCAAGCAGTTGCTGGCCGACCCTGAAACCCAAGTTGAGGTCCCCGGCCTGGGCGACCGCGGACCACGCATGCTCAGCCGCCAGGCGTTAGCCGGTGTGATTGAGCCGCGCATTGAAGAAATTTTTACTTTGGTGCACCAAGTGCTGCGCGACTCCGGCTGCGAAGAGGTGTTGTCCTCAGGCATTGTGCTCACCGGTGGCAGCTGCGTCATGCCCGGCATGGTGGAGCTGGGGGAAGACATCTTTCTCAAGCCGGTGCGGCGCGGCATGCCCAACTTTGGTGGCGCTTTGTCCGACATGGTGGCCCAGCCCAGAGCTGCGGCGGTGATGGGGCTGATTGAAGAAGCCCGCCTTAACCGCATGCGGGGCTTCAAGGTGGCCCAAAACAGCGGCTCCATGAAGACGATTTTGGGTCGCGGCAAAGACTGGTTTTTAAGGAACTTTTGATGATGAACACCACTTCCATCACATCTCCTCAATCCCACCCCATACCCAGCGGCTGTTGGGGCTGGGTCATGGTGCATCACGGGTTAGACCCGCCGCCGAATGACGCCCAAAAGGTCAGTCAAGTTGTTGGAAGAGATCGTAGACATATTTTGATTAAAGGAAACACACTATGAATTCCCAATACCAAAAAGTCATTCGCGAAGCCAATATGGCTTACCTCAACATGGCCCAAAAGTTCATTCGGCAAGACATGAAGTCCGCCTTAGAAATTTTGGGTATGTCGCAGGATGCGGCGGAACTGATCATGAATTTGTCAGAGGGGCAAAAAACCAATATCGCCGCAAGCGAGATTTTGCTGTGCCGCTTTGGCGTGACGGATGACATGGTGTGGAAGCTGTTGACCAGCCACCCCATACCCAAGCCCGAGGCCGAAAAAGCCACGCAGTTGCTGGCCGACATTTTGTTGGCGGGCCGCTTTGCTATGCCCGGTTGAGCCGATTTTTTTCATATTTAAGGAGTATCCAAATGAGCATCGAAATGATTGAAGACGAAGAGTTCAACCAAGGCACCTTGATCAAGGTCATCGGTGTGGGCGGTGGCGGCGGCAACGCTGTGGAGCACATGATCGTGAGCGAGGTGCAAGGTGTGGAATTTATTTGCGCCAACACCGATGCGCAAGCCTTAAGCCGCAGCAGCGCCCATAAAGTGGTGCAGTTGGGCGGCGGCGGATTGGGCGCAGGCAGCAAACCCGAAAAAGGCCGCGAAGCCGCAGAAATGGCAGTAGAAAACATTCGCGAAGCCATAGACGGCGCGCACATGTTGTTTATCACCGCAGGTATGGGAGGCGGTACCGGTACCGGAGCTGCCCCCGTGATTGCCCGCGTGGCCAAAGACATGGGCATCTTGACCGTAGGCGTGGTGACCAAGCCTTTTGATTGGGAAGGCGGACGCCGCATGACCAACGCCGACGCCGGCTTGGCCGAGCTGGAGGCCAATGTGGACTCGCTGATTGTGGTACTCAATGAAAAACTGCAAGAAGTGCTGGGCGACGACATCACCCAAGACGAGGCCTTTGCCAGCGCCAACGACGTGCTTAAAAACGCGGTGGGCGGTATTGCCGAAATCATCAATGTGCCGGGTCATGTGAACGTGGACTTTGAAGACGTGCGCACCGTGATGGGCGAACCCGGCAAAGCCATGATGGGCACAGCCCTGGCCAACGGTCCCGACCGCGCCCGTATTGCAGCCGAACAAGCAGTGGCTTGCCCGCTGCTCGAGGGCATCGACCTTTCAGGCGCAAGGGGTGTGCTGGTGCTGATTTCTGCCGCTAAAGGCAGTCTGAAGTTGTCAGAGTCCAAGCTGGCCATGAACACCATTCGCGCCTATGCCTCGGCAGATGCGCACGTGATTTACGGCACCGCCTACGACGATTCCTTGAGCGATCAAATCCGCGTGACCGTAGTGGCCACCGGCCTGTCGCGTCAAGGCATTCGCCGCACCGCACCCCTGCAGGTGCTGCGCACCGGAACCGACAACGCCCCCGTGGCCATGATGCCCACGCTAGGCGGCAGCCACTCTGGAATGCAAGCCGGCTTGCATTCAGGCCCAGCAGCCCAGCCCGACTACCCGAGCATGGCCACCCCCAGCGTGTGGCGCACCCGAGACCGTACCCAGGCCGCTGCCAAAGTGGACGCCTTGGCGATTGGGGGGATGGACGACATTGATATTCCAGCCTTTTTGCGTAAGCAGGCGGATTGAGTATTGAGTGACGTTTAATGCGCAACCCGTCTGTTGACTTGGCCCTTGGCTAGGTTGACGGCGGGGCTCATTAAAATATCGGTGTGATTCAACAAAGAACCATCAAATCTTTAACCCGTGCCGTTGGGGTGGGTTTGCACAGCGGGCAGCGTGTAGAAATCACCCTGAGGCCTGCCGCGCCCGACACGGGCGTTGTCTTTCGGCGTGTCGATTTGGCTCAGCCGGTGGACATTCCGGTGTCAGCCTTGGCGGTGAGCGACACGCGCTTGGCATCCACTTTGTCTAACGGCGGAGTCAAGGTGCACACCGTGGAGCACCTCATGTCCGCTTGCTCTGGCCTCGGGCTGGACAATTTGTATGTGGACATCACCGCAGAAGAAGTGCCCATTTTGGATGGTTCGGCCGCGTCCTTTGTGTTTTTGCTGCAAAGCGCGGGCATTGAATTGCAAAACGCGCCACGGCGCTTTATCCGTTTGCTGGAGCCTATTGAGGTGCGCGAGGAATCTCGCCAAGGTGAGGGCGCTGCTTCTAAATGGGCGCGGCTGGAGCCCTACAACGGGTTCAGCCTGAGCTTCGAGATTGACTTCAAACACCCCGCAGTGGATGCCACCGGCCAAAGCGTGAACTTTGACTTAAGCAGCAACACCTATGTGCGCGACATTGCCAGGGCCCGCACCTTTGGTTTTACCCGCGATGTAGAAACCATGCGCTCCTTGGGTTTGGCCATGGGCGGCGGCTTGGACAACGCCATCGTGATGGACGATTACAAAGTGCTCAATGCTGGCGGTCTGCGCTACGACGACGAGTTTGCAAAACACAAAATTCTCGACGCCATGGGCGACCTCTACTTGCTGGGCAAACCTTTGCTGGCGCGTTACAGCGCGTTTCGCTCAGGCCACGCTTTAAACAACCAATTGCTCAGAGTGTTGCTTGCTCAAACCCAAGCTTGGGAAACCGTGGTGTTTGAGGACGAACGCACCGCCCCGCAAGGCTTTGCGCAGCTCGCTCCTGCTTGGTAAGGCTAAGAAAGGCTTAGGAAGGCTTTGTAAGCCCTGCTGTCTTTGCAGTTTTTTAGCGACTGCGTCCACCCTTGTACATGCCGCTGGTTGCGCGCTGCAGCGTTGTGGCCTTATTCAGTTGCGCCATGGCTTGGCCCACATGGGCATGGGTGATGGCAATGCCCAGCGCATCGGCAGCATCAGGCCCGGGCAGGGCTGGCAGGTTCAAGAGGCGTTTGACCATTTCTTGCACCTGAATTTTTTGGGCCTTACCGTGCCCCACCACCGCTTTTTTCATTTGTAAGGCGGTGTATTCCGACACCTCCAGCGGGTGCGCCACCAAGGCGCATAAACAGGCACCCCGAGCTTGACCCAGCAGCAGCGAGGACTGGGGGTTGGTGTTGACAAACACAATTTCAACAGCCGCTGCGGTAGGCTGGTAGCGCTGAATCACTTCTTGCACCCCTTCAAACAGCACGCGAATGCGGCCGGGTAAATCGCCGGTGGCCAGTGCGGTGGTGCTGATGGTGCCGCTGGCTAAATAAGTCAGCTTGCCGCCTACGGCCTCTACCACACCAAAACCGGTGGTGCGCAGGCCAGGGTCTATACCCAAAATGCGGTTCATCTGTCCCAAACCTTCATGGCAGTTTGGCACGGCCCAAGCGGCCCGCAATGACCTGAGCGCGCTGCGTCAGGTAAGGGGAGTTGGGCAATTTTTCAAAGTATTTGGGCCTAGGCAGCATGACCGCCAAGCGAGCCGCCTCGTAAGGTGTGAGCTGTGCTGCGGACTTGCGAAAGTAATGCCGTGCTGCGGCTTCTGCGCCAAACACGCCCTCGCCCCACTCCACGTGGTTGAGGTAAATCTCTAAGATGCGGCGCTTGGTGAGCAGCCCTTCCAGCATGTAGGTCAATAAAAATTCTTGGGCTTTTCGCAGGAGTGTGCGCTCACCTGATAGAAATAAATTTTTGGCCAGTTGTTGGGTGATGGTGGAGCCACCCACCACTTTGGCGGGGGTTTGCTGGTTTTTGAGCCAAGCTTTTTCTAGGGCATCCCATTCCACGCCGTCGTGGAACACAAAGCCATCGTCTTCAGACACGATCACGGCACGCTTGAGGTGGTCTGAGATGTGTGCGTAGTCCACCCAAGTTTGTCGCCAAGGCAAGTTTTGCTTGTGTTGCCAAACGCGAAGGGCCTCAGACCGTTCAAAAGTGGTGGATGGCGTGGGCAGCCAAGCCATCGCGGCAATGCTCACCAAAAAGTAAAGCTGCAACACCACCAGCCCCAATGCCACCAGCAACACCCAACGACCAAACGCGTTGGTGATGTGGTTTGGTGCTTTGAAAGGGCTGCGCATTTTTACCAAGTATCAGTGTGCAAGCTCAGCGCGCTGCAGCAGGGGCGCTGACGCGGGTTTCCAAGGTGTCGTCCCGCGTGAACTTAAAGCGCGAGACCACCACAATTTGGTCGGCTTGTTGGCGCATGGCAGGGCTGAACTTGCCAAAGGGGCCGGCTTGGCGCACGATGGCTTGGGCGTAGCGGTCGAGCTGGGGATTGCCCGATCCGTCCACGATGTCGGTGTTCAAAACTTGACCATCGTGCTGCACGGTCACCACCATGGTCAGCTCCCCATAAAGTTTTTGCCCGCCTGCTTGCGGAAAGTTGCTGGTGCCTTTGTCTTCAACTGTGCGGCGCAGGCGGTCGTAATACAAAGCGTAAACCTCTTCTCGGGTTGAGGGGCTGACATAGCGTTTTTTGGGGCCGGTGTTGTCTTCTTGAATGCGGCGCTCAATTTCAGCCAACTGCCTGAGCAATTGGCGTTTTTTAATTTCAGCGGCTTGTTCCTCGGCGTCTTGCGTGTCAGGCTCGGGTTTTTTTTCTAGCAAGGTGGCCATTTGCTGGCGCACTTGGGCCAACAGCTGCTGTTGGCGGGCTTGCAGGGTTTTAACTTGGGGTTGGGTCTGGTCTTCCAAGGTTTCGCCCAAGCTGTTGATGAGGGCTGGCGGCAAGGGGCTGGCGGAGCGACCGTTTTGAAGTGTGCCGCCGCCTTCCAAGTTGGCTTGGGCAATGGCCTGCGCTTTGGTGGGGGTTGAGGTGCTGCGGGCGTTGACCAACACCACTTCTAGGGGCGTGTCTTGAAATATTCGGTTAAAGGTTTCAGGGCTGGTGAAGCGCAGGGTTAACAGGCCAGCATGCGCCAATACCGAAATGCCCAAGGCCCACTGCAAGGGGGTGATGGGAGCCAACAATGACCGCAAGGGCTTCAACATGCACGGGGTAAATAGATTAAGGACTTAAGGGTGCAGCGGGCGTAGGTGAAGTTGTAGCCTCATCCACATCCACTGCAATGGCCAATGGCAAGCTGCCTGCCACGTCCTCAGCATCGTCGGTGCCTTCGGCATCTGCTGCGGCGCCTTGGGCCGAGGCAGCGTCCAAGCGCTCTAGTACGGTGCCATGCACATCTAAGGTGATGAAGTTGATGTCACCCAAGCGCACTTTAAATTGTGCGCCCCGAGCAGCATCTTGCGCACCCAAAACCGGCAGCACCAGGGGCAAGGCCTCGGCACGCAACAGTTGGTCTTTGATGATGGAGCCCGCAAGCTCACTCACACCTTGCTGCTGGATGTACTGCAAGGTCCAAAACCGCTCCATGGATGACTGGTAGGCGTTGTAGGCGCTGTAAGCGGCCTCAAAACTCGAGATGATGGCAAACAAATCGGCGTCTTTGGGCTTGAATGGTGCCGCCAGTGCGGCTGTGCTGCCGTGCTGTACGGCTGCCAAAATTTGCCACTGGTTGACCAAGTCGGTGTAGCGGCGCAGAGGCGACGTGCTCCAAGCATAGGCCGGCACCCCGATGCCGGCATGGGGCAGGGGCTTGGTGCCCATACGTACCTTAATGCCCGGCGCCAAGCTGGCTTGACTGCGGTAAATGGCGGGCACGCCCAGTTCGCCCAGCCATTGCCCCCAAGTGCTGTTGGCCAAAATCATGGCTTCGGCCACGATGAGGTCCAGCGGGGCGCCGCGCCGCCGCAACGTGATGTCCACCTGCTCGTGCCCTTGAGGCTCGGGGCCTTGCACGTCTAACAAGCGGAAATTAAAGTCCGGACGGTTGAAGTTTTCAGGCTTGCCGCGAACCTGCTCGCGTTGGGCCTTGAGCTGGAGTGCCAAGCGGTACAAAAACGACAGCTCAGGCTGAAGTGCTGGCAGCGGCTGGGGGATTTGTGGAGCTAGAGCCAGATCAGGGCCCTCTGCATCCTCCCCAGCTTTCACAGAGACTTCCGAGATGCCCAGCCATTGCGGTGTTACCCAAGCATCCAACTGGTCATACCGCAGGTTGTGCGCAATGGGCACCCGCTCGACCCGAGTGCGGTGTTCCAGAACCTCTAGCGAGTGTTCATCCAATGCCACATACAAAGACAACGCAGGGCAGTCCCGTCCTGCTTGCAGCGTGAAGTGTTGCACCACCGCATCTGGCAGCATGGTGATTTTGTGACCGGGCATGTACACAGTGCTCAAGCGCGCGCGGCCGAGTTCGTCCAAGGCGTCGCCACGCTGTACCGATAGACCCGGCGCCGCAATATGGATGCCTACCGTGACGCGGCCACTGCCCAGGCCTTGCACCGAAAGTGCGTCATCAATTTCGGTGGTGCTGGAGTCGTCTATAGAAAACGCTGGCACGTCAGCCAAGGCCAACTCTTTTGCAGGAGCGGCCAGGGTGAGCTCAGGAAACCCCGTGCCCTTGGGGAATTGGTCAAACAAAAACCGCTTCCAGTGGAACTGGTACGCCGACTCAATGGCCCCGGCTTGCATGAGCAAGTACAGAGGCGCCAGCTGGGTGGCCCGTGCCGCTTGAACCACTGCCTTGTATTCCGGGGCGTTTTTGTCGGGCTTGAACAGAATTTTGTAAAGCTGCTCTTTGATGGAAGGCGGGCATTGCCCTTGGCCCAGCTCTAGGGCCCAAGTGTCGATCAGCGCTTGGGTTTGGCGCTTTTTCTCTATGGCGGCCAAGGCCTGCTGCACCACCTCAGCTGGCGCTTTTTTAAAGCGCCCCTTGCCGCAGCGTCGAAAGTAATGGGGCGCGTCTTGCAGGGTGAACAGCATGCCGGCCTGTTGGGTCAGGGTGGGCGGGTCTTGAAAATACAGGCCTGACATGTCGGCGCAGGAAAACTCGTCTTCGGGGGCAAATTCCCAGGCCAAGTTCAGGTCAATCTCTGCGCTCAAGGCTTGGGCTGAGGACATCAAACCGGCGGGACTGGGTTTATCAAACTTGATCAGCAAGTGCGCGGCTTTAACCTTGACGCGCTTGCCAGACTCCAACTCCACCTGAGCAGAGGCCTCAGCCTCAGACAAAATGCGGCCGGCTGAAAATTTGCCGGCATCTTCAAAAAGGACATACATAGGCAGATTGTCCCATTCATCCCGCCCAAGGGTGCCATAGGCAGACGATAATTTGACACATGCCAACCGTTTTAAACCGCCGCTCTGTGCTGCACCGCATAGGCCCTTTTTTAGAAGGGTTTGATGGCCCCTTGCTTTTGGCGGTGTTGTTGCTGGCAGGTTTGGGTTTGATCACCATGTATTCCTCAGGTTTTGACCACGGCACCCGTTTTGCTGACCATGGCCGCAATATGTTGATTGCCGGGTTTCTGATGTTGGTGGTGGCGCAGGTGCCACCTCAGCGGCTCATGAGTTTGGCCGTCCCTTTGTATGTGGCTGGTGTGGCTTTACTCATTGCGGTGGCTATTTTTGGTTTGACCAAAAAGGGCGCGCGCCGGTGGGTGGATGTGGGCATCGTCATCCAGCCCAGTGAAATTCTGAAAATTGCCGTGCCTTTGATGCTGTCTTGGTGGTTTCAAAAGCGCGAGGGACAGTTGCGGGTACTGGACTTTGTGGTGGCGGGGGTGTTGCTGGCCATACCGGTAGGCTTGATCGTCAAGCAACCTGACTTGGGCACTGCCCTCTTGGTGCTGGCGGCGGGCATGTCGGTGATTTTTTATGCTGGCTTGAGTTGGAAGCTGATTGCCCCCCCCGTGTTGCTGGCCTTGGTAGGAGTGGTGACCCTGGTGGTTCTGGAGCCTCAGCTGTGTGCCGACGGCATGCGCTGGCTGGTGCTGCACGACTACCAGCAGCAGCGCATTTGCACCTTGCTGGACCCCACCCGAGACCCTTTGGGCAAAGGGTTTCACACCATCCAAGGCATGATTGCCATTGGTTCGGGCGGGTTTTGGGGTAAGGGGTT
>CAMAXR010000031.1 GCA_945862195.1 Hylemonella gracilis
CGGTCCAGCGCTTCTAGGCAGCGCGCAATGGCGGCGGGCACTTCAGCCGGGTCGCTCACGCACTCGCCATAACCGCCAAAGGCTTGGGCAATTTGCTCAAAGTGACGCTGTTGGCCTTGCAGCCTTGCCTGAAACTGGTCGGTCTGCACGGCTTGCCCTTTGGGGTACACACGCACCACCGCCTCTTTAACCGCCTGCCAGCCGCCGTTGTCCAGCACCACCGTCAAAATGGGCAGCTGGTAGGTTTGGGCGGTGGCGTACACCGAGGTGGGGGTAGAAAAATGGAACCCACCGTCACCCACCACCTGCACCACACGGACGTGGGGCTTGGTGGCTTTAAGCGCCAGCTTGGCACCCAAGGCCATGCCGCCGCTGTAACCCAGGCCGCCACCCGCATTGCCAATGAGGCTTAAGGCTTGCGTGCGCTCCACTTGGTTGAGCAAAAAAGGCACATTGCGGATGGCCTCGTTGACCACCACATCGTCCGGGCGCAAGGCCTGGCTGAGTTGCGCAAAGAAATAAGGCGCGGCAATGGCGCCGGGCTGCCCCGCCTGCGCAGCAGCTTTGGCCATGCCCGAGCGGCGCGCGTTGCGCTGATCGCCCCAAGCCGCAATGCGCTCGGCCACCTTTTGGTGGTAGGCGGCATCGGCTCGGGCACGCACCAAGTCGGCCACCTGGCGCAGCACGGCGGCGCAGTCGGCCTGCACGCGCAAGTCGGTGGCAAAGCCCCACATGGGGAAGTCTTTTTTTATGGGGTCGACGTCGATATGGGTCCAACGGGTTTCAGGCTTGGGTTGGGTGAACTTGGGCAGCCACGGCACATCCACATCGAGCAGCAAACCCAAATCGGCATGCGGCAGGCCCTGGCCGGGGTCAAACCCCATAAAGCAAGGGTGGGTGCGCGACATATTGAGGTACACGGGGCTGAACTCATACACCTGCACACCGCACAGCAATGCCAAGTCTTCAAGGGCGGCCACGGCCTCGGGCTTGCGGCCTAAGTAAGAGGTGACCACCATGGGGTGCTGGGCTTGCATGAGCTGGTCGGCAATGGCTTGGGCGCGGACATTGTCTATGCCGCCCAAGGCCACGGCGCCATAACGCTCGGCGCTGTAGGGCAGGGCTTGGTCCTCGGCGCAGGACTCGGCCAGCACTTCACGCGGCAGGGTCAGGTAAACCGGGCCGGGCGGGTCGCTTTGCATCACAGAGTGGGCGCGGCGCACCACCTCTTTGGCCACCACGCCGCTGGGCAAGGAGTACTCCCACTTGACGTAAGGGCGCACCAGGCTGGCAATGTCAAACGGGTCTTGCACAAAGTGCACGTAGTTGTCGCGCGAGCCAGGCAGCTCGCCACGCAAGGTGAACGGGGTTTTACCGGCCATTAAAAGCACGGGCAAACGGGTGCGAAACATGTTGTGCAAGCCCATAGAGGCGTTGGCCGTGCCGGCATCGACGTGCACCACCACCGCTTGGCCGCGACCGGTGATGGCGGCAAAACCGGCGGCCATGTGCACGGCCACGTTTTCGTGGGGGCACAGCACCATTTGGGGGTGGGCTCGGCCTTCTTGCTCCCAGCGGGCGAGCTCTTCAATCAGGGACACGTGGTCGGTGCCCAAGTTCGAAAAAATGTAGTCCACCCCGAGGTCGGTCAGACCCTCTAAAAATTGGTGGGCAGCAGTGTGGGCGGCAGAACTTGTGGACATGATCAGCGTACTTCGGTGTAGTAATGTTTGGTTTGCAAAAAGTCGTTCAGGCCTTCTAGGCCGTGCAGGCGTCCGTAGCCGCTGTCGCGAAAGCCTCCGGTTTCGGCTTCGGCAAACAGGCGGTTGTGGCAGTTGGCCCACACCGTGCCGCTGCGCAGCTGCTTGCCAATGCGGCGAATGCTTTGCGGGTCGCGGCTCCACACGCTGGCCGACAAACCATAGCGGGTGGCGTTGGCCCGCTGCACCAATTCGGCTTCAGAACCAAAACGCTCCAGCACCAACAAGGGGCCAAACAATTCGTTTTGAATGAATTCAGAGTTCAGGTCTTCCACCTCAATCAAGCTGGGTTCAATAAATGCACCGCGGGCCAAGTCGCCCCCCGGAATGCCGCCACGCAACAGCACTTTTTGGGTGGCGGCGGCAGTGTCCATGAGGCTGTTGATGCGGTCGCGGTTGCGCACATCTATGAGGCAACCCATTTGTGAAGCGGGGTCTTGGCCCGGGCCCACCTTAACGGCCTTGAGCGCGTGAGTGAGTCGCTCGGCCACGTTGGCGTAAATGCTGTCGTGCACCAGCACACGGGCAATGGCCGTACATTGCTGGCCCGCCATGACCATAGCCCCGCCCACAATGGCGGGAATGGAGGCGTCTAAGTCGGCATCAGGCAGCACCATGGCGGGCGCTTTGCCACCCAGCTCCAGCGACAAACGCTTAAGCGTGCCCGCCGTGCTTTGGGCAATGAGCTTGCCCACGTGGGACGAGCCAGTAAAGCTCAGCACCTCGACATCGGGGTGGGCGCACAGGGCTTGCGACACCACACTAGTTGATTCCACCACCGAGTTGATGACGCCGGGCGGCACGCGCGGATCGGCCAGACACTCCAGCACGATGTTGTTAATAAGCGCGGTTTGGTGCGCGGGCTTGATGACGCTGGTGCAGCCTGCCGCCATGGCGGGGCCGAGCGAGCGAATCAGCAAGGTCACAGGCGCATTCCAAGGCAGGATGATGGCGCACACGCCTGCGGCCTCGCGCTCCATGGAGCTGTAGCAGCCGGGCTCAATTTCGAGCACGCGGCCATTGATGTTGCGGGCCAAGCCTGCGTAGTAACGCATTTCGGAAATGCCGGCATTGATTTCGCCCAGCGCCTCACGGCGCAATTTGCCGTTGAGGGTGACGAGCCAATCGGCCATTTCGTCGCGGCGGGCCTCCATGCGGGCGGCCATGTCCATCATGACGTCGGCACGCAGACGCGGGCTGTGCTTCCAAGCGGTGTGCTCAAACGCATGCATGGCCGCAGCGATGGCGGCGTGCGCGTCGGCTGCGGTGCCTTCTGCAAATTGGGCGGCCACTTCACCGGTGGCAGGGTTGTAGCAAGGGGCCAAGGTGCCAGAGCCTTGTGCAGCGGGGACCCACTGGCCGTTGATGAGGTGGAGTGCGGTTTTCATGGAGGTTTAAGGGGGGAAAGATTTGGGGGAAGGTAGGGGTCAAAACAGCCCAACAACACACCAATATAGGGCAAACCCGAGGCCCGACGACCTCAGACTTACACCTAGAAACGGGGCCAGCTTGTCTGCTAGGCGGACGCCCGGGTTAAGCGGTCGCGCACGCCATCCCACTCGGTATGGGCGGGTGGGGCCTGCACAAAAATGTCTGAGACGCCCAAGGCATCGAGCTCGCGCAGCACGGCAAACAGCTCGTGGGCGGCGTCTTGAGGGGCATGGGGCATGGGGCGCCACAACACGCCCGCCTCTTGCCATGCGGCGCGGCTGTACACCGCCACTTGATTGTTTTTTGCATGCGCTGCCGCTTGGAGCACCGTGGGTTGCAGCTGGTCCCAAGGCAGCAAATGCACCCGCGCTGCCGGCGCGTAGTGCGAGGCCAAGGTGCCCGAGGCGCGCGGCGCGGGTTGGGTGAGGCTGCCCAGTGCGGCGGCTTGCTGCGCATTGAGCACCTGCACGCCGCAGGCGGCCTGAATGTCTGCAGGGCTGATGCTGCCGGGGCGCAGCAGCACGGGCTGGCCGCGGGTGCAGTCGATGAGGGTGGATTCAATGCCCACTTGGCAGGAGCCGCCGTCGATCACGTGCAAATTGGGGCCCAACTCTTCGCGCACATGCGCCACGCTGGTGGGGCTGACGCGGCCAAACCGGTTGGCGCTGGGCGCGGCCACGCCCCGCACCCCCAGAGCCCACGCAGCTTCCAACACCGCCTGAGCCAGCGGATGCGCCGGGCAACGCAGACCAATAGAGGCTTGCCAACCAGCAGCAGCCTGTGCCACACCGGCACGCCTGGGAACAACAAGCGTTAAAGGCCCCGGCCAAAAGGCCCGCATGAGCTGGTGGGCCACTGGAGGCACCTCGCTGGCGTAATGCGCCAACGCCGCCTCAAAGTGGGCGTGCGCCACATGCACGATGAGCGGGTGGTCGGTGGGGCGGCCTTTGGCTGCAAATATGAGCGCTACGGCCTGTGCGTCGTCGGCATTGGCGGCCAAGCCATAAACAGTTTCGGTAGGCAAACCCAAAAGTTCGCCCGCTTTTAGGGCTTGCGCTGCTTCTTGAATGGCGGGGTAGGTCAAAGGGGCTTGGAGTCCACGTCAAAGTCCAGCGGCAACCCCAACAGGGCGCTGGACTCAAGCGCCACGGCACGGGCCTCTTGCGGCGTGGCCGCGGTGATGTTGAGGTGGCCCATTTTGCGACCCGCACGCGCCTGGGTTTTGCCGTACAAGTGCAAGTGGGTGCCAGGCAGGGCCAGCACAGCGTCCCAAGGCGGCATGCCTGCGTGCGCAAGCCACAAGTCGCCCAAAAGGTTGAGCATGATGGCCGCGCTGTGCAGGCGCGGGGCCGTTAAGGGGAGGCCCGCCATGGTGCGCACCTGCAAATCAAACTGAGACTGGTCACACGCGTCTAGGGTGTAGTGCCCACTGTTGTGGGGGCGCGGCGCCATTTCGTTCACCACCAAGCGGCCCAGCCCTTGGGCTTGGGGCGAAGCGGCGTCCAACACAAAAAACTCGACGCACAACACGCCCACATAGCTCAGCCCCTGAGCAATTTGGCGCGTGGCGGCCACCGCCTGCTCGGCCAAATCTGCCGGCACATTGCCGGGGTAAACCTCGGTCATGGCCAAAATGCCGTTGCGGTGCAGGTTGCGCTGCACCGGAAAGTTCACGCAACTGCCGTCGGCCCCGCGCGCCACCAGCACCGAACACTCAGCCACCAGAGGCAGCAGTTGTTCCAGCACGCAGGGCACGTGCTGGAGCTGCGCCCATGCGGCTTGCAGCTCGGCAGGGTTGGCCACGCGCACTTGGCCTTTGCCGTCGTAACCCATGCGGGCGGTTTTCAAGATGCCCGGCAACAAGCCCGGCGGCACCGCTTGCAGGTCCTTTAGGGTTTGAATACTGGCAAAAGGCGCTACTGGCACGCCCTTGGCGTCCAAGCAGCGCTGGAAATGGGCTTTTTCTTGGAGGCGGTCTTGGGCAACAGCCACGCAGGCCGCAGAGGGGGCGACCGGCCGCAGGCGCGCCAGCTGCTCAAGAGCGGCGGCGGGTACGTTTTCAAATTCGGTGGTGATGGCATGCGCCAGCTGCGCCAATTGGGCCAAACCGGCGGGGTCGTCATAAGCGGCGGTGATGGCGTGGTGGCTGATGAGGCCAGCAGGGCTTTCGGCATCAGGGTCGAGCACGGCCGTGGCATAGCCCATGCGCTGCGCGGCTTGGGTCCACATTCGCCCCAGTTGGCCGCCACCCATGACGCCCAAGATGGCGGGTTGCCCTTGCACCATAGTGCCGGGAAGCAGGGGCTTTAAAGGTAAAGAGCTCACCAAACGCTGACTGTGTGGAGATAAGGGCTCAGGAAATGGGCGGCAAGCTCATGGCGCGGGCAGCGGCGGTTTGCTCGGCCCGAAACGCATCGAGCTGCTGGCGCAGACCAGCGTTGTGGTGGGCGAGCATGGCCACTGCAAACAACGCCGCATTGGCCGCCCCGGCCGGGCCAATGGCAAAGGTGGCCACCGGCACGCCTTTGGGCATTTGCACAATGCTGTGCAAAGAGTCCACCCCGCTCAAGTGTTTGCTGGCCACAGGCACGCCCAGCACGGGCACCGTGGTTTTGGCCGCCAACATGCCGGGCAAATGCGCCGCACCACCAGCCCCGGCAATGAGGGCTTGCAGCCCGCGCGACACGGCGGTTTGCGCGTAATCAAACATATCATCTGGCATGCGGTGCGCCGAGAGCACGCGCGCCTCATGTGGGACGCCAAACTGGTGGAGAATCTTGACTGCTTCTTGCATGGTGTCCCAGTCGGAGCTGGAACCCATGACAACGCCGATGATGGGGTTCATGCCCTGATTTTAAGTTTCTTCACACACGACAGGTCCAAATGATCGATATCACCGCTGAAAATTTTGAAACCGAGGTGCTTTTAGCCTCGCAAACCGTGCCTGTGCTGGTCGATTTTTGGGCGCCTTGGTGCGGCCCTTGCAAATCGCTCAGCCCCATTTTGGAAAAGCTCGAGCTTGCCTACGGCGGGCGCTTTGTGTTGGCCAAGGTGAACTCGGACGAGCAGCAACAGCTCTCCACCGCATTTGGCATTCGCAGCCTCCCCACCTGTGTGCTGATGATGGAAGGCAAGCCCGTAGACGGTTTTATGGGTGCGCTGCCTGAAGGCAAGTTGCGTGAGTTTTTAGACAAGCACTTGCCCAGCGAAGATGCCCTGGAGGCCGAAGCCGAGGCCCAAGAGGCCTTAGAAGAACTGGAGTCCGGCGATGTGGACGCCGCGCTGCAGCGCTTGGCCCAAGCCCTTGAAAAAGACCCCGCCAACGACGACGCGCGCTTTGATTACATCAAGTTGCTCATTCAAACCGGGCACTTTGACGTGGCCCAAACCACCTTGGCGCCCACGCTCACGCGTATTCCTGCAGCCTTGCGTTTTGAAGCCCTGCAGCAGTGGCTCAAGGCGCTGGAGTTTGCCGCCAACCATGACCGCGGGGACTGGAGCCTAGACCAGTTTGACGCGCTGATAGCCGCCAACAAACGCGACTTTGACGCCCGCTTTGACAAAAGCCGTGTGCTGATTGCCCAAGGCGCCTGGACCCAGGCCCTAGATGAATTGCTGGAAATTGTGATGCGCGACAAAAGCTGGGGCGAGCAAGCACCCCGCAAAACTTTTGTGGCGCTGCTGGAGCTGATGACCCCGCCCAAACCCAAAGCAGGGCCGCAGGCGGTGGGCAAATCGGCTGGCGGTATCGAGCTGGCAGGACACGCCGCCGTGCAAGAAGACGAGCAAAGCGCCTTGGTGTCGACCTACCGCCGCAAGCTCAGCATGGCGCTGAACTGAACGCCAGTTACAACAAGCGCGCCAAAGCCTCTTTGTATTTGGCTAGGGTCTTTTGAATCACATCCGCAGGCAGCGCGGGGGCAGGCGCGGTTTTGTTCCACGGTTTGCCCTCCAACGTGGCGTGTTCCAGCCAGTCGCGCAAAAACTGCTTGTCAAAACTCGGTGGGTTTTGGCCTGCTTTTAAGGCGGCCTCATACCCTTCAACCGGCCAGTAGCGCGAAGAATCGGGCGTGAGCACCTCGTCCATCAACACAAGGTTATTGTGGGCATCCAAACCAAACTCAAACTTGGTGTCGGCAATGATGATGCCCTTGGCCGCGGCCACGTCACGCGCGGTTTCGTACAAAGTCATGCTGACGGCCTTGATGCTCTCAGCCAAATGGTCGCCGATCATGTCAACCACCTGCTCGTAGGTGATGTTTTCGTCGTGGTCGCCCACCGCCGCTTTGGCCGCTGGCGTGAAGATGGGATGCGGTAACTTGCTGGCGTTTTGTAGGCCCTTAGGCAGCGGTACGCCGCACACAGCTTGGTGGGCTTGGTATTCGGTCCAGCCACTGCCTGCCAAATAGCCACGCACCACCGCTTCCACGGGAATGGGCTTCAAGCGCTGGACCAGCATGGAGCGGCGCGCCACTTGGGTTATTTCGTCGGCTTGCACCACGCTTTCAGGGGCTTGGCCCGTGAGGTGGTTAGGGCAAATGTGCGCGAGCTTGTCAAACCAAAACAAAGCCATTTGGGTGAGCAATTCACCTTTGCCCGGAATGGGCTCGCCCATGATGACGTCAAACGCGCTGATGCGGTCTGAAGCCACCATCAGAATGCGGTCGTCGCCCACGGCATAGTTGTCGCGCACCTTACCGCGCGCCAGCAAAGGCAGCGAATGCAGGGTGCTTTGGAGCAAACCCGGCACGCTCAGTGCACCATCTGCGCGAAATCGCCGCGGCTGTACTTGTCCGCCATCACCTGCAAGGTTTCACCTTTGATTTTAGCGCCTTGACCTTCGCAGCCAAACTGAATGTAGCGGGCTTTGCACACGGCCTTGGCAGCCTCGCGCGCAGGCTTGAGCCATTCGCGGGCGTCAAATTTTTCGGGGTTTTCGGCCAAAAACTTTCGCACTGCGGCGGTCATGGCCAGACGGATGTCGGTGTCGATGTTGATTTTGCGCACACCAAACTGAATGGCTTTTTGGATTTCTTCCACCGGCACGCCGTAGGTTTCTTTCATTTGGCCGCCAAACTGGCGAATCACCGCCAGCAACTCCTGGGGGACGCTGCTGGAGCCGTGCATGACCAAATGGGTATTGGGAATACGGCGGTTGATTTCTTTGATGCGCTCAATGGCCAAAATGTCGCCGGTGGGCTTGCGGCTGAATTTGTAAGCCCCGTGGCTGGTGCCAATGGCAATGGCCAGCGCGTCCACTTGGGTTTGCTTGACGAAGTCGGCCGCCTGCTCGGGGTCGGTCAGCAGCTGCTCGCGGGTCATGGTGGCGTCGGTGCCGTGGCCGTCTTCTTTGTCGCCTTTCATGGTTTCCAATGAACCTAGGCAACCCAACTCCCCTTCTACGGTGATGCCACGCACATGGGCCATCTGAACCACTTGCTTGGTCACGTCCAGGTTGTATTCGTAGCTGGCAATGGTTTTGCCGTCGCCCTCAAGGCTGCCGTCCATCATGACCGAGCTGAAACCTAAATCAATGGCGCCTTGGCACACGCCGGGGTTTTGGCCGTGGTCTTGGTGCATGACCAAGGGAATCTGGGGGTAGGTCTCTACCGCGGCGGCAATCAGGTGCTTGATGAAGGCTTCGCCCGCGTATTTGCGTGCGCCCGCGCTGGCCTGAAGAATCACCGGAGCGCCCGTTTCTTTAGCGGCTTCCATGACCGCCTGAACCTGTTCTAGGTTGTTCACGTTGAAGGCTGGAATGCCGTAAGCATGTTCTGCGGCGTGGTCAAGCAGTTCACGCATGGAGACGAGTGCCATAGGGGGGTCTTTCAGGGAGTTTTACAAAACGGGGTTTGGCCGGATTTTAGGCTCAGGCCACCAAGCAAATTTTGAGCATATTGGTACCCCCGGGGGCACCCATGGGCTCCCCGCAGGTGATCACGTAGCGGTCGCCGCTTTTCAAAATGCCTTTTTGTTTGAGGCTGGTTTCGGCTTCTCGCATGGCGGTGTCGCGGTCGTTGCTGGTGGGCATGAGCAAGGGGGTGACGTTGCGGTAGAGCGTCATCTTGCGCTGGGTGGCTTCGCGCGAGGTCAGGGCGTAAATAGGAATGTGGATTTTGTGGCGGCTCATCCACAGCGCGGTGGATCCGCTTTCGGTGAGCGCCACAATGGCTTTGACCCCCATGTGGTACGCGGTAAAGAGCGCGCCCATGGCGATGGACTGGTCTATACGGGTGAAGGTTTTGCCTAAAAAGTCGGCGTCCAGCTCCACCTCTTCAGCTTCTTCGGCAGCCACACACACGGCGGCCATTTCCACCACGGTTTCAAGCGGGAATTTGCCGGCAGCGGTTTCGGCAGAGGTCATAACCGCATCCGACCCATCCAGCACGGCGTTGGCCACATCGCTCACCTCGGCGCGGGTGGGCATGGGGTTGTGGATCATGGACTCCATCATGTGGGTGGCGGTGATGACGGTTTTGTCCATGTCGTGCGCCATGCGGATCATGCGTTTTTGCAGCGCGGGTACAGCAGCGTTGCCCACCTCAATGGCCAAGTCGCCCCGCGCCACCATGATGCCGTCGCTGGCGCGCAAAATTTCTTCGAGCTTGGGAATGGCCTCTGCCCGCTCGATTTTGGCAATCAGGTGCGGCTTGTGCCCCAACTCGGCGGCGGCCACATTGCACAGCTGACGCGCCATTTCCATGTCGGTGGCGTTTTGGGGAAAGCTCACCGCCACATAGTCGGCCTTAAAGCTCATGGCTGTTTTGATGTCTTCCATGTCTTTGGCAGTGAGTGCGGGGGCGGTCAGGCCGCCGCCCTTTTTGTTGATGCCCTTGTTGTTGGACAGCTCGCCACCTTGGGTCACGGTGCAATGCACCGCGTGGCCTTTGACGGTCTGGACTTGCATGACGATCATGCCGTCATTGAGCACCAGCACGTCGCCAGACTTCACGTCTTGAGGCAGCTCTTTGTAGTCTAGGCCCACGCCCTGTGCGTCACCCAGTTCGGTGCGGGCCGCATCCAGCACAAAAGCCTGACCCGTGGCGAGCATCACCTTGTTGTCCGCAAACTTGCCCACGCGAATTTTGGGGCCTTGCAGGTCGGCCATGATGGCCACCTCGCAACCGGCGCGCTGGGCCGCCTCGCGCACGAGTTGCGCCCGGTCTATATGGTCTTGCGCCTTGCCGTGGCTGAAGTTCAAGCGCACCACGTTGACGCCCGCACGGATCATTTGCTCGAGCAAGGCCGGTTCGCTGGAGGCGGGCCCCAGCGTGGACACAATTTTGGTGGCGCGATAGGTCATGTGGGCTCCCTGTGGTGGATTGAATCGTGCGTTTAACTTACAGCACGCTGCTGCAATATTTCAAAGGCGGGCAGGGTTTTGCCCTCCAGCACTTCTAAAAAAGCGCCGCCGCCGGTGGAGATGTACCCCACCTTTTGCTCGATGCCGTATTTGGCAATGGCGGCCAAAGTGTCACCGCCGCCGGCAATAGAAAACGCATCAGAGTCGGCAATGGCGTGCGCCAGGGTGCGGGTGCCGTTTTCAAAGGCCGGAAACTCAAACACGCCCACGGGACCGTTCCACACAATGGTGCCCGCGCCGCGCAACTGAGCCGCCAACAGATCGGCAGTTTGAGGGCCAATGTCCAAAATCAAATCGTCGTCGGCCACGGCAGCGGCCGCCTTGATTTGGGCCGGTGCGTCGGCCTTGAAGGTTTTGGCGGTGACCACGTCCACCGGAATGGGCACGGCAGCCCCCCGCGCTTTCATGAGGGCCATGACCTCGCGGGCAGCATCGAGCAAATCGGGCTCGGCGAGGCTTTTGCCTATGGGCAAGCCGGCAGCCAACATAAAGGTGTTGGCAATGCCCCCGCCCACAATGAGCTGGTCCACCTTGTCGGCCAAAGATTTCAAAATCGTCAGTTTGGTGGACACTTTGGAGCCCGCCACGATGGCCACCAGCGGGCGTTTGGGGTGGCTGAGCGCGCGCGAAATGGCATCCATTTCGGCGGCCAGCAGGGGACCGGCACAGGCGATGGGCGCAAACTGCGCAATGCCGTAGGTGCTGGCCTCGGCGCGGTGGGCGGTGCCAAAGGCGTCGTGCACAAAGATGTCGCACAGCTTGGCCATGCGTTGGGCCAGTTCGGGGTCGTTCTTTTTTTCACCTTTGTGGATGCGGCAGTTTTCCAACAGCACCACTTGGCCTGGGGCCACCTGCACGCCGTCCAACCAATCCGAGACCAAGCGCACGCCATGCGGCGCACTTTGGCCGAGCAATTCGCCCAGGCGCTGCGCCACGGGGGCCAAGGTGTCTTGTGGGTGGAATTCGCCCTCAGTGGGCCGCCCCAAGTGCGAGGTGACCATGACCGCAGCCCCGGCTTCTAGCGCCATGCGGATGCACGGCACCGAGGCGCGTATGCGCGTGTCTTCGGTGATGTGGCCCTCGTCGTCTTGCGGCACATTGAGGTCGGCACGGATGAACACACGTTGGCCTTGCACGCGGCCTTGCGCGCACAGGTCAGTAAAGCGGATGAAATTCATAAAGAAGGTGAAAGTGAGAGCTTGTTGTTGTAATAGAAACGTACATGTCACAGCGGACACATTTGAGGCTTGGACGAATTTTAGGCGGCAGGCCAGCTCCTATGAGATAGGGACTTACCAACATAGGGACTCACCAGCCCAGTACGATCCGCAAGGGCAAATAAACCGCCATCCCCACCAACAGGGTTTCCAGCGTCACGTAACGGTTGTGGCGGCGCAAGTAGTACCAAGCCACGCTTGCAGCCACCCCAAACAGGCGGGCGTCTTGCCAGGTGCTGATCCATATGCCTTGCGTCATGACCACCTCGGGCGTGATGACCGCGGCCAACGCCGCAATAGGGGCGTACCGCAAGCCCCGCTGCAGCCAAGCAGGCAAGGGCCAAGACCGATTGGGAATGAAAAAGAACGAGCGCGTCACCATGGTGTTGACGGCAATCAGCACAATGACCCCTAAGGTCCAAGCATCGGTTTCATTCATGGCGTGCGGGCTCCAGCAAAGCGACCAAAGCGACGGCAACTGCAATGGCCACCACAATATTGAGCTTGAATGGCAGGGCAACGGCCGCCACGGCGGCGGCACCCGCCACCAACGCCGAGACGGCGCGCAGACGTGTGTTGACCAATGAACACGTGACGCCCACCAAAGCCAAAATACCCGCAAAACCCAAACCCCAAGACGTGGGTAAAGAGTGCGCCATGGCCAGCCCCAACAAGCCCGCCACTTGCCAACTGGTCCAATTGACTGCCACCGTGCCCAGCACAAAAGCCACACGGTCTTGGCGCGCGGCAGCTAAGGCAGCACCCTGCAACCTTAGGGGGTCGGCAGCATCCGGAAAGCGGCGCGTGAGCAGCACATAACTTTGGTCGGCCGTGAGGTAGCCCACCACCAGCCGCATGGGCCGGGGCAGGTGCATGACGTAATCGCGCAGGTGCACGCTGAACACCACAAACCTCAGGTTGACGCAAAACACGGTGGCCAAAATCACCCACACCGGCGCCCCCGCGGCCAGCAAGGGAATGGCCGCCAACTGGGAGCTGCCCGCAAACACCAGCAAGGCCATGGCGAGCGCCTCGGTCATGCTCATGCCGGACTTGATCATGGCCACACCCGTCATCAAGCCCCAAGCGGCCAAGCCTGGCGCAAGAGACGTCGCGTCCACCGCTCCGCGCCTGAATTCTGGGTGTCGCACCAAGCGCTGCAGGCGGCCGAACAGGGGGTTCATCTGAGCACCGCCCAACGCTCCCCCACGGTCAAGTCAAACCCGCGCACAAAGTCTGCTGCCGCAAGCCGCTTGCCGCCCGCGCGCTGCAGCTCGGAGAGCCACAAGCGGCCTTGGCCACATTGCACACACACGCCTTCGGGTCCGCTGGACAGGATGGTGCCGGGCTCAGCTCGATTTAACTCAGCCGTATTGAGGCTTTCATTGGGTTCTGCATCCAACTTTGCGCCCCAAATTTTCACGACCTCTCCACCAAAGCTGGCGGCAGCGCCCGGAAAGGGGTTGAAGGCCCGAATCTTTCTGTCTAGGGCTTGTGCGGGGAGGTTCCAGTCGAGCTGGGCCTCGGCTTTTTCAATTTTGTGGGCGTAGGTGATGCCGTCTTGCGGCTGGGCTTGAGGCTTTAAGCCGCTCCTGGCGGCCAGCTCTAAGGCCTGTACCACCATGTCTGCGCCCAAGTGGGCCAAGCGGTCGTGCAAGCTGGCGGTGGTGTCTTGCGGAGTGACGCCCACGGTGTGCACCAGCAGCATGTCGCCGGTGTCTAGGCCCGCGTCCATTTGCATGATGGTCACCCCGGTTTGGATGTCGCCCGCCTCAATGGCACGGTGGATGGGCGCCGCACCACGCCAGCGGGGCAGCAAAGACGCATGAATGTTGAGGCAACCCCACCGAAAAGTCTGCAGCACCCATAGGGGCAGGATGAGCCCGTAAGCGGCCACCACCATGACGTCGGCACGGGCGGCTTGCAGCGCCTCTTGGGCGTCCGCCGCATCTTGGGGGTATTTGCCCTCAAGCTTGAGTCCTTGGGGCTGGGACACGGGTATGCCTTGCTCCAGCGAGAACTGCTTGACCGGCGAGGGTTGCAGCTTCATGCCGCGCCCGGCAGGGCGGTCGGGCTGGGTCAGCACCAACACCACTTGGTAACCAGCTTGCACCAAACGCTCTAAAGCTGTACGGGCAAATTCTGGGGTACCGGCAAACACCACCCGCACGGCAGCGGGCGTCAACGCTGCGTCTCGCGTTGGGCTTTGACCATTTTGGTTTTGATGCGGTTGCGCTTGAGCGGCGAGAGGTATTCCACAAACACCTTGCCCAGCAAATGGTCCATTTCGTGTTGAACACACACCGCCATCAGGCCCTCGGCTTGGTGCACTTGGCGTTGGCCGTTGGCATCCAAAGCCTGCACATGCACTTCAAGGTGGCGCTCCACACCGTCGTAAATGCCCGGCACCGACAAGCAGCCTTCTTCGTTGATTTGCCGCTCGGGACTGGCCCAAACCAGTTCGGGGTTGATCAGCACCAACGGTTGGTCACGTTCTTCGGACACGTCCATCACGATCAGACGCTCGTGCACATCCACTTGCGTGGCGGCTAAGCCTATGCCACGCGCCTCGTACATGGTCTCGAGCATGTCGGCCACCAGCGCCTGAATGCGCGCGCCTACCACGTCTACCGGGCGGGCGACCTGGTGCAAGCGCGGATCGGGAAATTGAAGAATGGAGAGCAGTGCCATATCTGTAAGTACTGTAAGTACAAATTGGGCTCGTATTTTCACCCTGTTTGCGGGGTTTGCCCATGTCCTGACACATTCGACCTCCAAAATTTTGGCATGTTTGTGTCCTCAGGTTCACCTTTTCTGGCGCGTTTCCTTTTTCTAGCGCTGATCTCCGCCCTGTTGCCCCACTGTGCTTGGGGCGCTGACAACGTGGTCACGGCAGATCTGCCCACGGTGCGCTTTTCACCCCGCATTCGAGCCCAAGCTTGGGACCCTCGAGCCATAACGGCTTTACGCACTGAAGTGTTGGAGCCTTTTTGGTCTGAGGCTTTGGTAGTGGACGCCCACGACATGGACCACGCCCCCCGAGTGGTGGCCACGTCTGATCACCACGTCATGCTCAGTCGTGGCGACCGCGCCTATGCCTTGGGCACCGATAGCCTGCCGCTGGATCAAACTGCCGTTCGCGCCAAACCTTTGTGGCGCCTGTTTCGCAATGCCCGCCCCCTGAAAGACCCCATCACCCAGCAGGTTTTGGGATATGAAGCGCATTACCTAGGCAAGGCCGTGCTGCTGCAGAGCGAATCACAAACCTTTGAGGCTGGCCCCGATGGCCGTATGTTGGCGGTGACCGTGCCTGCGCGCATGGAAATTGTGAACTCCAAAGAAGAGGTTCGGGTGGGCGACCGGCTGCTGCCTGAGCCTGAACGCACCTATGTAAACATGGTGCCGCGCAGCCCCGATCGGGCCATGGAGGGGCGCATTGTGTCCATGTACGGCAGCGCCGTGGTCAATGCGGGGCAGAACCAAGTGGTGAGCTTGAATTTAGGCCGCCGCGACGGCTTAAAGGCGGGCCATGTGTTGAACATCCTGAAAGCAGGCGCCCAGCTGCAAAGCCCGACTCTGATGAAATTACCCGACGAGCCCAACGGCTGGCTGCTGGTCTTTCAAACCTATGAGCAGCTGTCTTACGGCCTCGTTTTAAACACGGTGGACGGGGTGCGCGTGGGCGACCGCCTTGTGGGCGACCCTCATGCCCGCAGCCGGGTCAACTAGAGCCTGCACATGACGCTGGATCGCGAAGACCTGAACCACTGGCTGCGTTTGTGCACCACCCCAGGTGTGGGCCCAGCCTCGGCCCGCAAGCTGCTCAAAGCCTTGGGGCTGCCCAGCGCCATTTGGGCGCAGTCGCACACCACCCTGAGCCAGCTGGTGACAGCCGCGCAAGCCAACGCCTTAAGCCGCGAGCCCGAAGACTTGGCCGCGCTTACCGAAGACACCTGGAACTGGCTGCTCACCCCCCCCGGCCCCGACGGCGTGCCTGCGGGTCGCTGCATTTTGACCTTGGGCGACCCCGATTACCCCGCCTGCTTGCTTCAACTGGAAGACCCGCCCCTCATGCTGTATCTGGTGGGCCGAACCGACCTTTTGAACACAGCCTTTCAGAGCGACCGACTGTTGGCCATGGTGGGCAGCCGCAACCCCACCCCGCAAGGCATCATCAACGCACGCGACTTTGCGTACAGCCTGACCCAAGCAGGCTTGACCATCGTGTCGGGCATGGCCTTGGGCATTGACGGTGCGGCGCATGAAGGCGCCCTTGATGCTCTAGACGCCCTAGACGCTGACCAAGATCGGGGCTTGGCCACCATCGCATTTGTAGGCACCGGCATAGACCGCGTGTACCCCAAAGCGCACCACACACTGGCCCGCCGTATTGCCAGCCACGGCCTGTTGATCAGCGAATGTCCGCTGGGCACGCCCCCCTTGGCGGCAAATTTTCCTAAGCGCAACCGCCTTATTGCCGCCGTGTCCAGCGGCACCTTGGTGGTTGAGGCGGCGCTGCAGTCGGGCTCGCTCATCACCGCCCGCCTCGCGGCCGATATGGGGCGCGAGGTGTTTGCCATACCGGGCTCCATCCACGCCCCGCAAGCCCGCGGCTGCCACGCGCTGATCCGCCAAGGCGCCAAGCTGGTGGAGACGGCCCAAGACGTGCTGGAAGAGCTGCACGTCCAACCCGCGCAAGAACGTCGTTTAACGCCCATCAACCACCCAGAAGACAGCGAATCGCCCATTGACACCGAGCTCTTGCGCGCCTTGGGCTTTGACCCCGTGAGCCTCGATGCGCTGCAAGCCCGCACCGGTCAACCCACCGCGCAATTGCAAGCCGAACTGATGACGCTTGAGCTCGACGGCGAAGTCACCCGACTGCCCGGCGGGCTCTACCAGCGACTCGCCC
>CAMAXR010000032.1 GCA_945862195.1 Hylemonella gracilis
GCCGGGCCGGGGTTTATCAATTTCAAGCTCAAACCCGCGGCCAAGCAGCAAGTGGTGCGTGAGGTGTTGGCTCAAGCCGAGCGCTTTGGGTGCAAGCCTGTGTTGCCGAACGAGCGCATGCTGGTGGAATTTGTGTCGGCCAACCCCACGGGCCCCTTGCATGTGGGTCATGGTCGGCAAGCGGCTCTGGGTGACGCCTTGTGCAACCTTTTTGCAACCCAAGGTTGCGAGGTGTACCGTGAGTTTTATTACAACGATGCCGGTGTGCAAATTGACACTCTGGCGCAAAGTGTGCGCCTGCGCGTGCAGGGCTTCAAGCCCGGTGATGCCGAATGGCCCAGCGGCCCCCAGGCCGCGGCCTACAACGGCGACTACATTGCCGACATTGCGGCGGACTTTTTAGCTCAAAAAACGGTGGTGTCGGACGACCGCAGCTTTACCGCGTCTGGCGACCCCGCCGACTTGGCCAGCATGCGCGAATTTGCCGTGGCTTACCTCAGGCGCGAGCAAGACTTAGACCTCAAAGCCTTTGCCGTGCGTTTTGACAACTTTTACCTAGAAAGCAGCCTCTACACCAGCGGCCGCGTGGAATCTGCTGTAGAGGCCATGAGGGCTGCCGGGCACACTTACGAGCAAGACGGCGCCTTGTGGCTTAAAACCACCGACTACGGGGACGACAAAGACCGCGTCATGAAAAAGTCGGCCAAGTTGGGCGACGACGGCGAAACCACCGAGGGCGGCTACACCTATTTTGTGCCCGACGTGGCCTACCACATCACCAAATGGCAGCGCGGTTTTAAGCGGGTTATCAACATTCAGGGCACCGACCACCATGGCACCATTGCCCGCGTGCGCGCGGGTTTGCAGGCCGTGGGCATGGGCGTGCCCGAGGGCTACCCCGAGTACGTGTTGCACACCATGGTGCGGGTGATGCGCGGTGGGCAAGAGGTGAAAATTTCCAAGCGTGCTGGCAGTTATGTGACGCTGCGCGACCTGATTGAATGGACCAGCAAAGACGCGGTGCGCTTCTTTTTGCTCAGCCGCAAACCCGATACCGAATACACCTTTGATGTGGATTTGGCGGTTCAAAAAAACAACGACAACCCGGTGTACTACGTCCAATACGCCCACGCCCGTATTTGTTCGGTCATGGCAGCTTGGCGCGAGGCGCGTCAGCAACCCGTTTTAGGCCAGCAAGCTCCGCATCCCGATTGGACTCAGGTGGACTTGTCCCCGCTGGACAGTCCTGCCGCGCAGTCGCTCATGATGCAGCTGGCTAAGTACCCCGAAATGCTGCAGGCCGCGGCCCAAGACTTTGCGCCCCACGACGTCACTTTTTACCTGCGCGATCTGGCCGCCTGCTACCACAGTTACTACGATGCCGAGCGCATTTTGGTGGACGATGTGGCCGTTAAAAACGCGCGCGTCGCGCTGATTGCCGCCACGGCCCAAGTGCTGCAAAACGGCTTGGCGTTGTTGAGTGTGAGCGCCCCTGAAAAAATGTAAGGCACAACATGAAATTACAACGCGGCGGCACATTTCTCGGCTTTATTCTCGGACTGGTGGTGGGTTTGGGCGTGGCCCTGGCCGTGGCGGTGTATGTGACCAAAGTGCCTCTGCCGTTTATGAACAAGGGGCAATCTAGAACCGCCGACCAAGACGCCGCAGAAGAAAAGAAAAACAAAGACTGGGACCCCAATGCCCCGCTTTATGGCAAAAATCCGGCCAAGCCCACTTCCACACCCAAATCGGCCGAAGACGCGGTGCCCAACGCTGACAAATCGGATGCGGCCAGCCCAAAGGCTGAAAGCAAGCCCGCCGTTACCGCCGACCCCTTGGGCGACTTGGCCCGCTCCAAATCGGCCGAAAAATCTGCTGACCCCTTCAACTACTTTGTACAGGTGGGGGCATTTCGCACAACTGAAGACGCCGAAAGCCAGCGTGCCAAATTGTCTTTGGCGGGTATTGATGCCAAAGTGTCTGAGCGCGAGCAGTCGGGCCGGGTAGTCTTTCGGGTGCGCGTGGGCCCGTTTGAGCGGCGCGAAGATGCCGAAAAATCCAAAGACCGGCTGGACGCCAGTGGTTACGAAACCTCGTTGGTCAGGGTGCAGCGCTAACGCGCAGCTGAAGTTTTATTTTGGAGTGTCTTTCACATTAGGAGAGCCATAGTTATGAAACGTCGTGTCTTCATTCAACAAGCCGTGCCACTGGCTTTGCCCGGGTATGTGGGCATGTCTTCAGCTTGGGCGCAGGGGCCAGGATTGGCGCGCGTGCCGCAACAGGGGGAAGACTTCTTGGCTTTGGAAAAACCCGTGCCATCCGAGGTGCCTGCAGGTAAGCTCGAACTGCTGGAGTTCTTTTGGTACAACTGCCCGCACTGCAACGCCTTTGAGCCGACGTTTGATGCGTGGTCCAAGCGTGCCCCCAAAGATGTGGTGGTGAAGCGAGTGCCGGTGGCGTTTAGAAGCGACTTTGCGCCTCAGCAGCGCTTGTTTTACGCGCTAGAAGCCATGGGGCTTCTTGAAAAAATGCACATCAAGGTGTTTTACGCCATCCACACCGAGCGCAAGCGTCTGGATCAACCCGAGGCCATCACCGACTGGGTGGTGCAGCAAGGGGTGGACAAGGCCAAGTTTGTAGAGCAGTTCAACTCGTTTGCGGTGCAGTCCAAAGCCAACCGCGCCACGCAACTGACCAACGGCTTTAAAGTCGAAGGCGTACCCGCTTTGGGCATTGCTGGGCGGTATTACACCGACGGCTCTTTGGCCAAAAGCATGGAACGCGCTTTGGCCGTGGCCGAATACCTGTTGGGTGAAGCCCGCAAGGGACGTTGATGGCCAAGCTGCTGCTGAGAGTCGTTTTTGGGGGCGGCCTGAGCGCCACGCTTTGTCTTTGTTTTACGGTTGGCTGGGCACATGCCGAAAAAGCCGATAAAAACAAGCCCATCCACATTGAGTCCGACGCGCTGCGCTTTGACGACCGAGAGCAAGTGAGCGTGTTCACCGGCAATGTGGTGCTCACCAAAGGCACCATTGTGATTCGCGGCGCAGAAATCACCGTGCGCGAAGACCCCAAAGGCAACCAGTTTGGTGTGGCCAAAGCAGCACCCGGAAAGTTGGCGTTTTTTAGGCAAAAGCGCGAAGGTGTGGACGAATTTATTGAGGGCGAAGGCGAAGTCATTGAGTACAACGGCGAGCAAGATTGGGTGCGCTTTAGCCGTCAAGCCATCATGCGCCGTCTGCGTGGCGCCCAGCTGGCTGATGAGGCCACAGGGGCAGTGATTCAGTACGACAACACCACCGACGTGTTCACAGTAGATGGCGGGGCACCCCAAGGCAAAGCCCAGCCCGGCGGCCGCGGCCGTGTGCGGGTCATGCTCACCCCCAAGCCTGAAGTTGCTGCGGGTTCGTCCGCAGCCACATCAGTGGCTACCCCTGCATTCTCTGCACCGGTGGCCACACCCGCTCGCCCCGTGTCCACACCGCTGGTGGTGACGCCTGCGTTGAAGGATCGACCTTGAGCGAAAGTGCGGCCCCCATTTCTGGCAATGTGAGCCAGTTGCAGGCTAATCACCTGCAAAAGTTTTACGGCAGCCGCGAGGTGGTCAAAGACGTGTCGCTCACGGTGCGCAAGGGGGAGGTGGTGGGCCTGTTGGGGCCCAATGGCGCAGGCAAAACCACCTCGTTTTACATGATCGTGGGCTTGGTGCGGGCCTCTTCCGGGCACATCAGCATTGACGATCAGCCGGTGGAGCACATGCCCATTCACCGGCGCGCCCGCATGGGGCTGAGTTATTTGCCGCAAGAGGCGTCTATTTTTCGCAAGCTCAATGTAGAAGACAACGTGCGCGCCGTGTTGGAGCTGCAAGAGGATGAGCTGGGCAAGCCCTTAAGCGAGGCCGCCATTGAGCTGCGCTTGACCGAACTGCTGCAAGACCTGCGCGTCGAGCACTTGCGCGACTCTTCGGCCATGTCCCTCTCAGGCGGCGAGCGGCGTCGCGTTGAAATTGCGCGTGCATTGGCCACCCAGCCTCGCTTTATTTTGTTGGACGAGCCCTTTGCGGGCATTGACCCCATTGCGGTGATTGAAATCCAGCGCATCATCAGTTTTTTAAAGTCGCGCGGTATTGGGGTGCTCATCACCGACCACAACGTGCGCGAGACCCTTGGCATTTGCGACCACGCCTACATCATCAGCGAGGGGCGCGTGCTGGCCCAAGGAACGCCTGCGGAAATTGTTGACAACCATGATGTGCGCCGGGTTTACCTGGGTGAGCACTTTCGGATGTAGGCAGGCGGCCGCATGAAGCAGGGTTTGGCGCTGCGGGGTTCGCAGCATTTGGCGTTGACGCCACAGCTTCAGCAATCGATTCGCTTGTTGCAACTCTCCACGCTGGAGCTTCAGCAAGAAGTGGAGCAAATGCTCGATGACAACCCCTTTTTAGAACGCGACACCGAAGCCGCTGAGCGTGAAGCTTATGGGGTTGAGCACGCCGACGCGCCCTATGCCGATATAGGCCCAACCTATGAATCGTCTTTTTTAGAGCCCTCTGCATCTGAGCCTTCCGCATCTGAGCCCTTAGAAAGTGCCACTTACACCCAAGATGCAGACACCAGTGCGCCCTTTGAAGATTCCGGCCAAAGCTGGGAGGGTGACGGCAGCGTGGAGTTTTCGCCCGATGACAGCGAATGGGGGGGCGACGCCTTGCCTCGGGGTGCAGCCGATGAAGACGGCCGTGCCGATGCGGTGCAGCTGGCTCGCCAGCAGGTGTCTTTACAAGACCATCTGCATGCCCAAATAGGCGGCTTGAAATTAAGTGAAGGTGACCGCGCCGCCCTCAAGTTTTTGATCGAATCTCTCAACGATGAGGGCTACTTAGAAGACACCCTGGAGTCTTTAGCCCAATCTTTAGCGCCCGCCGACTTGGCCGAGCAAGAAGAGGTGTTGGCGCATTTTCAAGTGGCGTTGCAGATGCTGCAAAGTTTGGAGCCTACCGGCGTGGGTGCCCGACACTTGGGTGAATGCTTGGCCTTGCAACTTCAGTCGCAACTTCGGGGGCACAGCCAGCAGGGCTATCAACCTGATGTGCCACTCGTATCGGTTTGCCGTTTGGCGCTGCGCATATGCCAGCACCCCCTGGACCTTTTGGCCAGGCGCGATGCACGCAGGCTTGCGCAGTTGTGTGGAGCCACAGAGGCCGAGGTGCGCGAAGCATTGGTGCTGATTTCTCATCTAGAGCCCAAACCCGGCCGCCGGTTTGTAGATGTGGAGCGCCAAGTGGTGGTGCCAGATGTCTTGGTGGTGCGCAGCGGCCCTGCCCAGCGTCCCCAATTTAAAGTGCAACTCAACCCCGACGTCATGCCCCGGCTGCGCGTGCACGACGTGTACGCCAATGCCCTTAAAGGCTACAAAGCATCGGGCAGTGACGCCAGCAACTTTGCCGCCTTGCAGCAGCGGCTGCAAGAAGCGCGATGGTTCATTCGCAACATTCAGCAACGCTTTGACACCATCGTGCGGGTCAGCAACGCCATTGTGGAGCGCCAGTACAACTTTTTTGTGCACGGCGAGTTGGCCATGCGGCCTTTGGTGCTGCGCGAAATTGCCGACGAAATTGGCATGCACGAATCCACCATCAGCCGGGTGACCACCGCCAAATACATGGCCACGCCGTTTGGTACCTTTGAGCTCAAATATTTTTTTGGCTCTGGCTTGGGCAACGACTCGGGCAGCCAAACCTCCAGTACCGCAGTGCGTGCACTGATCCGGCAACTGGTGGAGGCCGAGCCTGTTAAAAAGCCCTTGTCGGACCAATCGATTTCGGAGCTCTTGAAATCGCAGGGTATTGACTGTGCCCGTCGCACCGTAGCCAAATACCGCGAAGCACTGCGCATTGCGCCAGCCCATTTAAGAAAGACCTTGTGAACGCATTGCACTTGTTTTTGCCCTGTGCCGCTGGCGTAGAAGACCTATTGGCGGCTGAGGTGTTGCGCATCACTCAAGTGCCTCACCAGACCGTGCACAAGCGCCGTGGGGGCGTGCAGCTGGAGGGCTCTTGGCGCGACATGCTGCTGCTCAATTTGCACAGCCGCTTGGCACAAAGGGTGCTGGTGCAGTTGGCTCATGGCCCTTACGCCAACGAGCAAGACATTTACCGCACAGCGTTTGAAGTAGCGTGGGAAATTTGGTTCACTCCGGCGCAAACCTTTAAGGTGGAGCTAACGGCCCAGCACAGTCCGCTGAAAAGTCTGAACTTTGCGGCGCTCAGAATCAAAGACGCTGTGTGCGATAGGTTTCGCGCGCGCGCGGGCGATGTGCGCCCCAGCATAGACACCCATTGGCCCGATGTGCGTGTGTTTGGCCACCTCACTTCAGACCAGGTTACGGTGTACATCGACACCTCTGGGGAGCCGCTGTTCAAGCGCGGCTGGCGCGAAGACAAGGGCGACGCACCTTTGAAAGAAACCTTGGCCGCCGCTATTTTGGCCGCATCGGGCTGGAGCGACGTTAACCCGCGCCCCGCCCTGTACGACCCCTGTTGCGGCAGCGGCACCATCTGCATCGAGGCCGCTCAAATTGCTTGTGGTATTCCGTCGGGCATACAGCGCCGCTTTGGGTTTGAAAAGCTGTTGCCGTTTCAGCCCCATGTCTGGGAGGCGCTGCGCCAGTCGGCCATTGAGGCGGTACATATTCCTGATCACACCTTGGTGTACGGCAGCGATGTGGCGTTTCGAATGGTGGACTTTGCCCAGCGCAACGCCGAGCGCGCGGGAGTAGCTGATGTGATTGAGTTTCGCGGTGGAGACGCCTTGCAACGCATGCCGCCTACTGACACCCCTGGAGTGATCGTGCTCAACCCCCCGTATGGCGAGCGCATTGAAGCCGCCGGTGTGGCAGGTGTGAAGTCCTCAGGCTTTGGGCGCGAAGCCCCTCAAATGCAATCGCACGAGTCGGACAGGCCAGGCACCCAAGCACCCGATGGGGCGGGCGCATTTTTCACGCAACTGGCCAGCCATTGGAAAAAGCATTACGCCGGGTGGACGGCTTGGTTGCTGACCCCTGATCTCAAGTTGCCCACCCAAATGCGGCTTAAAGAGTCGCGCCGCGTGCCCATGTGGAACGGCCCTATTGAATGCCGTTTGTTTAAATTTGACATGGTGCAGGGCACCGCGCGTGGCAAGGCCGCGCCAGCGACTCAGCCGAATGACCCAACTTAAGGCCCTTGACATTGAGGTCGACATGACCAGCGCCAAAGCTGTTTCAACGGCTGTGGTGTTGGACACCAACATTGTTCTAGACCTTTGGGTGTTTCAAGACCCCGCCACTGCCGCTTTGTTAAAAGCGCTCGAATCGGGCGCCACGGTATGGTGGGCCACCACACCCATGCGCGACGAGTTGGCGCGGGTGCTGGACTACCCCCACATTCAAAAGCGACTCCCTCAACGCCAACTCGGCCCCAAATATTCCAACCCAGACCTTACGCAGAGTCCAGTCTCGAGGGCGGCAGATTGGGTTTTGTGTGAATTTGACCTGCTTGCCAGGGTGGTCGGGGTGCCGCCCAAAGCACCCATCACCTGCAAAGACGCGGACGACCAAAAATTTATAGATTTGGCCGTGGCACAAGGGTGTAGTTTGCTCAGCAAAGACCGCGCTGTCCTGTGCATGCACAAGCGGCTTGAGCAACATGGAGCGCGCCTGCTGGAGGCTGCGGACTTTTAAGAGCTCAAATAAAGGGTTGGTGAAACTGGTGCGCACTGGCGCGTGGCCAGTGGTGCTGGTAAATGAGCGGCAGGGTTTTGAGGTCGTCATCCAGCAATGCACCTTTGATCAGGCTGGGCAACATCAATTGCGCAAGCGACCGCACCTGTTGGTCGCTGTTGCGCCGCACGATGTGGTGGGCCGTGATGTCGCGCGGGTGATTCAGGCCTGCGGCCTGAATCAGTTCTTTGAGCGCCATCAAGGTGTGCTGGTGAAAGTTGTACACCCGCTCGGCTTTGTTGGGCACGACCAAAGCTTTTTGTCGCAAGGGGTCTTGCGTGGTCACTCCGGTGGGGCAGTGGCCAGTGTGGCAGGTTTGGGCCTGAATGCACCCCAGCGCAAACATAAAGCCGCGCCCGCTGTTGCACCAGTCGGCGCCCAAGGCCATCAGGCGGGCAATGTCAAAGGCGCTCACCACCTTGCCTGCACAGCCAATTTTGATGCGGTCGCGCAGGCCCACGCCGCGCAATGTGTTGTGTACCAGCAGCAAGCCGTCTTGTACCGGTGAGCCCACATGGTCGGTAAATTCCAGCGGCGCAGCTCCGGTGCCGCCTTCAGCGCCGTCCACCACAATGTAATCGGGCGTGATGCCGGTTTCCAACATGGCCTTCACAATGCCAAACCACTCCCACGGGTGTCCAATGCACAATTTAAAGCCTGTGGGTTTGCCCCCTGAGAGGGTGCGCAGCTTGTCTACAAACTGCATCATTTCGATGGGCGTGCTAAAGGCGCTGTGTCCTGCTGGCGACACGCAGTCTTCGCCTACGGGAACGCCACGGGCTTCGGCAATTTCGGGTGTGACCTTGGGGCCAGGCAACACGCCGCCGTGCCCGGGCTTGGCCCCTTGGCTCATCTTGAGCTCAATCATCTTGACCTGTGGGTCTAGCGCATTGGCCGCAAACTTGTCTTCGTTAAAGCTGCCGTCGTCGTTGCGGCAGCCAAAGTAACCCGACCCAATTTCCCAAATCAGGTCGCCACCATGCACGCGGTGGTGCTTCGAAATCGAGCCTTCGCCCGTGTCGTGGGCAAAGTTACCCTTTTGAGCGCCGGAGTTCAGCGCCAAGATGGCATTGGCACTCAGCGCCCCGAAGCTCATGGCCGAAATATTAAATATGCTGGCGCTGTAGGGCTTGGCTCGTTGCGAGCCAATCACCACGCGAAAGTCATGGCTGGCAATGTGGGTGGGTGTGATGGAGTGGTTGATCCACTCGTAGCCTTGGGCATGAACGTCCAGCATGGTGCCAAAGGGGCGTTTGTCAGATTCGCCTTTGGCCCGCTGGTAGACCAAAGACCTTTGGGCTCTAGAGAACGGGTTGCCCTCGTTGTCACTTTCAATAAAGTACTGGCGAATTTCGGGGCGAATGAACTCGAGCATGAAGCGCAAATGCCCAATCACGGGGTAGTTGCGCAAAATGGCGTGGCGCGTTTGGCGCACATCCAGCACGCCCTGCAGGGCCAGCGCCCCAAATACCACCGCACCGCCCAAAGCCAGCAGCAAGGTACCCGTGTCAGATGAGCCCAAGCCTGCCAAGCCGAAACCCGCACATGCCATAAAGCCCAACACACACAAGCCAAAAACGGTGTACCGCGAAGGGTAAATGGCATCCAATAAGTTCAGCATGAGCCAAGCCTTTCCGAGGGGGGTTCTTGAACAAACGCTAACTTAACAGAGGGAAGTGACATGTGCCTATAGGGGCGACCCTCAAGCGGCTAGGAACCCGCCTCTTGCCTCAAGCCTTGCAGGAGCTCTGTAATTCCCCTCAGTCCGATCATGTGTACATCATCCCCCACGGGAAATGTTTCAGAGCCGGGGTAAACCAACCAGCGTTTGATGGGCTGCACGTCTTCGCAGGCGTTGTAAAACCCACGTTTCGGTTTGCTGGTCATGCCACGCTTGATTTCTATGGCCCACAAGCCTTGGCCGGGTATGTCCAGCAACACATCCACCTCGGCTCCGTTACTGCTTCGGTAAAACCCGCTGCTGGTATTGAGTGGCGCAGCATTGAGCAGAGACTCCAATACAAACCCTTCCCAGCTGTTTCCCACCACGGGGTGAGAAAGCAACGCATCTTGTGTGCCTATGCCTAGTAACGCGTGCAACAAACCGCTGTCACGTACGTAGAGTTTGGGCGACTTTACTAAGCGTTTGCCCCTGTTGCTGTGCCAGGGCTCCAGCCTGCGCAGCAGCATAAGATCGACCAACATGTCCAGGTAGCGAAGCACCGTTTTGGAGTCCAGCATCAGGTTCTTGCCCAGTTGTGACACGTCCAATAAACCACCTTGTTGGTGTGCCAGCATGGTCCACAAGCGGCGCAAAGTTTCAGCCGGAACGCGTGCGCCAAAGCTAGGTATGTCACGCTCCAAATAGGTTTTGATGAGGTTCTGCCTCCAAGCCAAGCTTTTAGGCAGGCTGGGCGCCAAAAAACTATTTGGGAAACCACCCCGCAGCCACAAAGTTTCTTGTTCGTTGGCTTGCACTTCTGTAGGCTGAAGCGGCGGCAATTCCATATAGGTGACGCGCCCCGCCAAGCTTTCGCTGGATTGCCGAAGCAGTTCACCGCTAGCCGAACCAAGCAATAAAAATCGACCTGCACTCAGACCTTGTCTTCGACCCTGGTCGATCAATCCGCGCAGCACCTGAAACAACTCAGGCATTTGCTGCACTTCATCCAAAACCACCAATTTGTCGGTGTGTTGCAGCAAATACGCTTCGGCATCGGTCAGTTTTTGTCTATCGCTGGGGCTCTCTAGGTCTAGGTAAACGCTCCCGCACAGACGCCCCCCAAGGCCTGCTTGCTCGCAGTGCTGGCTGATACGTAGGGCCAAGGTGGTTTTGCCAGTCTGCCGCGGCCCTAACAAAGCAATAGCGGGCGAGTCGGCCAAGGCATCCAAAGCCAAAGAGAATAAATGGCGTTCAATCATCCATGCATTATAAGTAATTAAATACCAAAAATGCATGGTTAATTTATGCGCTTGGCTTGTGGCCGAGTGTCACGGTTTGGCGTGACAATAGTTCATAACTCCACATGGTTAATTTATGAACACCAGCCCAACTCCCCTAGAACTCGACGATTTTGACGAACTGGACATCCTGCTCGACGAGCGGCGTCTGCTGGACGACGAGACCCCGCAGTGGGAGTTTTGCGAGGGCTTTATGGCGGCGCTGATGTGCAGCCCTCAGGTGCTTACGCCGGAGCAGTTTTTGCCGGTGTTGCTGGGACCCTCGCCCGAGGCAGAGACTGCCCCCGAGCAGCCTTGGGACCACACGCAGCTGGGTTTTGCCCAGCCTGAGCAGGCTCAGGCCTTCCTGGCGTTTTGGGGTCGCCGCTGGCAAGAGGTGGTCAACCAGCTGGACACTGAAATTAAAGATTTAGAAGACGACGCGGCCTACCAACCCGAGGTGATGGACGTGCGTGCCGCCGTGGCTGCATTGGAGCCCCAAGAGCGCGACGACATTGACGAAGACGATCTGCCCTCTTTTGCTCAGGTGTGGGCCTTGGGGTTTATGTATGCCGTGGAATCTTGGCCCGAGCTGTGGCAAGCCCCTCAAGACCCCGAAGCCGCCGAGTTGTTTGAGCAAGCGCTGCAACACATTGTGGCCATGACCGAAGACGACACTGAAGCCCCCGAAATTTCGCCCTTCAATGAAGACGGCCCACCCACCCTGAGCATGGCCCGCTTGAACGCCTTTGGCGAGGCCATTTGGGCCGTGTATGACTTGCGACAGCTCCGGGCCGCGCCACGCATTTAGCTTTTGGCAGGGGTCTCGCGCATGGCGCGCGAAATTTCGCTGGCGGCGTCCACCAGCAAAGCCCCGCAGCGTTTGACCTGTTCGGCCTGCATGCGCACGCTGGGTCCAAAAATACCCAAAGAGCCTGCAATTTGGTTGTGCTCGTCAAATATCGGGGCGGCTACGGACACCGCGCCCTGAATCAGTTCATTGCGGCTCAACGCATAGCCCCGCCTGCGGATGCGCAGAATTTCATCTAAGTAGTCTTGTGGGGGGGTGGAAGAACCCTCGGTGTAGTTCTGCAACTCGGCCATCAGGGCCTTGGCGTCAAAGGGCTCGGTTTTGAAAAAAGGCTCCAGCAAATGGGCCAAGATGATGCGCCCAGTAGCGCCATAAATCACCCGCTCCAAGTTGCCAATGCCTCGCTTAAAGCTCAAAGGCTGGGGGCTGGCAATTTCGTCCACACACTGTCGCATGGTCCCCATGGGCACAAACAAGGCAACGGTTTCGCCGGTCAAGTCTTGCAGGCGCTGGAGGGCGGGTCTGGCTAGGCTTTGCAAATCGGGGATGGGCGGGCTGGCCATGGCCAGCCTTGAAACGGCGGGCCCGAGGTGAAATTTTTGCGGTTCGCCCACCGACACGATGAAGTTTTTTTCCCTCAGGGTGCCCAGCAATCGGTAAAGGGTGGGGCGAGAGAGGTCCACGCGCTTGAGCAAATCCGATGCAGAAAGCCCCTGGTCGGTCTTGGTGAAGGCGCTCAAGATGTCCAGCGCTCGCATCACTGCACGCACGCTGTCGCTTTTGACTGGTGTTTGTGGGTGCTGTGCACCGTGAGGCATAGAAGTCATGTGTGATTTGTGGCGTCCCCGATGCGGGGCCCTGACCAAATGGTGAGAGTGGCGCAACTAATTTTAGTCCGCCAAACGGACTAAAAGTCTAATTAATGGACATGCATCTTATTACAATCCAGCTCTGACTGAATCTGGAGATCTGAATGAACAAAGACATGTCCGAGGCGCTGACCCGCGTGGGTCCAGGCACCCCTATGGGCAATTTGATGCGCCGTTATTGGGTGCCCGTGATGCAGTGCAACGAAATTTCAGAGGCTGATGGTCCGCAAGTGCGGGTGCAAATACTGGGCGAAAAACTGCTCGCGTTTCGCAACACCGATGGCAAGGCTTGCTTGATTGGTGAGTTTTGTTCACACAGGGGTGTGTCGCTGTTTTTTGGTCGCAACGAAGAAAACGGCATTCGCTGTGCGTACCACGGCGTCAAGTTTGACGGTATGGGCCAATGCGTGGATGTGCCCTCGTCCCCCCAAGCATGTTCGCGCATGCACATCAAAGGTTACCCCTGCATAGAGCGCGGTGGCATCTTGTGGGCATACATGGGCCCGGCAGATAAACAACCCGCCCCGCCTGAACTGGAGTGGTGCTTGCTGCCTGAGAGCCACGTGTTTGTGTCCAAGCGTCTGCAATATTCCAATTGGCTGCAGGCCATGGAAGGCGGCATCGACACCAGCCACGTGTCGTACGTGCACCGATACGAGGTGGATGGCGACCCCATGCACAAAGGATGTAAAGCGCTGGACTACATCAAAGCCGACGGCAATGTGGTGTTTGAAATTGACAAAAACCCCACTGGTCTGACTCTTTACGGCCGACGCAATGGCGATGCCGACACTTTTTACTGGCGTGTCACGCAATGGCTGTTCCCTTGGTTCTCCATGATTCCGCCTTTTGGACACCATGCCTTAGGCGGCCATGTTTGGGTGCCTATTGACGACCACAGCTGCTGGGCTTGGAGCATGAACTGGCAACCTACCCACCCATTGACAGAAGAGGAGCGAAGCGCCATGGCTGCGGGCTTGGGTATTCATGTGGAATACGAGGCCCCTGGCAGCTTTGTCCCCAAGGCCAACATCACCAATGATTACCTGATGAACCGTCAAGCTCAAAAAGAAAAGCGCGCCTACAGCGGCGTGTTTGGCTTTTCTGCGCAAGACTATTCTTTGCAAGAGAGCATGGGCACCATTCAGAACCACGAGGCCGAAAACCTCTTGCCTACTGACAAAGCCATTGTGATGGCGCGCCGCATGCTGCATGAGGCCGCCGTGGGCTTGGAGCAGGGTCAAGAACCGCCAGCTCTGGATGCCGTAGACCAGCGCGTGCGCGCCGCTGGCGTGCTGCTGGACAAGCAACTCGACCCTATCAAATGGGGCCGTGTGCATCTGGCCGATGCACTCAACAAAGACGTGTACACACTGTGAATATCTTTTTTAAGCCTCTGATCTTGGCTTGGCGCGGCTTGTCTGCAGGGTCTGTTGCGGGTGTTTTGAGTGCGGTTGGGTTTTTGGGCGGCTTTAGCGCCCATGCCCAAACCGCGGCTTGGGCGCCCACGAAGCCGGTGCGCATCATCGTGCCCATAGTGGGCAGCACCAACGACGTGTTGGCCCGCTTGGTGGCACCCAAATTGTCTGAAGCGCTGGGGCAGCCTGTGTTGGTGGAAAATAAACCCGGCGCGGGCGGCAATTTAGGCGCCGATTTGGTGGCCAAGTCAGCTCCCGATGGACACACGATTTTGGTGGGCTACAACGGCCCGATTGCCATCAACGTGACCCTGTTCGACAAAATGCCCTACGACCCAGTGCGTGACTTGGCGCCCATCACTCTGGCTGTGGAGTCGCCTCAGTATCTGGTTGCCACCTCAGGGCTTCCGGTTAAAAACGCAGCGGAATTGGTGGCTTTGGCCAAGGCCCGCGCTGGCAAGTTGTCGTATGCCTCTGTCGCCGTGGGCAGTGCATCGCACCTCACCATGGAAATGCTCAAAACGGCCGCCGGCGTGGACATCATTCACATTCCCTACAAAGGCGCAGGACCCGCGGTGACCGACTTGGTGGCGGGCAATGTGGATGTGGCTTTTTTGGTGCCCGGCAATGTGCAGCAGTTTATTAAAGAAGGCCGCCTTAAGCTTTTGGCCACTTCAGGCAAAAAACGCTTTCCCAGCACGCCCGATGTGCCCACCCTGCTCGAGTTGGGCTACACAGACTTTGTGGCCACGTCATGGATTGGCTTTTTAGCGCCCGCGGGCACGCCCAAGCCCGTCATCGACCGCTTGAACAAAGAAATCACGCAAATTCTGAAGTCCTCCGACATCTCGGAGCGATTGCAAGCTATGGAGTTTGAGGTGCTGGCCACCTCACCCGAGGCGTTTAGCCAGTGGATCCGCAGCGAGATTCCACGCTGGGGCAAGGTCATCAAGAGCACGGGCGCTAAAGCCGATTAACGCCGATTGAAGCTGATTGAAACCGGTCCAATTTCCAGAGGCCCTATGCGACTAGCCCATTTGTCAGCCCTCATCACCGGTGGCGGCGCAGGAATTGGTGCGGCCACGGCCCTTAAGTTTTGCCAAGAAGGTGCTGTCGTCACCTTGGTGGATGCCGACCCTGAAGCCCTAACCCGCACCGCTTTGTCTATAGAACAAGCCGTACCCGGCGCCAAGGTGGCTCAGTTCGCGGCCGACGTATCCGACGAAGAGGCCGCTTTGAGGGCCGTGCAAATTGCGGTGGCGCAGCACGGTGGGCTGAATATATTGGTCAACAACGCCGCCATGCGCAATTTTTCAGCATTGTCAGATGCCACCACGGCAGAGTGGCAGGCCATGATTCAGGTCAACATGCTGGGTGTGGCCAACTACTCGCGTGCGGCCTTGCCCATGCTGCGCCAGCTGTCGGGTTGCATTGTCAATGTGTCGTCCTGCTATGCCGTCACAGGCCGCAAAGGCATGGGCTTGTACGACGCCACCAAGGCCGCTCAACTGGCCATGACGCGTACCCTGGCCTACGAAGAAGCGCCCCACGGTGTGCGCGTGAACGCCGTGTGCCCGGGCTCCACCCTGACCGACTTTCACACCACCCGCGCGGTCAAAGCCGGAAAAAGCGTGGATGTCCTTAAAAAAGAACGCCAAGTCACCTCGCTGATGGGGCGCTGGGCCGATCCGCAAGAAATTGCGGCGCCTATTCTCTGGCTGGCCAGCTCAGAAGCCTCTTTCATCACCGGTACCACCTTGATGGTGGATGGTGGTTTGCACATCATGTAATTAAAGTTCTGGAGTTGTGTTCGTGTCCTCTGACGTATCTGTCGCCGTGCCATTAACGGCCCCCGTTGTATTGCAAGCCCGCCTGCTCAGCTTGAGGTGGGAAGCCGAAGGCGTGATGAGCCTGGAGTGGGTGCCCGCGGACCCTGCCCAAACCTTCCCCGCCTTTGAGCCAGGCGCGCACATTGACCTGCATTTACCAAACGGCTTGGTCAGAAGCTATTCGCTGTCCAACGACGCGCGCGAGCGCAACCGGTATGTGGTGGGCGTGCTTAAAGACCGTGGCAGCCGCGGCGGCTCCAGCTGGGTGCACGAGCAGCTGCGTCCCGGCATGGTGCTCACCATTTCTGGACCACGAAACAACTTTCCCCTGCGCCCAAGCTCCGAAACACAAGTCTTGGTGGCAGGCGGCATTGGCGTCACGCCCATGCTCAGCATGCTGCGCCAGCTTTCTGCACAAAACAAACCGCTGGACTTTGTCTACTGCGCGCGCACTCGCGCTCAAGCCGCATTTTTGAGCGAGATTCAAGGCCTAGTGGCGGACCATCCCCACATGACCCTGCGTTGCCATTTTGATGACGAGCAAAGCGCCCCGCCCAACCTCAAAGCGCTCTTGGCGGGCTATACGCCCAGCACCCATTTGTACTGCTGTGGCCCCGGTCCCATGCTCGACAGCTTTGAAGCGGTGTGCGCCGAGTTGGGCTACGCCCATGCCCACATCGAGCGCTTTACCGCCAAAGCCGTGGCGGCCAGCACCGCCACCAATGTGTGCCACGTAGAACTTCAAAAGTCAGGCCGCACCATAGAAGTGCCGCCCCACCTCTCGGTGCTCGACGCCCTGATTGAAGCGGGCATGTTTCCCGATCACAGCTGCAAAGAAGGCGTGTGCGGCGCCTGCGAAACCCGCATCATCAGCGGCGAGGTCGAGCACCTGGACAGCATCCTCACCAAAGCCGAACAAGCCGCCAACAAAACCATGATGATTTGCGTCTCGCGCTGCAAAAGTGAACGTGTGGTGCTGGATCT
>CAMAXR010000033.1 GCA_945862195.1 Hylemonella gracilis
CGCTACTACTTAGCCGCCAAACTCTCGGCCCGCAATGAAGACATTGACTTCAACGCCGAAGACTTCATGCTGCGCGTCAACAGCGACCTGATCGGCAAGTTTGTCAACATTGCAAGCCGTGCAGCAGGTTTTTTAACCAAGCGCTTTGAAGGCAAGCTCACCAGCATCTTTGACGCCGCCGGTCTGACCCTTTTGCAGCAACTGCATCAAGCTGCAGAGCCCTTGGCCCAGCTGTATGAAGCGCGCGAATTTGCCAAAGCCAGCCGCGAGATCATGGCCTTGGCCGATTTGGTCAACGCCTATGTGGATCAAAACAAACCCTGGGATTTGGCTAAAGACCCGGCCCACAACGCCGCGCTGCACCAAGTGTGCTCGGTGCTCATCAATTGCTTTGCCACGCTCACCCGCTACCTCAGCCCCGTGCTGCCGCAGCTGGCCCAAGACGTGGCTGCCTTTGTGGGCGTGCCCATGGACCGCTGGCAAGCCGATGGCAAGGTACAGGCCATTGCCCCCTACCAGCATTTGATGCAGCGCGTCACCCCCGAGCAACTGGAGGCTCTGTTTGAGCCGCCCGCTGCAAGCGCACCCTCACCCGAACCCGCAACTTCAATTTCCGATCCATCGCCAGCCAACCTTTTGCCCGGTGGCGAGGCCATTGCGCCCACCATTTCTATAGACGAGTTTGCCAAGGTGGACCTGCGCATTGCCAAAATTGTGCTGTGCGAAGCGGTGGCGGGCTCCACCAAGCTGCTGCGCCTGACCCTAGATGTGGGCGAAACCGACGACCAAGGCCAGCCCAAGCTGCGCAATGTGTTCAGCGGCATCGCCAGCATGTACCAGCCCGAACAGCTGGTGGGTCAGCTCACCGTGCTGGTGGCCAACTTGGCGCCTCGAAAAATGAAGTTTGGCGTGTCTGAGGGCATGGTGTTGGCCGCCAGCCACCACGACGAATCGGCTCAGCCCGGCATTTTTGTGTTGACCCCATGGCCTGGCGCGCAGCCAGGCATGCGCATCCACTAAGCAGCCACGCACCATGCACTTCAAGCCTAAATTGCTGAAGAGCTTGAAGGGTTACACACGACAGCATTTTGTAAGCGACTTGAGCGCTGGCGCCACAGTGGGCGTGGTGGCGCTGCCTTTGGCGATGGCGTTTGCCATGGCCAGCGGGCTCAAGCCCGAGGCGGGGCTGTTTACCGCCATCGTTGCCGGGTTTTTAATTTCTGCACTGGGCGGCACACGTCTGCAAATTGGCGGGCCGGCCGGGGCTTTTATTGTCATTGTGTATGGCATTGTGGAGCGCTATGGCGTGGCCAACCTGATCATTGCCACCGCCTTGTCCGGCGTCATGCTGTTTGTGATGGGCATGCTCAAACTGGGTACGCTGGTGCGGTTTATTCCGGTGGCGGTGATTATTGGGTTTACCAACGGCATAGCGGTGCTGATTGCGCTCTCGCAGGTCAAAGACTTTCTGGGCCTACGCATCACCAATATGCCGGCCCAATTTACCGGCATGCTGCAAGCTCTTGGGCAGGCGCTGCCTACCTTGAATTGGCACGCGCTGGGCTTGGCTGCTGCATCGCTGGCCTTGCTGGTGTTTTGGCGGCAAGTGTTGGGTTACATAGGGCGCATCAGCCGCAGCCAGCGCACCACCAAGTTCATCTCGGCCATGCCGGGCTCCGTGGTGGTGCTGGTGCTGGCCCCAATGGCCGTCCACCTTTTGGGCCTGAATGTGGACACCATAGGCAGCCGGTTTGGCGGGATACCCAATGAATTGCCCCAGTTTCAGTGGCCCAGCTTCAACCACGACACCCTGGCCCTGCTGATCCTTCCGGCGACCACTCTGGCTTTGCTGGGGGCTATTGAATCGTTGTTGTGCGCGCGGGTGGCCGATGGCATGAGTGGCTGCACCGGTTCTGACAAGCACGACCCCAACCAAGAACTCATGGCGCAAGGCATTGCCAATGTGGTCACGCCGTTTTTTGGCGGCATGCCCGCCACCGGCACCATTGCCCGTACGGTCACCAATATCAAAAGCGGTGCGGTGTCGCCGGTGGCGGGGATGGTGCATGCGGTGGCATTGGTGCTCATCATGCTGCTGGCAGCGCCCTTGGCTCAGCATGTGCCGCTGGCCACTCTGGCCGCCATTTTGATGTTTGTAGCGTGGAACATGGGCGAGTGGCGCCAGTTTGTGCAGCTCAAGCAGTACCGAATGCCCTACCGCATCACCCTGATGGCGGTATTTTTGCTGACCGTGGTGGTGGACTTGACGGTGGCGGTGCAAGTGGGGCTGTTGGCGGCCTGCGTGACCTTTATTTATCGAATTTCCAGCTTGTCGAGGGTAGAGCCTGTGGTGGCACACGACCATCCTGAGCTTTCTGGCTTAGAGACCCAAGTGCGTGGCTACCGCTTGTATGGCGCTTTGTTTTTTGGAGCGGTGACCCTAATGGAAGACATCAGCAAACAGCTTCCCAGCTGCGCGCTGGTGCTGGACCTTAAAAATGTGATTTACATGGACTCCTCAGGCACGGACGCCCTCAAAGAGCTGGCCCAGCAGTGCGAGCGCCAACAGGTGCATGTGGTGGTGTGTGGCCTGCAACACCAGCCCTTAGACATTGCCCAGCGCAGCGGGCTGCTGGAGCACCTGCCCGCCGAAGACTTTTCTGCCGACTTGCACCACGGCCTGCTGCGGGGTCGAGAAATTGCCCAATCCGGCCCATCTGGCTCTAACCCTGGCCCGTAAAATGCAGCATGCCTCCCCATCAAGGACTTTTATGCACTTCTTCCGCCGCCCCGACTACCAGTCCGAAACCACCCAGTTTATTGACCAGCTCAAAGCCAGCAAGCCCGATTTAGAGGCCCGCCAGCGCCAAGGCCGCGAACTCTTGTGGGACAAGCATTTGGTACGCAGCGAACAGGCGGAATTTAAAGCTGCCCAAGTGGCGCAAAAACCCTACGTTTACCTGACTGAAAACACCTAAGCCCTTGGCCACACGAGATCACGTCACGCTGGAAGACTCGGCCCCTTCCGTCCCCGTGGTTCTGCCTGAAGTGGTGGATCAGGTGGCCTTGGCTCGCCTCTACGGCGAGCCCCTGTTTGCGCTGCCTCAAGACCTGTATATCCCGCCCGACGCGCTCGAGATTTTTCTGGAGGCTTTTGAAGGCCCGCTGGACTTGCTGCTGTATTTGATCCGCAAGCAAAACTTCAATATTTTGGATATTCCCATGGCGGCGGTGACCCGCCAGTACTTGGTGTACGTGGAAGAAATCCGCACCCGCAACCTTGAACTTGCGGCCGAGTACCTGCTCATGGCGGCCATGCTGATTGAAATCAAATCGCGCATGCTGTTGCCGCCCAAAAAGACGGCGGGGGGGGAAGAGGCCGAAGACCCTCGCGCCGAACTGGTGCGCCGCTTGCTGGAATACGAGCAAATCAAACTCGCAGCTGCCAAGTTGGGCAACCTGCCGCAATATGGCCGCGACTTTTTAAAAGCGCAGGTGTACATCGAGCAGTCGCTTACGCCGCGTTTTCCAGATGTGCATGTGTTGGACCTGCAAGAGGCCTGGACCGACATTCTCAAACGCGCCAAACTGGTGCAGCACCACCGCATCACCCGCGAGGAGTTGTCGGTGCGAGAGCACATGAGCATCGTGCTGCGCCATTTGCAGGGCCGCAAGTTTGTGGAATTTGCCGACCTGTTTGACCCCACCCAAGGCACGCCCGTGCTGGTGGTGACTTTTTTAGCGCTTTTGGAGCTGTCTAAAGAAAGCCTGATCGACATCACCCAAGCCGAAGCCTTTGCGCCCATTTATGTGCGCCTGGCTTATGCGCCGGTTTAGGCCTATTCCGCCTACTCCGTCCACCCCGGTGCTGCGTTCGCCGCCCACATTTGAAACGAAACGATGCATTCATCTCCACGTGTTGCCATCGTAGGTGCCGGTCCTGCGGGCCTGATGGCCGCAGAAATGCTCAGTGCTGCAGGCGCTCAAGTTCACATTTACGACGCCATGCCCTCTGCTGGCCGCAAGTTTTTGCTGGCGGGCTTGGGGGGACTCAATCTGACGCATGCAGAGCCATTCGACACATTCATCACCCGTTTTGGTACGCGCAGTTCGGCCTGTGCGGCCTGGCTCAAGGGCTTTGATGCAACGGCCATTCGTTCGTGGGTCAATGGCCTTGGGCTTGACACGTTTGTTGGCAGCTCACAACGAGTATTCCCCACAGACATGAAAGCCGCGCCGCTGTTGCGAGCATGGTTACACCGCTTGCGCCACCCCACGCATGGGCAGCCCGTGACCTTTCACATGCGCCACCGTTGGCTTGGTGCACTGCAGCGTGATGCCAGCACACAACGCGATGCACCAACATTCACGCTGCACTTTGACACCCCCCAAGGCCCACAAACGGTGCAAGCCGATGCAGTGTTGTTGGCGTTGGGCGGCGGCAGTTGGGCCAAAGTGGGTTCGGACGGTGCTTGGCAGCCTTGGTTGCGCAGCTTAGGCCTCAATGTGTCGCCCCTTCGAGCTGCCAACTGTGGTTTTGATGTGCAAGGCCCGCATGGCGCCAAGGGTTGGAGCAGCCACTTGTCAAGCCAGTTTGCAGGCGCGCCGCTCAAATCGGTGGCCTTGTCATTCACCGACAGCCTCGGCCACGGCTTTAGCCGTCGTGGGGAGTTTGTGGTGACAAGCTCAGGCATCGAGGGCAGTTTGGTCTACGCGGTTTCTGCTTGGCTGCGTGAAGAAATTGAACGCCATGGCCACGCCACCCTGCATCTCAACCTCAAACCCGACTTCACACCGGAGCGTGTGCAAGCCGAGGTGGCGCACCCACGCGGCGCACGGTCGCTCAGCAGCCATTTGAAAAGCCGCCTGAACCTCACACCCCTGCACATGGCCTTGCTGCATGAAGTGCTAAGCAAAGAAGCTCTGCATGACCCTGACCTGTTGGCCGCGGCCATCCAGCACTTGCCCATCACACTCGCAGCGCCTCGCCCGCTTGATGAAGCCATCAGCAGTGCAGGCGGTGTTTGCTTAGAGGACCTCGACACACATTTAATGGTCACCGCCCTACCCGGCTTGTTTATTGCCGGCGAAATGCTGGACTGGGAAGCTCCCACGGGCGGCTACTTGCTGAGCGCATGTTTGGCAAGCGGCCGCTTGGCAGGCCTTGGCGCTGTGAAGCATTTGTTGGGTGAGGCTGCGATGGGTGAGGCTGCGTTGGGACCACTATGATGACGGAATTGCTTTTTTATTTATTTTGAGCTCATGTTCCGCACCCTCCTGAAATCCAAAATTCACCGCGCGACGGTGACCCAGTGCGAACTGCACTACGAAGGCTCTTGCGCTATTGATGAAAATCTGCTGGACGCTGCCAACATTTGCGAACACGAGCAAATTCACATTTGGAACATCAACAACGGTGAACGTCTGGTGACTTACGCCATCAAAGGCGAACGCGGCAGCGGCATGATTTCTGTCAACGGCTCTGCCGCCCTCAAAGCCACTGTTGGCGACCTTGTGATCATTGCGGCTTTTGCCCAAGTCCATGAGGACCACGTGGCCATGCATGAGCCGCAGCTGGTGTTTGTAAATGAAAATAACCAACAAGTTGATCTGCGCCACCATGTGCCCACGCAGGCTGCGCCATGACCCAAACCATCACCCTCCACCGCCCAGCCGCTCGCCCTAGTCCTGATGCGACTTCCAAGGCCTCGCGTTGGCTAGTGCAAGACATTGAAGCCTTGTTTCATCTGCCGTTTCCAGAGTTGTTGTTTCGGGCGCAAACAGTGCATCGGGAACACTTTGACTCGACTCAGGTGGAGTTGGCCACCTTGCTTTCCGTCAAAACCGGGGGCTGCCCTGAAGACTGTGGTTACTGCCCGCAATCAGCGTCTTACGACACGGGCGTTAAAGCCACCAAACTGATGGCTTTACAAGACGTGTTGTTTGCAGCCAAGCAAGCCCAAGCTGCGGGCGCCACGCGCTTTTGTATGGGTGCAGCCTGGCGCGCTCCTAAAGACCGCGATATTGAACAAATTGCAGAGTTGGTGTCAGCGGTGAAAGGCTTGGGCCTAGAAACCTGCGCCACCCTTGGCATGCTGGAAGACGGCCACGCCCAAACCCTGCGCAACGCGGGCTTGGACTTCTACAACCACAACTTAGACACATCGCCTGACTTTTATGGCGACATCATCAGCACACGCGACTACCAAGAGCGCCTTGACACACTAGAGCGCGTTCGGCAAGCGGGCGTTAAGGTTTGCAGCGGCGGCATTGTGGGCATGGGCGAATCTGCCACCCAGCGTGCTGGCCTTCTTGCCGAGCTGGCCAACCTGAGCCCCTACCCCGAATCGGTGCCTATCAACAATTTGGTGCGTGTAGAAGGTACGCCTCTTGCCAACCAAGCGCCGCTGGACCCGTTTGACTTTGTGCGCACTATTGCCGTGGCCCGCATCGCCATGCCCAAAGCCCGCGTGCGCCTTTCGGCTGGTCGCCAACAAATGGGTGAAGCCATTCAGGCTCTGTGCTTTTTGGCGGGTGCCAATTCCATTTTTTATGGCGACAAACTCTTGGTCACGGGCAACCCCGACACCCAGGCCGACGTGGACCTGCTCACCCGCCTAGGCATGACCGCAGGGCAACCCCATGTCTGACAACACCGCCAGCCCCTACGGTACGCTGCCACCCGCCAGCGCGCCCGCTACACGTAAGCCTGTGAGCTTGCCCCGCCTGATGGAAATGCACGCCCGCGGTGAAAAAATAGCCATGCTGACCGCTTACGACGCCACTTTTGCCGCGGTGGCCGATGCGGCTGGCGTTGATTGCATTTTGGTGGGCGACTCTTTAGGCATGGTGTGCCAAGGCCTTCCCAGCACCGTGGGCGTTTCTCTAGACACCATGCGCTACCACGTAGAAAGCGTGACGCGCGGCGTGCGGCGCGTGCAGGGCACCGCATGGATCATTGGCGACATGCCTTACGGCACTTTTCATGAGTCGCCCGAGCAAGCGTTTCGCAACGCCTCGGTGCTCATGCAAGCGGGTGCGCACATGGTGAAAATTGAAGGTGGCGGCTGGACCACCGACACCGTGCGGTTTTTGGTGGAGCGGGGCATTCCGGTATGCGGTCACTTGGGCCTGACCCCACAAACCGTGCACGCCCTTGGCGGTTACCGCGTGCAAGGCAAAACCCCAGACGATGCCGACACCCTTAAAAACCACGCCCTAGAACTCCAACAAGCCGGTGCCAGCTTGCTGGTGCTGGAAATGGTGCCCGCACAACTTTCGGCACACATTACCCAAGCCCTGCCCCACTGCCCCACTATTGGCATAGGCGCTGGTGTAGATACCGCCGGGCAAGTGCTGGTGATGCACGACATGCTGGGCGTTAACCTCGGGAAAATGCCCAAATTTGTGCACAACTTCATGGCGCAGGCCGACAGCGTTCGCGGCGCCATGGAGGCGTTTGTAACAGCCGTTAAGCAAGGCACTTTTCCCGACAACGCATTCCACGCCTGGTAACCATGCGGGTCGTCCACACCGTAGCCGAGCTGCGCTCGCATTTAAAAGCCTTTAGCCGCCCCGCCTTGGTACCCACCATGGGCAACCTGCACGAGGGCCATTTGACCTTGGTGCGTCAGGCCAAGCCCTTGGGCGACGTCACCGTGGCCAGCATATTTGTCAACCGCTTGCAATTTGCCCCGCATGAAGACTTTGACCGCTACCCCCGCACCCTAGAAGCCGACTGCGCCAAACTCCAAGCCTCAGGATGCGATGTGGTGTTTGCCCCGTCCGAAGCCGAGCTGTACCCCGAGCCCCAAGGCTACAAAGTCAGCCCACCTGCAGACCTTGCCGACCTTCTGGAGGGGCACTTCAGGCCCGGGTTTTTTACCGGTGTGTGCACCGTGGTGCTCAAGCTGTTTCACATGGTGCAACCTAGCGCGGCCGTGTTTGGCAAAAAAGATTACCAACAGCTCATGGTCATCAAGCGCATGGTGAGCCAGCTGGCCCTACCCATTGAAATTCATGGCGGCGAAACCCTGCGCGCCCACGATGGGCTGGCCCTGTCCTCACGCAATGGCTACCTATCGCCCAGCGAACGCACCCAAGCCGTGCAACTGAGCCAAGCCTTGCAAAATATGGCGCAGAGCATCAACACCCTGCAACTCACACCTGCCTATTTACCAGCGCTTGAGGCCAATGCCTCACAACAACTGACCCAACTGGGCTGGCAGGTGGACTACCTGACCGTGCGCCTCCAGCAAGATTTGGCGCCACCTCTTTCTTTGGTCTCCACTCCCTTGGTGGTGCTGGGTGCTGCCCGCCTGGGAAAAACGCGTCTCATAGACAACATCGAAGCCTAGAACATAAAAAGAGTTTAAATTATTTCTTGCATTTCCAAAAATCAGTACTAGACTGTTTATACCGTTTCACAATGGAACGGATTAGGAGGTGTGAAATGACTTTCAAGCAACTTCAACTTGATGTCGCAGCCTTGGTACACGGTTTGTTCGTGGGCAAGGGTGAGTTAGTGGCTCGTGAGGACTACCGTTCAATACCCACCGAACGTGTGGGCATGTTTGCGGCAGCCTATTTGTCTAGCCAGTACTGGACTCACTGATTGGTGTAAAGCCACCCTCTCAAACAAACGGGGCTTTAAGCCCCGTTTGTTTTTTTAGCGTCTTTGCAAAATTTCGAGCTGCGGACGCGCGCCATCGGCTTTGCCGGTAATGGGCGGCTTGGGCAGACGGGCTTCGCCGGGTTCAATTTCAAAGTGATGTTCCATGGAGTACCAAGGGCCGGTCACATCGGCCTCTGGAGCGGGCTCATGCTCGTGCAACACGTACTGGCCAATCAGCGCCTGGGTAACGCCAAATTGAACATCGGTCTCCAAGTGCGGGTCATCGCTGGAATACACCTGTGCAAATTGGGTTTTAAAGCCGGACTTGTAAATCATGAAATGAATGTGCGCAGGCCGCAGGTTGTGTCGCCCTTGCGCACGCAACAGCTCCCCCACGGGGCCTTGCAGCGGTATGGGGTAGCCAGCGGGCTTGATGCTTCTGAAAGACACCATGCCCTGGGCATCGGTCGTGAACTGGCCGCGCAGGTTCATGTTGGCTTGGCCGGGGTCTTGGTTTTCGTAAAAACCTTCGGCAGAGGCCTGCCACACATCCACCAAGGCACCACTCACGGCCTTGCCGGTGTGGTCGTGCACCCAAGCCTTTACAAAAATAGGCACACCTGGGGTGGGCCCATGAACAATAGACGCACCATTGAGCAAAGACGGCGAATCCATGCGCCAAAAAGGGCCCATAAGGTTGGCGGTGGTTTCGGTTTGGCCGTTGTTGCCGTTGTTGAGCAAGCACACCAAGGCCGACACCCCCAAGGAGCCTGCGGCCAACACCACTTCATTGTGAGATTCGGTGGTGGCCTGCCCAAGTTTGGCGATGTAGCCACACACCTGATGAAACTCTATTTCCGTCAACTTGGCATCGCGGGCAAAGCCGTGCAGGTGCTGGACCGCAGCGGTCATGATTTCTCGAAAGCGCGGACTTTCGGCGCGTTGAATTTCATCCAATACGGCTTGGGTGACATCGGCTTGGGTTTTGATGATCATGGTGGGGCTTCAAGTGGCTGTGTTTACATAAAACGGTCGAGCAGCTTGCGGCTTTCGCGGCTGAGCTGCATCAGATCGCGTATTAAAAAGTGTATGCCGTGGGAGTCGGTGATCAGCAAGGTGTTGCCGGCCACACGGCGAATGTCTTCGTCGCCCTTGAGCAAGAGCTCGGTATCGCCACGGTCGGTGGTAATGAACCAAGTGCAAGGGGTAATAAAGCCAGACACCGAGCGGATGGACACAATTTCGGGCATGAACTCGCGAGTTTGTAAGGCTTGCCGCAGCAGGGATTGGGTCGGTTCGGGCAAGGAGGCCAGATCATCCACCCAAGCCAGTTCATGGCCCTGTGCGTCCATGAGTGACACGCCACTTTCGGGCGACTGAATCGGAAAGGCCCGCACCGCCACCACGCCGGTGTGCGCCGTACCGTCTGCCGTGGTGAGCACCCAACGGCCCATGGCGTCTTGGCTGAGCTTCATGACTTGGCTCCGACCATGGGATGCGATTCAAGCACTTGATTCAGTAAAGAGGGGCTTCTAGAAACCTCGCCTTTAGATACCTCGTCAGACCCCATATTGCGGGCCTGAGCTTGGTACAAGCCAAAGTAAGCGCCCTGCTGGCTCATGAGCTGGTCGTGCGTTCCCTCTTCCACCACCTGGCCACGGTCTAGCACCACCAAGCGGTCGGCCCGCTGCAAGGTAGACAAGCGGTGGGCAATGGCAATGGTGGTGCGGCCCTGCACCAAGTTGTACAAGGCTTTTTGAATTTCTTTCTCAGTTTCGGAGTCCACCGATGCGGTAGCCTCGTCCAAAATCAAAATGCGCGGATTAATGAGCAAGGCCCGCGCAATGGAAATGCGCTGGCGTTCTCCGCCAGACAGCCCTTGCCCCCGTTCCCCCACCATGGAGTCGTAACCTTGCGGCAGGCGCAAAATAAATTCGTGGGCGTGGGCCGCGCGCGCGGCGGCAATGATGTCTTGCCTCGAAGCCTGTGGCTTGCCGTAGGCAATGTTGTCGGCAATGGTGCCAAAAAACAAAAACGGCTCTTGCAGCACCAAACCAATGTTGCTGCGGTATTCCGACACCGGAATGGACCGGATGTCGGTGCCGTCTAGGCGGATGCTCCCTTCAGACACATCGTAAAACCGGCAAATCAAATTCACCAAGGTGCTTTTGCCAGAGCCGCTGTGCCCAACCAAGCCCACCATTTGGCCGGGTTCTATGGTCAGGTTGATGCCGCGGTTGACCTCGCGGTTGCCGTACCTAAAGCCCACGTCTTGCAGTTGTATTCGGCCTTGCACATGGCTCAGGTGAACGGGCTTAACAGGCTCGGGCACGCTGGAGACGTGGTCCAGAATGTCAAAAATACGCTTGGTGGCGGAGGCAGATTTTTCAGTATGAGACACGATACGGCTCATGGTGTCCAAGCGGCCGTAAAAGCGGCTGATGTAGGCAATAAATGCGGCCAGTACGCCCACGGTGATCTGGTCATGTGAAACCAGCCACACCCCAAACGCCCACACCACCAGCAAGCCCACTTCGGTGAGAAACGACACGCTGGGTGCAAACAACGACCAAGTGCGGTTGAGCCGGTCGTTAACTGCCAAGTTGCGCTTGTTGGCTTCTCTGAAACGACCTGCCTCGCGGGTTTCTTGGGCAAACGCCTTGACCACCCGAATGCCCGGAATGGTGTCGGCCAGCACGTTGTTGACTTCAGACCACACGCGGTCAATTTTTTCGAAGCCGGTTTTAAGCCGGTCGCGAACGGTGTGGATCATCCACATGATGATGGGCAGGGGCAGCAAGGTCACCACCGCCAGCCACGGGTTGATGGAAAACAAAATCACTGCCGTCATGACCAGCATGACCACGTCGGTCAAAAAGTCGAGCAGGTGCAGCGACAAAAACACACAAATGCGCTCCGTCTCGCTGCCGATGCGGGCAATCAGGTCGCCAGTGCGTTTGCCTCCAAAGTATTCCAGCGACAGGCACAACAGGTGGTCGTAGGTGGTGGTGCGCAAATCGGCCCCGATACGCTCAGACACCAGCGCCAGTATGTAGGTGCGCGCCCAAGTGAGGCCCCAAGCGACCAACGAGGCGACAAACAGCCCGCCCAAATATTGGGCCACCAGCACAGCGTCTAGGGGTTTGCCATTTTGGTAAGGAATAAGCACCTCGTCCATCAGCGGCATGGTGAGGTAGGGGGGCACCAAGCTGGCTGCCGTACCCAACAAGGTGAGCACAAAGCCCCAAATGAGCTGCACTTTGTATGGCTTGGCAAACCGCCACAAACGCAGCAGCGTCCACGTGGACGGCGGGGTGTACATAAGCTTGGCGCAAATGGCGCACTCATCGGCATCGGGCTCCAGCGGGGAATTGCAGCTGGGGCATACACCAACCATCAATTCAGAGGGGCGGTGCGCGTTGCGGTTGCCTATTTGTCCTTCTTCCAGAACTTCTTTTGGCCCTTCTGGCGCAGACTTGACTTTGAATTGCTCGGCCAGCCGGATGGCCTGAAGGTTATGCCCTAGGGTAAAGCGCCAGCTTGCCAGCTGATCTTGGCCGTTGTGCAGGAACAAATGCCCCACACCGGCGTGATCGCGCAGCACAAGCTGCCCTCCGGGCTGGTGAGCAAATGCAGTCCAGCCACTAGAAGATGGGGTGGGTGAATCTGAGCTGGCAGCATCTGGTGACCAAGACAAAAAGCGCTGGCTGGTCAACACCAAAAGCCCCTGCTCAAAGTGAAGTTGGTCGTTCAGGTCAACGACCAAAGTGGCCAAAACGTTTTCTTGAACATGCAACACGCTTTTCAAACGCTCTTGCCACAGGTCATTCAAATCTCGAGGGATGGCCGGTGCGGGTGTATTCAACATCTAGTTCCAAGGCAAAGCGCGTGTAACATGAACAGTTCTTTTTTTCAGCAAGCGCCAAGGATACTGCGCGGCACCTGCCAAAACTCATGAAGAAGAAAAAATTCGAATTCCTGAAAATCACTTACTTAAAGGGTCCTGGCATTTGGACCTATGTACCCATTATTGAAGCTTGGGTCGATTTAGGTGAACTGGAAGACTACCCATCTCACACCATTCCTGGGTTTTATGAGCGTTTAACCGGCATGTTGCCCAGTTTGGTGGAGCACCACTGCGGTGTGGGCGAACATGGCGGCTTTTTAAAGCGCTTGCGTGAGGGCACATGGAGCGGCCACATCTTGGAACACGCGGTCATTGAGCTGCACAACTTGGCGGGCATGCCCGTCACATTTGGCAAAGCCCGCGAAACCGATGAGCGCGGTATTTACAAAGTGGTGTTTGAATCGCCCCAAGAGCAGGTGGGCCGCCAAGCCTTGCATTTGGGCCGTGAGTTGGTGATGGCCGCCATCAACGACGAACCTTTTGATGTGCCAGCTGCGGTAGAAGAACTCAAAGAACTGATAGACGACCACTACTTAGGCCCCAGCACCGCGCATATTGTGCAAGCTGCCATAAACCGCAAAATTCCGTTCATCCGGCTCAACGACGTGAACTTGGTGCAACTGGGCTACGGCTGCCAGCAGCGCCGTATTTGGACCGCTGAAACCGATGGCACCAGCGCCATTGCCGAAAGCATTGCCAGTGACAAGCAACTGACCAAAACACTGCTCAAGAGCTGCGGCGTACCCGTGCCAGAGGGCGAAGAAGTCAGTAACGCACAAGAGGCTTGGGCTGTGGCACAAGACATAGGTTTGCCCGTCGTGGTCAAACCCAGCGACGGCAACCATGGCCGAGGCGTGTTCATCAATCTGCAAACCCAAGCCGAAATTGAAACCGCCTTTGCCGAGGCTGAAAAACAAGGCAGCAGCGTGATCGTGGAACGCTTTATTCAGGGTGACGCCTTTAGGTTGCTGGTAGTGGGCAAACAGATGGTGGCAGCCAGCCGGGGCAAAACCATCAGCGTCAAGGGCAACGGCCAACACGCCATGCAAGAGCTGATTGACGAGCAAATCAACAGCGATTCACGCTGCGGCTATGAGGCCGAATACCCGCTCTCCCCTATTGTGCTCAGGCGCGAACCCACGGTGCGGCTTGAGCTGCAAAGGCAAGGGCTGACGCCCGAGTCCGTGCCTGAGGCCGGACGGGTGGTGATGCTTAAGCCCCATGGTGGCAATCTGGAATACGACTGCACCGACCAGGTGCACCCCGAGGTGGCTCGTGTTGCCGCGCTGGCCGCACGTGTGGTAGGCCTAGATGTGGCGGGCATTGACTTGGTGACCCCTGACATCACCCAACCCTTGCACACCCAAGGGGGCGCCATTAATGAAGTCAATGCCGGTCCGGGCTTGCTCATGCACATCAAGCCTTTAGAAGGACAGCCACGCCCAGTGGGGCGCGCCATTGTGGACCACCTGTTTCCGCCCAAGCAGTCGTATCGGATACCTGTGGTGGGTATTACAGGCAGCCAGCACACCGCACGCATTGCCCGTTTGGTGGCGTGGTTGTTGCACATCAGCGGCAGGCAAGTGGGTCTGGCATGCCAAGACGGATTTTTTCTGGACAACCGCTGTGTGGATGCACAGCCCAGCGCCCACTGGGAAGCCGGGCAGCGCGTGCTGATCAACCGGTCGGTAGAGGCCGCCGTGTTTGAGCACCAGCAAGAATCCATTGTGAAAGAAGGCCTTCCTTACGACCGTTGCATGGTTGGCGTGGTAACAGACATGCTATCGACCCAAGACCTCACGGGTTACTACATTCGCAGGCCTGACCAACACTTTACGGTGGTGCGCACCCAGGTGGACGTGGTGCTGCCCGAAGGCACCGCGGTACTGAACGCCAGCGACCCGCAAATTGTGGAAATGGCCGATTTATGTGACGGCAAGGTGATTTTTTATGCTCTAGACGCACAGCTACCCGCCATGGTGAGCCACCGTGCACAAGGCGAGCGGGTGGTGTACTTGAACCAGCACGACATTGTCATGGCGCAGGGCGGGGCCGAAATTTCGCGCATTTCGCTCCAATCGCTCAGCAAAAACAAATCCGACAAACCCGAAATGGTCATGGCCGCGGTGGCCACGGCCTGGGCCTTGGACATCAAGCCCGAATTGATTGGTGCTGGGTTGCGCACCTTCAACGCTGAAACCTCTAAAACTTACTGATCTTCAAGACATGGACGTTTCCCGCATCCGAGCCCTGCGCGGGCCCAATTTATGGAGCCACCACACCGCCATTGAAGCCGTGGTGAGCTGCTCCCCCGAAGAATGCAGCATCAGCACCCGCAACGGATTTGAGGCGCGACTGCGCGACCGCTTTCCCGATATTCGGCCCATGCGCTCTATGGGCAACGACGACACCGTCCCCATGGCTCATGTGCTTGAAGTCGCCGCCCTAGATTTGCAGGCGCAAGCGGGTTGCCCCGTGACCTTCAGCCGAACCGCCGACACCCACGAAACCGGCGTTTACCGCGTGGTGGTGGAGTATTCAGAAGAAGCAGTAGGCCGCGCAGCCTTTGACTGGGCCCAAAAGCTGTGCCTAGCCGCACAACACGACACCCCTTTTGACCTAGAAGCCGCATTGAACCAACTGCGGGAACTGGATGAAGACGAGCGCTTGGGCCCCAGCACCGGGGCTATTGCCAATGCTGCCGTGGCAAGGGGTATTCCTTACCGCCGAATGACCAAGGGCAGCATGATCCAGTTTGGCTGGGGCAGCAAGCAGCGGCGCATTCAAGCCGCCGAAATGGAAACTACCAGCGCCATTTCTGAGCAAATAGCGCAAGACAAAGAGCTGACCAAAAAATTGCTGGCTGCTGCGGGCGTGCCCGTACCCCTCGGCCGCGAAATAGACAACGCCCAAGACGCTTGGGCGGCTGCCCTAGAAATTGGCTTGCCCGTGGTCATCAAGCCCAAAAACGGCAACCAAGGCAAGGGCGTGACCGTCAACATCAACAACCAAGACCACTTGAACGCCGCATTTGACGCCGCTTGCGAATTTGACGATGACATCCTGGTAGAGCGCTACTTGCCCGGCAACGACTTTCGTTTGCTGGTAGTGGGCGACAAGCTGGTGGCCGCCGCCCGCCGCGATGCACCGAGCGTCGTGGGCGACGGCGTGCACAGCGTGAAGGAACTGGTGGAGCAGGTCAATAAAGACCCTCGCCGCGGCACGGGGCACGCCACATCCCTCACCAAAATTCGTTTTGATGACATTGCTTTAACCTGCTTATCCGCGCAGGGTATGACCGCTGATTCAGTACCCATCAAGGGCAAGCGGGTGAACCTGCGGCATAACGCCAACCTGTCCACCGGGGGCACCGCCACCGACGTGACCGACGACGTACACCCGTCTATTGCTGCGCGCGCCGTAGCGGCAGCCAAAATGGTGGGGCTGGACATTTGCGGGGTAGACATGGTGTGCGAAAGCATCCTGCAGCCGCTTGAAACCCAAGGGGGAGGGGTGGTGGAGGTGAATGCCGCACCGGGCTTGCGTATGCATTTGTCGCCGTCGTTTGGCAAAGGCCGAGCAGTGGGTGAAGCCATCATCCAAACCATGTTTGGCAGTAAAGAGAACGGTCGTATACCGGTAGTGGCTGTTACAGGTACCAACGGCAAAACCACCACCGTGAGGCTGATTGCGCACTTGTTCAAGCAACATGGCTGGCGCGTGGGCATGACCAGCACAGACGGGGTGTATGTGCAGGGTGAACGCGTTGACACCGGCGACTGCAGCGGCCCAA
>CAMAXR010000034.1 GCA_945862195.1 Hylemonella gracilis
GTTACAGCCACCTCATCTGCCGGCGTGCGCGTATGGGGCCGCGCGGGTTTGCCCGATGCGGCAAGGTCTAGACCAGACCAACAGTTTTGTTATGTGAACGGCCGCTACGTGCGCGACAAAGTGTTAACCCATGCAGCGCGCAGTGCATACGAGGATGTGCTGCACGGTCACCGGCAACCGGTTTACGCCTTGTTTATAGAGATTGATCCCACCCGCGTGGATGTGAATGTGCACCCCACCAAAATAGAAGTGCGCTTTAGGGATGGACGTGAAGTGCACCAAGCCCTGCGCGCAGCACTGGAGCAGGCCTTGGCGGCTCCTAGGGCGCAGGCTCTAGCCAACCCCACCAGCGTCAACACCGACACCAGTAACACTGCCAAGGTGATGGGGTATCAAACCCCTATGACTTTTACGCCGAGCATATTCAATCGGGCTCAAGAGCCAGCCCCTGGTTTTATTAGCAACAACAGCTTTGAAGCTCATGCTCCAGCAAACGAGGCAGAAGATTGGCCGCTGGGAAGGGCTTTGGCCCAGCTGCAGGGCATTTACATACTGGCCGAAAACAAGCAGGGCCTGATAGTGGTGGACATGCACGCGGCGCATGAGCGGATTGTTTACGAGCGGCTTAAGAGCCAGATGGATGCTATTGAGGGGGCTGGCGAGCTAGGCACATCCTCAATACCAAGCCAACCTTTGCTGATACCCGCCACCTTTGCTGCAACTGCCCAAGAAGTGTCTGCCGCTCAAACGCATGTTGAAGCGTTAGCCCAGCTGGGGCTGGAAATTACCCCGTTTTCACCCCAAACTCTTGCGGTGCGGGCCGTGCCCACTTCTTTGACACAAGGCGATGTGGTGGAGCTGGCCCGCAGTGTTTTAGCTGAGTTGATGCAGCACGATGCGAGCAATGTGATTCAAAGAGCACGCAACGAGCTGCTGGCCACCATGGCCTGTCATGCTGCGGTGCGGGCCAACAGAAAGCTCACCCTTGAAGAAATGAATGCTTTGTTGCGGGACATGGAACGCACAGAACGCTCGGACCAGTGCAACCATGGCCGCCCCACCTGGCGCGCCGTCACCATCAAGGACCTTGACACCTTGTTCATGCGCGGGCGTTAAGCGATGGCGCCTTATTTGATGCTTGCAGGTCCTACAGCCAGTGGCAAAACGGCTGCTGCATTGGCCATTGCCGAGCGGCTGGACCGCTTGGGCTTAGGCGTAGAAATCATCAGCGTGGATTCAGCACTGGTGTACAGGCAGATGAACATTGGTACCGCCAAGCCCAGCCCTCAAGAATTGGCGGCGGTACCCCACCATTTGATTGATATTTTGGATCCCACTCAAGCCTACAGCGCCGCAGCATTTGTGAAAAATGTAGCGCATGTGTTGCAAGATATTCAGGGCCGTGGAAAGTTGCCTCTGTTGACGGGCGGCACCATGATGTACTTTAAGGCTTGGCTGGATGGCATGGATGAGATGCCCGCATCTGACCCCCAGGTGAGGGCGGACATTGAGGCGCAAGCTCAAGCCAAGGGTTGGCCAGCGCTGCACGCTGAGCTGGCTAAGGTGGACCCAGTGACGGCGCAAAGGCTAGAGCCGCAAGATGCCCAGCGCATCCAAAGGGCGCTTGAAGTCTTTGAAATTTCGGGACAACCTCTCTCGAGCTTTCACCACAGGCGTGCGGCATCGGCCATGCCGGCTCCTATGATTTCTCTAGAACCAGAACACCGAGTGTGGTTGCATGAACGGATTGCGCAACGGTTTGATGCCATGTTGGTTCAAGGCTTGATGGAAGAAATTGCAACGCTTAGGTTGCGTGGTGACTTAAACCCCAACCTGCCGTCCATGCGTTGCGTGGGCTACCGGCAAGGCTGGGAAGCAATGGATGGCCTTTGGCCCATGGCGGAACTGCGTGAGCGTGGCATTGCAGCCACGAGACAATTGGCCAAGCGCCAAATCACTTGGCTGCGGTCTATGCCTGAGCGGCAGGTGGTGCGCTGTGATGCGCCGGATGCACTAGGGCAAATATTAAAGTTGGTGGACGAGTTATTGTAAAAATGCGCTTTATGACAACTGATTTACCCGCCCCATCTTCTTCTATGGCTTTACAAGGACTTCGGGTTATTGAAATGGGGCAACTCATTGCCGGCCCGTTTTGTGGCAAGACATTAGCCGACTTTGGGGCTGACGTCATCAAAATTGAACCGCCCGGAACCGGCGACCCTTTGCGGCAATGGCGCTTGATACAAAAAGGCACGTCGGTGTGGTGGCAGGTGCAGTCGCGCAACAAAAAATCTATTGCTCTGGATTTGCGTGAACCTGAAGGGCAGCACCTGGCGCGACAGCTGATCCAAGAAGCCGATGTACTGATTGAAAACTTTAGACCCGGCACCCTTGAGGGCTGGGGCATGGGTTGGGAAGACTTGCAAAAAATCAACCCTGGCTTGGTGATGTTGCGCATCTCGGGCTATGGTCAAACGGGGCCCTATAGAGACATGCCCGGATTTGGTGTGATTGGTGAGGCCATGGGGGGTTTGCGGCACCTTACGGCTGAGCCTGGCCGCGTGCCGGTGCGTGTGGGCGTGTCTATTGGCGACACCTTGGCCGCCTTGCACGGCGTGATCGGTATTTTGATGGCGCTTTACCACCGCAAAGTGCATGGAGGCACTGGCCAAGTCATTGATGTGGCCTTGCATGAGTCGGTGTTCAATGTGATGGAAAGCTTGCTGCCGGAGTACAGCGCGTTTGGCGTGGTGCGAGAAGCCGCTGGCAGCGCCCTGCCCGGTGTGGCCCCCACCAATGCTTACCCCTGCGCTGACGGCTATGTGTTGGTAGCAGGTAATGGAGACAGCATTTTTAAAAGGTTGATGGCCTCCATTGGCCGAGATGATTTGGCACAAGACCCAGACTTGGCGCACAACGCGGGGCGCGTGAAACGGGTAGAGGAAATAGACGGCGCTATTGCCCAGTGGACGCAAAGCCGGCCCATACAAGAGGTACTTGAAACCTTAAATACAGCCAAGGTGCCGGCTGGCCGGGTGTACACCGTGAAAGATATTTTTGAAGATCCGCACTACCGTGCACGCGGCATGATTTTGAAACAGCGCACGCGCGATGGCGATGAAGTGGATGTGCCAGGCATCGTGCCCAAAATGTCGCTCACACCTGGACAGCTGCGAACCCCAGCGCCACATTTGGGGGAAGACACCCAACAAGTGCTGCAAGAGATGGGGTTAACCGGCGATCAAATTGCCGAATTGCGCAGCAAAGGCATCGTGGCCTGAACTTTTAATGGCGTTTCATCCATACGTTTCATCCATAGCGCTTACTCAATTTTGAGATGCTTTGAAGCGCTCACCTGTTTTTTGGGCAAGGTCAAAGTTAAGACACCTTGGTCGTACTGGGCTTTGGCCTGAGATTGGTCAATCTCATGCGCGAGCTGAACACTGCGCGATACCGCGCCGTAATAGCGCTCACTCCTGAGTACTTTCTTATCCTTGGTTTCGGTATCTTCTTGTTTAATTTCGGCACTTAAGGTGATGGTGCTGCCATCAATCGACACCTGAATGTCTTGTTTTTTAACGCCAGGCATTTCAGCATCTACGGTGTAGGCAGCGTCAGTTTCTTTCACATCCATACGAATCTGACCCGGTCTGGGCAGGCTTTGCCCATGTAAGGGCTTGACGTAATACGCTGGGTCTACCTCGCGAAACATATCGTCCAGCCAATTGTTGCAAAGCCAGTTGCTTGAAACAAGAGCACTCATAAAAACTCCTTAGGGTTGAGAACACATCAAGTGAGGGCAGCAGATGGTCCGACCAGAGCAGCACAAATTTTTCAATCTGCCCTGATGTGCTTGACAGCTCCTGTCGCCCTCACAAGCTCAATTTAGTCAGGAACTCCGCCAACCTCAAGCGCCAAATGAACGGGTTTTGATGCAGCTCAAACTTGGCAAATCGATAGAGAAAGAGGCCATAGGCCTCTTATTTGAAGATTTAAATAGCGTGAACCCACCTAGGATGTACTCATGAATCAATTGAAATGCTCCATGAAACATTCCATGACACCTTGGCTTGGGCTTTTGGTTTTGCCTTTGGGGTTGATGCTGGTGCTCAGTGGCTGCGCCAAAATCAACAACTATGGGCTTGAGGCGTTTTCTTCGACCACGCAAGCCGCAGCCATCATCAACGGCAGTTTGCTGCAAGGCAAATTGCGTTTTTACACCGATAGAACCGGCACAGTGAGTTTGGAGTCTGCCGATGAACCGGCCCTGACGTGCTTTGCCAATTTGCGCTTTACAGCTTCACGAAATGGCGTGATGAACTTTAAATGCAGCGATGGCAGTGATGTGCAACTGAACTTTGTGATGATCAATGAAATAAGCGGTCATGCACGTGGACAAGGCTCAAAGGGTCCTGTGAGCTTGGCCTACGGCATGAAGGGCACAGAGGCCCTAGCCTACTTAACCGCCCCTAAGGGGAAGACCTTGGCGGCTTCCCCCGACGGGCAGCTGAGCATGGAGTAATCCGACTATCTGCTTGGCTTGGCCGCCCGCTTTTTAAAGTCCCGCGGCACAAACACCTTACCGGCTGGCTTAGGACCCGCATATTCAGATCTGGGAGCGTCTTGGCCAAAGCTTTGCGCGCCCACTTGGCGAGGACCCCGAGCAGGCTTGGCACCCAATGGAGGACGGTCAGCAAATGACCTAGGCGCTGCTGGGCGACCAGAGGCGCGGCCTTCAAATCCACGGCCCTCGAAACCCCGGCCCTCTGGAGCAGGGCCACGACCCTCAAAACGAGAATCTCTTGGAGCGCCACGACCGCGTGAGCCGCCACGGTCGTCTTGAGGACGTGTTTGCGGGAAACGTTGCTTGGGCTCTAAACCTGGAATGACTTCAGCTTTAAAGGGTTGCTTGCTGTAGAACTCGATGTCGCTGATGCGACGGCGGTCTCGGAACTCGGCAAAGGTCACGGCCAAACCGTCGCGCCCTGCGCGGCCGGTGCGGCCAATGCGGTGGGTGTAGTCCTCAGCCTTCATGGGCAAGCCAAAGTTGAACACGTGGGTGATGGTGGGCACATCAATACCGCGCGCAGCCACATCGGTAGCCACCAAAATTTGTACCTGCCCTTGGCGCAAGGCCATCAAACGGCGGTTGCGCAGGCCTTGGCTTAAAGCGCCATGCAGCGCCACGGCAGAAAAGCCCTCTTGCTGCAAGTCATTGGCCAAACCATCGCACTCCACTTGGGTGCTGGCAAACACAATAGCTTGGTCAATATTGCTGTCGCGCAGCCAATGGTCGAGCAGCAAGCGCTTGTGCTGCGGAGTGTCCGCCCAGAACAGCACTTGCTTGATGTTGCTGTGTTTTTCTTGCGGGTTGTCAATTTGAATACGTTTAACGGACGCACCGTTGTCGTGCATGACGCGCATGGCCAATTGCTGAATGCGCGGCGCGAAGGTGGCGCTGAACATCATGGTTTGGCGACGCTGTTCGGTCAGGTGGTTGATGTCGGCCAGATCATCAGAGAAACCCAGATCCAACATGCGGTCGGCTTCGTCCACCACCAAAAACTGGACCTGGCTCAGGTCGATTTGCCCAGAACGCTGAAGGTCCAGCAAACGGCCAGGCGTGGCCACCACGAGGTTGGCGTTTTGCAGTTTGGCAATTTGCAATTGGTAAGGCATACCGCCCACCACATTGGCAATCCTCAAACCACGGCAATGTTTAACCAAGTCAATGCCATCGTGCGCGACCTGCTGCGCCAGCTCTCGGGTGGGGCACAGCACCAAGGCGCCGGGCGTAGCAGGTTTGAAATGCCTGGCGTTGGTGGGATCTTTGCGCTTGGGGCGCTTGGGTGGCGCTTCGCCCTTGGCTGCGGCTTCTTGAGCTGCGCGCTCAAAAGCCAAGCGTTCGTCTGCAGCTGCCTGCTGTTGCTGGGTCAGCAGGGTATGCAATACCGGCAACAAAAAGGCTGCCGTCTTGCCACTACCTGTTTGGCTGGACACCATCAGGTCAATAAAGAGTTGCTTGCAAGCATCTGAGGCTTGGTCGTCGCCCTTTTCGGGCAAAGCCAACGCTATAGCACGTTCTTGAACAGCTGTCGGCTGGGTGAAGCCTAAGTCTTCAACAGCTTGCACCAGTTCAGGCGCCAAGCCCAACAGCACAAAGCCGTTGGGTAACGCGGGCTCTGGCGGGGCTGCATCCAAGGCAATGTCTGCAGCTTGTAAATCTAAAGAGGAAGAAGACGACAAGTCTTCCGTTACATCGAAGGTATCGGTCATTTTGAGTACTCACATAGGCGAACCCCGAGCTTGCGGGGACTCGCTGATGGTAGGAAAAACATCCACCATCAAACGAAACCTAGATCGGCTGAGCCGAAATCGGGGACTTAATTCAGGTCGGTTGACCAAAGTCCGGTGTGTGAGGGGAGATGCGCGAAAACTCTTATTTAAAAAAGTTGCCACATTATGACACAGCTTGCTTTAAGGGGGATCTTTTTTAAGGGTTAGCCCTTAGTGCCTTAGCCCAATCAACACTTAATTAAGCTTTAAAAAATGCTCTCGGTAATGCACGAGCTCATCAATGGACTCGTGCACATCGGCCAAGGCTGTGTGTTTTTGTTGCTTTTTAAAGCTGCTGTACACATCTGGTCTCCAACGCTTGGCTAGCTCTTTGAAGGTGCTTACATCTACATTTCTATAATGAAAAAAGGCCTCCAACTTGGGCATGTACTTGACCAAAAAGCGGCGGTCCTGACCAATGCTGTTGCCACAAAGGGGGGAAGTGCCTTTGGGTACGTAAGCCGATAAAAAAGAAATAAGCTGGTCTTCGGCGTCTGCCTCTTTGATGGCAGAAGCTTTGACCCGATCTACCAGGCCACTTTTGCCATGCGTGCCTTTGTTCCAGGCATCCATTTGATTGAGCACCGCATCGGATTGGTAAATGGCAAACACGGGCCCTTCTTTTCGGGTCTGGAGCTGAGGGCACGTCACGATGACTGCAATTTCTATGATGCGCTCGACCTCGGGGTCTAGCCCTGTCATTTCGCAATCCAACCAGACCATGTTGAGATCAGATTTGGATAGCGAAAGTGCTTGAGGGTTGGAGACTGCAGTAAGTGGGGTGTTCATGAACAGGTTTAGATGGTGAATAGTCTTTATCCTACACTTCAGCTGCGTTGACTCCATGAACCTCTTTTGCTGATGAACCCCCTATGATGTTTGAGTCCCTTGACCACCAACCGGCACTTTGGTTCACATTGGTTTTTTGTGCCCTGTTGATCCTAAATTTAGGTATCAAAACTTGGTTGGCCAGCCGGCACATCAAACACGTGGCACTGAACCGCCCAACCGTGCCAGCCGCTTTTTCGGCCCAAGTTTCACAAGCAGCTCACCACAAAGCCGCCGACTACACCCTGAGCAAAGCCCGCTTTGGCTTGCTCGACATGGCTTGGAACTCATCCATTTTGCTAGGGTGGACTTTGTTTGGCGGACTTAGCGCAGTGAACGAATGGTCAACGGGTGTGGCGCAGTCTTTGGGCTGGACATCACCCAACGGCATTGCGGTTCAATTGATACTGCTTTCGGGCTTTATGGTGATCAGCAGCTTGCTTGAGCTGCCTGTATCGGCCTACCAAACCTTTGTGATCGAGCAGCGATTTGGCTTTAACACCATGAACCTGCAACTTTGGCTGACCGATTTGGCCAAATCCACGCTCATTGGCGCCGTAATAGGTTTGCCTATTGCCGCACTGATTCTTTGGGTGATGGGCGCCACCGGAGCCTACTGGTGGCTTTGGGCTTGGGGCCTTTGGATGGGTATCAATCTGTTGTTGCTCTTGATTTACCCCACCGTGATTGCACCTTGGTTCAATAAATTTAAAGACTTAGATGATGAAGCCTTAAAGACACGCGTCACCGCTTTGATGCAAAGGTGTGGGTTTACTTCTAAGGGGCTGTATGTAATGGATGGCAGCCGCAGAAGCGCGCATGCCAACGCTTACTTTACGGGCTTTGGTGCAGCCAAACGAGTGGTGTTTTTTGATACCTTGCTGCAAAAGCTCAGCCCCACTGAAGTGGAAGCTGTGTTGGCCCATGAGTTGGGGCACTTCAAGCACAAACACATCATCAAACGCTTGGTCACCATGTTTGCCAGCAGCTTGCTGGGCTTTGCATTGCTGGGTTGGTTGGCTGGCCAAACTTGGTTTTATATGGGCCTGGGCGTTGCACCCAACCTAGGGGTGCCCAACGATGCACTGGCCCTGTTGCTTTTTGTCATGGTGATTCCACTGTTTACTTTTTTTGTGTCGCCCGTGATGTCTTATTTTTCGCGCCAGCATGAATTTGAGGCAGATGCTTACGCCAAGCAACAAACGAATGCGCAAGATTTAAGCAGTGCCTTGCTCAAACTCTACGAAGACAATGCAGCTACGCTGACTCCAGATCCTGTATTTGTCGCGTTTTATTACTCTCACCCGCCTGCCGCGCAAAGGCTGGCTAAATTGCAGGTGTAAAGCAGCGGTTTCGCAAACCATACTTCTCAGCAACACTACTATGCAAACGCGTTCTTTACTCACACCCACTGATCTGCTGACAGGTTTGGCCCAATTAGATGGCTGGACCTTGCATGGCGACGGCGCAGACTTGGCTATTACCAAGAGATTTGGTTTTTCGAATTTTTATGAAACCATGGCTTTTGTGAACGCCTTGGCGTTTGTGGCTAACCAACAAGACCATCACCCCGATTTGCAAGTGTCCTATGGGCATTGTGTGGTGTGTTGGCGCACGCACGATGCAGGCGGCGTTACGGCGTTGGATTTGCACTGCGCCACGCTGACAGAGCGGCTGATGTCTCAAAACTCAGGATCCGCCTGATGAGCCCTCAGGCTCAGCCATAACATGCCCCAAACCGGATTGAGTTGGGGGCGGGTTGTGGCTGGTCATGGCCGACATGTGTTGGTTGAAACCCATCAAGGGCAAAGGGTGATTTGCCACCCCAGGGGGAAGCAAAACCTTGCTGTGGTGGGGGATGAGGTTCAGTGGCTGCCCAGCACAGATGAAGGCACCATTGAAGCCATAGAACCCAGGCGCAATTTGCTTTTTCGCCAAGATGAATTGCGAACCAAGTCTTTTGCAGCCAACCTAGACTTGGTCTTGATTTGGCTTGCGGCCGAGCCCGAGTTTTCGGAGCATCAATTGGCTAGAGCCTTGATTGCCACAGAAGCCGCAGGTATTGGGGCAGTCATTATTTTGAACAAGAGCGATTTAAAAGAATCCTTTAACCGCGCTTGGAATCGACTGGCACCTTACAGGCAGATGGGGTACTTGGTTAGCCCTATGAGCTTGAAGCCTCAAGATATGGTGCATCCAGATGCTCCCCCATCAAATTTAGAGCTAGACCTTGTCACCCCTCCTTTAAGCTTGCTGTTGGGTAAGGTCACGCTGCTTTTAGGGCCCTCGGGAGCAGGTAAAAGTACGCTGGTGAATGGTTTGGTACCCAACGCTCAAGCGCTTACTGGAGAAATTTCAAAAGCATTGAACTCGGGCAAACACACCACCACTCACACACGATGGTATTGGCTTGCACACCCTTCCGACCCTCAGGTGAAATCCGCGCTGATTGACTCCCCGGGGTTTCAAGAATTTGGACTGCAACACCTCAACCCTATGCAATTGACAGGCTTGATGCCCGACATCAAAGCCCATGCCCAAGAGTGCAAGTTTTACAACTGCACCCATCTTCATGAACCAGGATGTGGCGTTATGGCGTCCGTAGGAACGGCTTCGTCTAAAACTGCGAATTCAGATTCACCACCACTCAGTTCAGACCAGATCCACCCGCTAAGGTACAAAATCTACAAAGATTTATTCGATGAACTTTCCGTCAAAAGGTATTGACGCTTGCTGATGTCGCGATTGCTGATGTTGGCTTGATCAGCCCAGCAGTCTGGCCAAAGTCAGCAAGGCGATCAAGACCATCCACATGACGACAGAGCGCCACACCAAGCCCACGACGCTTCGAAGGTGGGCAAACTCAGGGGCACTTTGAGCAGCTATTTCCTCATCTGATTCCAGTGGCTTCAAGCGCACATCCATAGCCCCGGAGGTGGAGGCCAATATTATGCTTTCGTTGGTACAGCCTGGGTCTGTAGACTCTAGCCGCCAGCCTTCAATCGCCTCTTCAAAGCTGCCCACCACAGCAAAACCCAAGGCAGTAATGCGTGCTGGGAACCAGTCCACCACTTGCCAGGCATGTGTCGACGCCTCACAAGCTGCTTCACTTACGGGCAGCTTATGTTGCTCCAAAAACTTTGGCCAACCGTGGGCCGCCATATCGGACAAACGGTAAAACAATGCGCCAGCTGGCCCCAAACCCAAGGCTGCCAAAATGGAATACCAAGCCAACACACCAAACACATGGCGGTGCGCGGCCAAAATGGATTCTTCAATCACAAGCCTCAAGATTTCGCTTCTGGGCAAACGACTGGCATCCATGTGCCGCCACTCCGACATGAGTTGACGAGCCAAGGTTTCGTCTCCTACATCTAGGGCATCTCGAATTTCAGTGAAATGATGGCTGAATTGCCTAAAGCCCAGGGTGAGGTACAGCATCAGGGTGCTGAACAACATCGCCAAAGGCCATCCCACCCAGATCATGAGTGCCCAGTAGATACCCAAAACCCATGCGGAGGGCAGCAAGGTGACCACCAGCCAAGCCAACCAAGCTTGAGTTTTCTCACCTGCATCCAGATTGCGAACGATCCATTGCATCCATGTCTGAAGTGCGCGCTGCCACCAGCCGTGGTGGGACATGGGGCGGGCCTGCTCCACCAAAAGTGCCACCAAAATTGCAAAGAAACTCATGAATGCATCATAGACACCCGTTGCGTCTTAGGCCATTAAAAAGCGGTAAAAGTTGCGCAACATTCCCGCTGTAGCCCCCCATATGAAGCGCTCGACGGCTTCATCTTGGTAAGGCATAGAAAACCAGGTACGCCTTACCCCTTCAGACCAATATTCATGCCGCCGGTGGTTCGCTGGATTCATTAAGAAGGACAAAGGCACTTCAAACACATCGGCCACTTCACCAGGGTTGAGCTGCAACTTAAAGCCAGCGTCCACCAAAGCCACTACGGGCGTCACCTCGAAAGCACTGCCTGTGGTGTAGGGGGCTAAAGTGCCCAACACTTGCACGAAAGCGCGTTGCAGCCCCACCTCTTCTTCGGCCTCTCTCAAAGCTGCTTCTGTGGCGTTGGCATCATCCGCATCAACCTTTCCCCCAGGAAAAGCAATTTGGCCAGAATGATGAGCCAAGTGAGCCGTTCTTTGTGTCAGCAAGACCATGAGCTCAGCCCGCAGCACCAACGGCATCAACACAGCGGCAGGCAATACTTGCCTAGAAGAGATAGGAGGTTCACGATGGATTTCGGGCTCCCAATAAGGCGAGGCGTTGAACCTATGCTTTAAAGCCACGGGCGCCATATGTTGGGCAGCCACGGCGGGCAATTGGCGGTCAACACCCAACACAGGCACCTTTTTGGGGTCGAAATTGGGCAGCTTGGAAAGCGGGGTCAGGCTCATGGGGGCATCGTAAAAAAAACCGCCTCAGTGATGAAACTGGGCGGTTTTTTGGGTCCGAAGTGAATCGGTGCAGTACTTGGCTTAGATTTATTCGGCTGCGGTGCTAGGAGCTGCGACAGCTGCAGTAGAAGCCTTAGAGACCAACTTTTCCTTAATGCGTGCAGATTTACCGCTGCGATCACGCAAATAGTAGAGCTTGGCACGGCGGACATCTCCGCGGCGCTTGACTTCAATGCTGGCAATCAAAGGGCTGTAAGTTTGGAAAGTACGCTCCACACCTTCGCCACTGGAGATTTTGCGAACGATAAAGCCGCTGTTAAGTCCACGGTTGCGCTTGGCAATGACCACGCCTTCGTATGCCTGGACACGCTTGCGTGTGCCTTCAACCACGTTGACATTCACAATCACAGTGTCGCCAGGGGCAAATTCGGGGATTTTTTTATCGAGACGGGCAATTTCTTCCTGCTCGAGCGTTTGAATCAGATTCATAGTGACCTCATAAGGATCTTGCAAGCACCCTACATCGGAATGATGTTTATGCAAAAAATTTAATTTTGCGGTCTAGCAGAGGATCAAAAAGCTTTTGATTATACGAGAGAGTTAAAACAACTGATTCAGAAGCTTTTCGTCTGAGGCAGTAAGGCGGCCTGCACTTCTGGCTTTTTCTATCAAGTCTGGCCTCAAGCTGGCAGAAAGCAACAAACGCTGCTCTCTACGCCATTGCTCAATGTGGGCATGGTGCCCCGAGAGCAACACCTCAGGAACCGTTTCGCCCTGCCAGCTTTCAGGGCGGGTGTAATGGGGGCAATCCAACAAGCCATCTAATGCAGGATTGAAGCTGTCGAGGTGGTGACTGTCTTCATCGCCCAAGACCCCCGGCTGCAGTCTGGCCACGGCATCAAGCAGGGTGATGGCGGGCAGCTCACCACCTGAAAGCACAAAGTCTCCTAGGCTGTACTCTTCATCCACACAGGCGTTGATAAAGCGCTGATCAATGCCCTCATAGCGGCCACAAATCAACACGGCACCCTGACTTTGCGCCCAATGCTCCACCATGGAATGCGTGAAAGGTTTACCTGTAGGAGTGAAGAGCAATACGGGCGCGGGTTGCGAGCGTTGGCGCTGGGCAGCTTGTAAAGCGGCCAACAAGGGTTCAGGCATCATCACCATGCCCGGACCGCCCCCAAACGGACGGTCATCCACACGCTTGTAGTTGCCTTCGGCAAAATCTCTGGGGTTGTGCAAGTGCACTTCGACCAAGCCGGTTTCATAAGCGCGCCGCGTGATCCCATTTTTAAAAAAGGGCTCAAACAGTTCGGGAAACAGGGTCAGAACGTCAAAACGCATGGTTTTTACAGAGCAAGCTGGGGCAGCCTCAACTTCAAAAGTCGGGCTGCCAATCCACTTTAATGGTGCGGGTTGGCAAGTCCACGTCGTCTACAAATGCCGCCACAAAGGGAATCATGCGCTCTATAGGTTTGGGCGTGGCCTCTTCGTGAACCACCAGCACAGTTTGGGGGCCCGTGGACATCAGGTCTACCACCGTACCAAGGAGCAGTTGTTGCCGGTTGATCACTTGAAGCCCCATCAGGTCAACCCAGTAATACTCATCTTTGGCGGCTGTTGGAAAACTCGACCTCGCCACAAAAATGCGAGCGCCCTTAAGGCCCTCTGCCGCCGTTCTGTCAGGGATGTCATGGGAAAATACCACAACGGAATCTGCGTGGTCTTTGGCTTGAGAAATAGGGAGCAGCAATGTGCCCTCAAATGTTTTGGCTCCCCGCTCGGAGGGCTTTAAATACCAACGCTTGGATGAAAAAAGGGCCTCAGGTTGGGCGCTGTAAGGCAGCACCTTAATCCAACCCTTGACCCCCCAAGCATCCAGAATTCGCCCGACTTCAATGGCGTCTTCTGGGAGTTCTGCAGCTTCTAGCGTCAGAATCAGACCACCTTAGCTGCGGCTTGCTTGATCAGACGCTCTACAGTGGGGGAAGCTTGAGCGCCCACACCTCTCCAATAGCTCAAACGGTCCTGAGCAATGCGAATGCTCTCTTCTCCGCCAGCTGCAATGGGGTTGTAAAAGCCGATTCGCTCAATAAAGCGCCCATCACGACGGTTGCGCTTATCAGCAACCACAATGTTAAAGAACGGACGGGCCTTCGCGCCGCCGCGTGAGAGTCGAATAACGACCATATTGGATCCTTTGGGTGGTAAAAACTCTCATTATTGAGAGCATTTATACAAGCTCGGTGTTGAGACACGCGCTAAAGCCACCCGGCCAGCGACACACCGAAAGGGGCAAATTATAGCCACTCTGCAAATGATTGGACATCCGTACGACAATCCAACGCATGAAAAACAAAACTCTGGCTACTTGCTTGGCATTTTTAACGGGACCATTGGGCTTACACCGCTTTTATTTGTATGGATTTCAAGACAGCCTAGGGTGGTTTTTACCCATACCCACAGCATTGGGCTGGTACGGGGTAGAACGCATGCGGGATTTGGGACAAGACGATCCTATAAGCTGGGTGCTGATTCCCCTGCTGGGCTTCACTATTTCAGCTTGCGCATTGAACGCCATCGTCTATGGGCTGATGGAAAAAGCCAAATGGAATGCCAAGTTCAACCCTACAAAACCCAGTGAGGCGCCTGCCGGGCAAACCAATTGGTTGACCATCACCGTCGTAGCCTTTAGCCTTTTGGTGGGCACCACGGTGTTGATGTCCAGCCTGGCCTTCAGCTTCCAACGCTACTTTGAGTGGCAGGTGGAAGAGGCCAGGCTGATCAGTCAATAAACCTCAGGTCGTGACAACTGCCTGAGCGGCGTCTTTGTATTCTTCGATTTGATCGAAGTTCATGTACTTGTAGATCTTGTCGCCCTGGGCGTTTAGAGCAGCCATATCGCCCAAATACTCTTCACGAGTCGGAATGCGGCCCAGCTTGGAACACACTGCAGCGAGCTCTGCAGAGCCTAGGTACACGTTGGTGTTTTTTCCCAAACGATTCGGGAAGTTGCGTGTACTGGTGGACATGACCGTAGCACCTTCTTTGACCTGTGCTTGGTTGCCCATGCACAAAGAGCAACCCGGCATTTCCATGCGTGCTCCTGCGGCCCCAAACACGCTGTAGTGTCCTTCTTCGTTAAGTTGATGGGCGTCCATTTTGGTGGGGGGTGCCATCCACAACTTAACTGGGATATCGCGCTTACCTTCAAGCAGCTTGGAAGCCGCGCGGAAATGACCAATATTGGTCATGCAAGAGCCAATAAAGACTTCGTCAATTTTGGAGCCAGCCACATCCGACAAGGTTTTGGCGTCGTCTGGATCGTTGGGGCAACACACAATGGGCTCAGTGATTTGAGACAAGTCAATCTCGAGCACAGCCGCGTACTCGGCATTAGCGTCGGGCTCTAGCAAATCGGGCTTGGCCAACCACGCCTCCATGGCCTTAATGCGGCGGCTGATGGTTCGGGCGTCGTGGTATCCCTGCGCGATCATGTTTTTGAGCAACACAATGTTGGAGTTGATGTACTCAATCACCGGCTCTTTGTTCAGACGCACAGTGCATCCTGCCGCAGAGCGCTCAGCTGACGCATCTGACAATTCAAACGCTTGCTCCACCTTGAGATTGGGCAGTCCTTCAATTTCAACAATTCGACCTGAGAAAAAGTTTTTCTTACCCTTTTTCTCAACAGTCAACAGGCCTTGCTTGATGGCATAAAGCGGAATGGCATGAACCAAATCGCGCAGCGTCACGCCAGGTTGCATTTGGCCCTTGAAGCGCACTAAAACGCTTTCAGGCATATCCAAGGGCATCACGCCTGTGGCAGCTGCAAAGGCAACCAAGCCGGAACCGGCGGGAAAGCTGATACCAATCGGGAAACGGGTATGGCTGTCACCACCCGTGCCCACGGTGTCAGGCAACAACATGCGATTGAGCCAGCTGTGGATGATGCCGTCGCCCGGACGCAAAGAAATACCGCCACGATTGCTCATGAACTCCGGCAATTCGTGGTGCATTTTCACGTCCACGGGCTTGGGATATGCCGCAGTGTGGCAAAAAGACTGCATCACCAAATCAGAGGAGAAGCCCAGGCATGCCAAGTCTTTGAGTTCGTCTCGAGTCATGGTGCCTGTGGTGTCTTGCGAACCCACACTGGTCATTTTGGGTTCGCAATAGGTGCCTGGGCGCACGCCCTTGCCCGCTGGCAAGCCGCATGCACGGCCTACCATTTTTTGCGCCAAAGTGAAGCCAGCTTGGGAATCGAGCGGGCTATCAGGCAGGCGGAATAGGGTTGAGGGTGGCAAACCCAATGCCTCGCGTGCTTTGGAAGTCAAACCGCGACCCACAATCAAGGGAATACGGCCACCAGCTCTCACTTCGTCCAGCAGCACATCGCTTTTCAAGGTGAACTCGGCAATCACTTGGCCGTTTTTGAAGGCCTTGCCTTCGTAAGGCCGCAACTCAATTTCGTCGCCCATGTTCATCTGGCTGACATCAAGCTCAATAGGCAGAGCACCCGCGTCTTCCATGGTGTTGTAAAAAATAGGCGCAATCTTGGAGCCCAAGCAGACACCACCAAATCGCTTGTTGGGCACAAAGGGGATGTCCTCGCCGGTGAACCACA
>CAMAXR010000035.1 GCA_945862195.1 Hylemonella gracilis
ATATCAAACGCCAAGGTCGATTTGCCAGAACCCGACACGCCCGTCACCACGCTGAACTTGCCCCGCGGAATGTCCACCGACAAAGATTTGAGGTTGTGCTCTTTGGCGTTGACGATGCGAATGGAGTTGGATGGGCTTGCGCCGGGAGCCGATTTGGCGATCGCACCGCGAGCGTATGAGGCCCCCGGTGCAAGCCCATCCGCTGCCAACCCCACCAAATACCTAGCAGCTGGCTCCGCCACCTTATGAGCCTGCCCCATAACCGCCGCGTAATTCCGCAAGGCCTTAGCGGTGTGGGATGTGGCATGCAGCATCACCTCTTCGGGCGAGCCCACCGCCACCACGTGGCCGCCTGCGTCGCCCCCCTCGGGTCCTAGGTCAATCAGCCAGTCGCTGGCGCGCATGACGTCTAAGTTGTGCTCAATCACCAGCAACGAATGCCCTGCGTCCAGCAGCTTGCGCAACGCGCGCATGAGCTTGGCAATGTCGTCAAAGTGCAGGCCCGTGGTGGGCTCGTCAAACAAAAACAACACGCCTTTGCGCGCCAGAGACTGTCGGCTCATGGTCATGGACTTGGCGGCTTCGGCCAAGTAGCCCGCCAGCTTCAGGCGTTGCGCCTCGCCCCCCGACAGGGTGGGCACCGGCTGGCCCAAGCGCACGTATTCCAGCCCCACATCCACGATGGGCTGCAAAGCGCGGATCACCTCGCGGTCCCCCGCAAACAACTCTGCGGCTTCGCTCACGGTGAGGTCCAGCACCTGAGACACATTTAAAAAGCGCCCGCCTCGCTCGATTTTGACTTCAAGTATTTCGGGTCGGTAGCGATCGCCATTGCAATCTGGGCATCGCAGGTAGACGTCACTTAAAAACTGCATTTCCACGTGCTCAAAACCGGAGCCCCCGCAAATGGGGCAACGGCCATCGCCACTGTTGGCACTGAACTTGGATGCGGTGTAGCCGCGCTGGCGCGCCAGCGGCGCTTGCGCCAACAACTCGCGTATGGCGTCCCATGCGCCCACATAGCTCACGGGGTTGGAGCGTGCGGTTTTACCTATGGGCGACTGATCTACAAACACCACATCGCTCAGCAGTTCCGCACCCAGCAATCGGTCGTGCGCGCCCGGAGTTTCGGTGGCCCTGCCAAAGTGCCGCAACAGGGCAGGAGCCAGCACGTCTTGAATCAGGGTGGACTTGCCCGAGCCCGACACCCCCGTAACGCACACCAAGCGCCCCAAAGGGATTTCTACCGACACATGGTTCAGGTTGTGCTCGTGCACGCCCTCTAGTGTCAAGCGCGGGGTGTTTTCCAGCACCAAGCGCTTAAGCCCCAGGCCCACTTGCTTGCGCCCGCCCAAATAGGCGCCGGTTAGGGTGTCGGCCTCTTGCAGGGCTTGCATGGTGCCGTCAAACACAATTTGTCCGCCACGCTCACCGGGGCCGGGGCCCATGTCAATCACACGGTCGGCGGCCCACATCACCGCCGGGTCGTGCTCCACCACCACCAAGGTGTTGCCCGCATCGCGCAAGCGGTGCATGGCTTGGATGATGCGCTCCATATCTTTAGGGTGCAGCCCAATGCTGGGCTCGTCCAACACAAACAGGGTGTTGACCAATGACGTTCCCAGCGCCGTGGTGAGGTTGATGCGCTGCACCTCGCCACCCGAAAGGGTGCGGCTTTGCCGGTCGAGCGTGAGGTAACCAATGCCCACATCGTTTAGGTAACGCAGGCGGGTGGTGATTTCTTCCACCAGCAGCTTGAGCGCCTGTCGTTCGGCGGAGTGCACTGGGGCGCTGCCCTCCAGATGGTTTTGGGTTTGGGCATTCGTTTGAATTTGCAACTGTTGAAAAAAGTGGTGCAACTTTTTCAAAGGCATTTGCATCAGGTCGTGCAGGCACAGGCCAGGCAAGGCCTCCAGTTGGGCGCGATTCCAAACCACCCCCGAGGGCATAAAGCGTTGCGCCGGGTCCAGCACCGCTTGCGCCTGCTTTGAGTTGCCCAGCCGCCACAACAAGGGCTCGGTTTTAAGGCGGGCTCCGGCACAGGTGGTGCAAGGCGTGTAACTGCGGTACTTGGACAGCAACACCCGAATGTGCATTTTGTAAGACTTGGTTTCCAAATACTCAAAAAACCGCTTCACGCCATACCAATGCTGGTTCCATTTGCCACCCCAGTTGGGGGCGCCCTCAATGACCCACTTCTGCTGCTCGGGCGTGAGCTTGTTCCAAGGAGTGTCGCGCGGAATTCCTGCGGCTTCGGCGTGGCGCATCAGGTCGTCTTGGTTTTCTGCCCAGGCGGGGGTTTGCATGGGTTTGATCGCGCCCGACCTTAAGGTGAGCTTGTGGTTGGGTATGACCAGTCCATAGTCCACCCCAATCACCCGGCCAAAACCACGACACACCTCGCACGCCCCGGCGGGTGAATTGAAAGAAAACATGGACGGTATGGGGTCTTGATACCGCAGGTCGCTCTCTGGGCAATGCAAGCCGGTGGAAAACTTCCAAATCAGTGGTTCGGTGGCCTGCGCGCCATCTGCAGCCTCAGGCAACGCATACACCCGCAGCTGGCCACCACCGCGTTTGAGCGCCACTTCCAGCGCTTCCAGCACGCGGGCACGCTCTGCGGTGGTGACACGGAAGCGGTCGGCCACCACATCGAGCAGCTTGCGAGGCCCGGTGGGCGAGGCCACTTCGCGCTCGGCCTGCACCTTGGTAAAGCCGCTGGCGGAAAGCCATTGCGCCACCTGCTCGGGCGGCGTGTCGGCAGGAAGCTCCACCGCAAAGGTGATGACCACGCGAGCGTCGCGGTCCGGAAGCTGCTGCATGCGCTGCAAGAGCTCTTGGTAAATGGTGTCCGGGCTGTCATGACGAACCGGCAAGGCGGTTTGGCGGTCAAACAAGCTGGCAGCGCGCGCAAACAAGAGCTTGAGGTGGTCGTTCAACTCGGTCATGGTGCCCACGGTGGAGCGGCTGGAGCGCACCGGATTGGTCTGGTCAATGGCAATTGCGGGTGGCACACCGTCCAACCGGTCCACCGCCGGTTTGTCCATCCGGTCTAAAAATTGACGGGCATAGGCACTGAAGGTTTCCACATAGCGCCGCTGGCCTTCGGCGTACAAGGTGTCAAACACCAAGCTGGACTTGCCCGATCCGCTGGGCCCTGTGACCACAGTGAATTCGCCCGTGCGCAGGTCGAGGTCGAGGTTTTTAAGGTTGTGTTGTCGCGCACCGCGAATGCGGATGGTCCCTTGGGTCATGTGGTGGCACCTTGAAGCTTAGGGGCAACATTCTAGGGACGTCATGCGACACAAGCCCCGAAAGGGGCTTGTGCAAATCCCCCTCAAAGGGGACGGGGCAGAAGGCGGCTAAATAGATTGGCTATTTAGAGCCGCCTGTTTGCCAAATATTATTTGGCGGGTGCAACGTCGCTGGCTGGCGCAGGAGCTGGCGATGGGGCCGCAGCGGGCGCTGGTACTTGAGCAGGGGCAGGTGCGGCATGCTCCATCTCAGTGCCGTGCTTTTCGCCACCCATGTCCAATGAATCTCCGCCCTTCATGATCACAAACAGGGCCAAGGCTGCAAACAACACAAAAGCCACCATAATTTTCCACATACAGGTATTCCTTAAAAAAGTAAAAAGGCCCTCGATGAAGAGGGCCTAACACTAGGGGTTTAAGCCTAATCAGTCCTTGGCAAAAATGTCCACGTCTTTGGTTTCATTAATAAACAAACCACCAATGACAACGGTAACCGCCGCAATGATGATGGGGTACCACAAGCCGTTGTACATGTTACCGGTCTGCGCCACGATGGCAAAGGCCGTGGTGGGCATCAAACCACCGAACCAGCCGTTTCCGATGTGGTATGGCAAGCTCATAGAGGTGTAACGGATGCGTGTGGGGAACATTTCCACCAGCATGGCGGCAATGGGGCCGTACACCATGGTCACCAAAATCACCAAGTAGGTCAGGATGATGATGACGGTGACCTTGTCAAACTTGGCCATGTCAGCTTTGGCAGGGTAGCCAGCAGCCTTCAAGGCGGCGCCCAAGTTGCCAGCCAGCAAGGTGTTTCCAGCCGTCTTCTGGTTGCTGAGGTCGGCTACAGACTTTTTAGCAGCAGCCACTGCTTTGTCATCCACCGGGGTGGCGGCACTCAGTTCAGCCAACTTGGCTTCAGCCTTGGCTTTGGCTTCTGCAATGTCTTCAGGGGTGTACTTGACTTTCACCACGGTTTCACCCACCTTGATGATGGCTGGGGTGCCAGCCGGAGCTTCAATGTTGTCATAGCTCACAGATGCACTGGCCAGACGTTGCTTGGCAATGTCGCAGCTGGAAGTGAACTTCTTGGTGCCTGTGGGGTTGAACTGGAAAGAGCACTCTGCGGGGTCAGCCGTTACAGTCACTTTAGAGGAAGCTTGCGCAGCAGCGAGGTCAGGGTTGGCCGCTTTGGTCAAAGCGTTGAAGACAGGGAAGTAGGTGACCGCAGCCAACAAACAGCCTGCCAGAATGATCGGCTTGCGGCCGATTTTGTCGGACAAGACACCAAACACAATAAAAAACGGTGTACCAATGATGAGAGACACCGCCACCATGATGTTGGCAGTTGCTGGGTCTACTTTCAAAGCTTGCGTCAGGAAGAACAGGGCATAGAACTGGCCCGAGTACCAGACCACGGCTTGCCCCATCACCAGACCGAACAGCGCCAAGATCACGATCTTGAGGTTGGCCCACTGACCAAACGATTCGCTCAGAGGCGACTTAGAGGTTTTGCCCTCAGATTTCATTTTGGCAAAGGCGGGGGACTCGTTCATGCTCAAGCGGATGTAGACCGAAACGGCCAAAAGCAAGATGGACACCAAGAACGGCACGCGCCAGCCCCAGTCGGCAAAGACTTCTTCGCCAAGAACAGTACGGGTGCCCAAAATGACCATCAAGGACAAAAACAAGCCCAAAGTGGCCGTGGTTTGAATCCAAGCGGTGTAAGCGCCACGCTTGCCCATAGGGGCGTGCTCCGCCACGTAGGTAGCTGCACCACCGTACTCACCACCCAAGGCCAAGCCTTGGAGCAAGCGCAAGACGATCAGGATCACGGGTGCGGCAACGCCGATCTGAGCATAGGTCGGCAAGAGGCCCACGATGAAGGTCGAAATGCCCATGATCAAAATGGTGACCAAGAAGGTGTATTTGCGACCAATCATGTCGCCCAAACGGCCAAAGAACAGAGCGCCAAAGGGACGCACAATGAAACCAGCCGCAAACGCTAACAGCGCAAAAATGAAGGCAGAACCCTCATCCAAACCGCTGAAGAACTGCTTGGCAATGATGGCTGCCAAAGAACCGTAAAGGTAAAAGTCGTACCACTCAAACACCGTACCAAGCGAAGAAGCGAAGATGACCTTCTTTTCTTCCGCGCTCATCGGACGTGGGGCATGTGTTGTTGCCATGTGTGTCTCCTAATATGTTGTATCAATAATCTCTAAATGAGAGAACATTAATATTATTAGAGGAGGCACTGACCAACTTCTTACGTTTAACTGATGCGAAGCTGACAAACTAGGTGGAAACCCTTAGTTTTTTTTCGCTATTTGAAATTAAGGGCGTAGGCCTTGTACACGTAATGCAATCTGCTTCCAGACTTGGCGTTTTTGGTCGTCGCTCAAGGTGGTCCAGTCGGTGATTTCTTGCAAGGTTCGGTAACAGCCCTCACACCAGCCTGAACGGCGGTTCATGGTGCAGACCGATCGGCATGGCGTGGGCACTTTTTGCAGACCTTGTGCTGGCGCAGTGCCGTTGAGCACCGCCTCTGCCTTGCGCAGCAGCGCGATAGGGTCGGGGCGGTCGTTGAACCTCATGGCGCGCTGGGGCTCCAATTCACATCGCGCCAATCCAGGTGGGCGGCTGCAGCAGCGGCATTGGGCTCGGGCAGGCGCGGCACACATCCTGCGCACACCACGGGATGTCCCGCGGGGGCCCAAGCTTGCAATCGATCGTGAATGGCTTTCACATTGTTTTGTAACTCCGGCATGTGGGCATCTACCGTGTTGGCCACCCATGCGGCCAAACGCAAACCTTTGGCGGCAATGGCCTGGGCCGTCAACAGCGCATGGTTGATGCAACCTAGGCGCAGCCCCACCACCAGCACCACGGGCAAACCCAGTTGCAGGGCCAAATCTGAGGTGTCGTGCTGATCGTTCAGCGGCACACAAAAGCCACCCGCCCCCTCGACCACCACACCTTCCACCACCCCTTGTGCCTGCGCGCACAGGTTCTGGTAGGCATCCAGCATCAGCTGCAGATTGAGGTCAACACCCTGCATGCGAGCAGCCAAGTGAGGCGCCACAGCAGCGTGCAAGAGATAGGGGTTGACAAGCTGCTGGGGCAGCTTGAGGGTGGAGGCGCACCGCAATAGCTCTACATCTTCATTCAGCCACGGAGTTGATAGGTTGGAGGCGGGCGGCGTCTCCATTTGCACTTGCTGCGCGCCAGCAGCAACGGGCTTCATGCCCACAACCTGCAAACCCTCTTGCGCCCAAGCCTGCAACAGCGCGCAACTGACCAAGGTTTTTCCAATTTCAGTATCAGTGCCCGTCACAAAGCAGGCGCGCGGCGCTCTCATGGACTGGCCTCTTCGGCTTGGGGTAAGGCAGCGCCTTGATGCTGAGCAGCAGCCTCAAGCGCATGCTTAAGCTGCTGAACGTCTTCCAAGGTGTGGGCAGCGCTGAACGTGATGCGCAAGCGCGCCGTACCTGTTGGCACGGTGGGCGCACGGATCGCGCTGATCCAAAGCCCTTGCTCATAGAGTGCACGGGCCAGCTGCAACACCTGGGCGTTTTGCCCCACCACTAGGGGCTGAATGGCAGTTTCTGAAGGCAGCCTGTACCAAGCCGCAGGCAAAAGCACGTCATGAAAACCCATACGCAACGCAGCCAAATGGGCGCGGCGTTGCTGGCCTTCTGCGCTGCTCACAATGTTCAAGCTGGTCAACAAGGCATGCGCCAGCGCGGGCGCGGAGGCTGTGGTGTAAATGTAAGAGCGGGCTTTTTGCACCAACCACTCCACCACCGTGTCATGCGCCACGATGCAAGCACCCGACACTCCGGCAGCCTTGCCCAAGGTACCCATCCACACCACATGGGGCGACCGCAAGCCAAAGTGCTCCAAAGCTCCCGCACCATGAGCACCCAGCACGCCCAAGCCATGGGCATCGTCCACCACCAACCAAGCGCCGTAGCGCTCACAAAGCGCCAGCAGGTCGGGCAGGGGCGCCAAATCCCCATCCATGCTGAACACACTGTCAGTCACGACCACGCGATTGGTGACTTGGGGGTGTTGGGTGGCGTGCTTTGCCATCAGCTCTGCCAAAGCTTGGGCGTCGGCATGGGGGTAGACCACCACTTGGGCTTTGGACAAACGGGCGCCATCAATAAGCGAGGCGTGGTTCAGCGCGTCTGAAAAGATCACGGTGTGGTTGGGCTCAGGCTGCGCCAATGCGGCTAACACAGCCAAATTGGCCATATACCCCGTTGATACTGCCAAACCCCGGGCGCGCTCAATGTAGGGTGCTTGCCAGTGCGCCAACAACTCTTCCAGCTGGGCGTGGGGGCGGCTGTGACCGCTGACCAAATGAGACGCGCCGCTGCCCGCGCCATAACGCAAGGCGCCTTCCCGCAGGGCCTCCACCACGCGAGGGTCTGAGGCCAAGCCCAAGTAATCGTTGCTGTTGAAGCTGAGCAACTCACGCCCATCCACCCGAACCCGAGTGGCGCAGGCCGAGTCGGCAATACGGCGCGAGCGCCGCAGTTGCTGTACGTCCAGCTCGTTCAGTGCGGCTTGCAGGCGATGGAGCATGAGGTTCATACGCTACAAGCCTTCAAAGCGACCACGGTGCGCTCGAGCAACCATGTGGTTTCGTCCTCATTCAAGATATAGGGCGGCATGAAGTAAACGGTGGTGCCTATAGGCCTCAACAACACCCCGGCTTGCAGCGCTGCAGCATAAAAACGACGGGCAAAAGCAGGGCGTTCTGCCTCAGCTACTTGCACATCAAACGCCCAAATCATGCCGCAGTTCCGAAGATGCCGAATGCGGTCGGCTTCTTGCCAAGGGGCCAAGGCCTGCGCCAATCGCACGGTGAACGCTTTCGACCAGCGCTGGTTGCGTTGCAGCACTTGGTCGGACGCCAAGACGTCCAAGGTGGCAAGTGCTGCCCGACAGGCTAAAGGGTTACCGGTGTAGGAGTGCGAATGCAAAAACCCGCGCTGCACCTCAGGGCTGTAAAACGCTTGATAAATGGCCTCGCGCGTCATGACCAAAGACAAAGGCAAATACCCGCCGCTGATGCCCTTAGACAGACACATAAAGTCGGGCCAAATGCCCGCCTGTTCAGATGCAAAAAATGTGCCGGTGCGCCCGCAACCCACGGCAATTTCGTCGCAAATCAAATGCACTTGGTGCTGGGTACACAGCTCGCGCACCCGCTTCACATAACTGGGATGGTGCATGACCATGCCCGCCGCACACTGCACCAAGGGCTCCAAAATAACCGCAGCAATTCGGTTGGAGCGGCGCTGCAAGAGCTGCTCCAGATGCTGCGCCGCCTGCTCCGCCGCTTTTTGGGCGCCTGCTGGATCTCCTGATGGAGCATGTGAGCGTGCATCTGGCGAGGGCACCACATGCACCCCTTGCAGCAAGGCCCCGTAAGCCTCCCGAAACAAGGGCACATCGGTCACGGCCAATGCACCTAGTGTTTCGCCGTGGTAACTGCTGCTGACGCACACAAACTCTTGTTTTTGGGGCAGTCCCGTGTTGCGCCAAAAGTGCACGCTCATTTTGAGTGCAATTTCGACCGCCGAGGCGCCGTCTGAGGCATAAAAGCAATGGCCCAGCACGCCACCAGTCAGAGCCGACAAGCGCTCGGACAACTCCACCACCGGCGCATGGGTAAAACCCGCCAACATGGCGTGCTCCAAGCGGTCGATTTGGTCTTTGACCGCGGCATTGATGCGGGGATGAGCATGCCCCAGCAAGTTGACCCACCAAGAGCTGATGGCGTCTAAATACGGCACGCCCTGCATGTCATACAGCCAAGCGCCTTGGCCGTGGCTTAAGGCCACCAGGGGCAGTTGCTCGTGGAGCTGCATTTGCGTGCAGGGGTGCCACACGCTGCGCAGGCTACGCGCCGTCCAGTTCATAAGATTTAAGCCAACAAGCTGGGCAACTCAGCCATGTCTTGAAACACGTGCGCCGCCCCAGCCTCTAAATGCAATCGACCGTCGCCCTCGGGCACATAGGCAAACACCGTGGCACCAGCGGCCACTCCTGCACGCAGGCCCACCAAGGAGTCTTCCACCACCGCGCAGCGCCTGGGATCCACTTGTATGGAGGCGGCAGCGGCCAAGTACACATCGGGGTGTGGCTTGGACCGCGGCATGTTGTGCCCACTGAAAACACGCCCCTCAAAATAACGGTGCAGCCCCACTTTGTGGAGCTGAATTTCAATTTTGTGCTGATCCGCCCCCGAGGCCACTGCCACCCGGGCCTGATGGGCGTCGTGAATGGCATGAACCGCTTGATGCACATTGCGCACGGCTTGGAGTTCGGCCATCAAAGCCTCGTTGCGCCGGATGCGGTAAGCCTCCATCCACTGCGGTGTGATGGACTGGCCGGTTTGAGCTTCAATTTGCTGCTGCTCATCAATGACGGCCTTGCCCAAAAACAAATCGTGACAGTCTTGCAGGCTCATGGCCCAGCCGCGCTCTTCAAGGTAATCGCGCAGCACTCGGATGGTGATGGGCTCGGAGTCCACCAACACGCCATCGCAATCAAATAAAACGCCTTGAAATTTGCTCATATCACCACGCCAAAAGCTGGCCGTCCACATTGAAAAACTTCCCGTGGTCTTGCGGCTTGAGCCGCTCCACCAATGCCCTAAGGTGTTGCACGCTTTGCGCCACATCTAAGGTGGCGCTGGGCCCGCCCATATCGGTGCGCACCCAACCGGGGTGGGCACACACACAAATGGCTTGCCCTGCCCAACGCAGCGACACATCTTTAAGCACGGAATTCACCGCTGCTTTGGAGGCGCGGTACAACCAACCGTCTGAACTTTGGCGCAGCGCAATAGACCCCATAAGGGAAGACAGCACCAGCACCTTGGCGCCCGGTGCCAAAGCGTCTTCCATTTGGGCAAACACCCGCATAGGGCCCAGCACATTGGTGTGCATGACGGCATCAAAATCGGCCACAGAGGGGCATTCGACCGCAGAACTTCGCGGGCCATACACGCCTGCAGCCACCACCACCTGATCAAACTGACTGCCCTCGATTTGTAACGCCAAGCCCGCAGCGCTGGCCTGATCGGCCACATCCAGCTCTATGGCGTGCGCCCCCAAGGCGCGCACGGCCGCAAGACCTTGCGCCTCGCGCGCCGAAGCCGTGACCTGATCGCCCTGTGCCACGCTTTGTCGCACCCACTCCAGCCCAATGCCGCGCGAGGCCCCAATGATCAAGACTTGACGAGGCTTGGCCATCAATACAACTCAATGGCCATAGCCGTGCCCTCACCGCCCCCGATACACAAGGTGGCCAAGCCACGCTTGAGGCCTCTGACTTTAAGGGCGTGGATCAGGGTGACCACAATACGCGCGCCGCTGGCCCCAATGGGGTGGCCCAAAGCACAGGCGCCGCCATGCACGTTCACCCGGTCGTGGGGAATGTTCAAGTCATGCATCAATGCCATAGGCACCACAGCAAAGGCTTCATTGACTTCCCATAAATCGACGTCTTGCACTTGCCAACCCGCCAACGCCAAGGCCTTTCGGGTGGCGCCCACGGGGGCGGTGGTGAACCACTCAGGCGCTTGCGCGTGGGTGGCATGCGAGACGACGCGCGCCAGGGGCTGCGCGCCCATTTTGCGGGCGGTGGACTCCAGGGTCATGACCAAGGCCGCAGCACCGTCGTTGATGCTGGACGAACTGGCCGCGGTGATGGTGCCGTCTTTTTTGAACACAGGTTTGAGGCTGGGGATTTTCTCCAGCTTGGCCTTGGCGGGGCCTTCATCCACCGAAACTGTGGTTTCACCAGCGCGGGTTTTGACCACCACGGGCGTGATTTCTACCGCAAATGCGCCATTTAAAGCGGCCACTTGGGCGCGCTGCACACTGGTGATGGCAAATTGGTCTTGGGCTTGGCGGCTGAACTGGTACTTGGCGGCACAGTCTTCACCAAAGGTGCCCATGGAGCGCCCGGCTTCGTAGGCGTCTTCAAGGCCGTCGAGCATCATGTGGTCGAACACTTGGCCGTGGCCCATGCGGTAACCACCACGCCCCTTGAGCAACAAGTAAGGGGCATTGGTCATGCTTTCCATGCCGCCCGCCACCACCACATTTTGGCTGCCCACTTGGAGCATGTCGTGCGCCCACATGGCGGCTTTCATGCCTGAGCCGCACATTTTGGACAAGGTGACCGCCCCCGCACTTTGGGGCAAGCCCCCCTTGAAGGCCGCTTGGCGGGCTGGTGCCTGACCTTGCCCTGCCATCAAACAATTGCCCATGAGCACTTCGTTCACCGAATCAGGAGGTAAGCCGCTGCGCTGCAGGGCCGCCCCAATGGCGGCACCGCCCAAGTCGTGCGCCGACAGGGTTGAAAAATCGCCCTGAAAGGCGCCCATAGGGGTGCGGGCTGCGCCCACAATGACAACAGGGTCGGTCATACGGGATCCTTAAGTTGGGAGGTGCGTTGCGCCAAACTTTGAATGGCCTCTTGGTACACGGTGTCCATGGTTTCTAAAGAGTCCATATTGATTTTCAAGTCATGCAACAAACCGTCGTGCACGCCATAGACCCAACCGTGCACGGTTAAGGCTTGCCCGCGCAACCAAGCGTCTTGCACCACCGTGCTTTGCGCCACGTTTAAGGCCTGCTCGATCACATTGAGCTCCACCAGCACATCGTGGCGGGCGCTTTCGGGCAATTGGTCCAGTATGCCTCGGTTGCGGTCGCGCACGTCTTGAATGTGCCGCAACCAGTTGTCGGCCAACCCAATGCGAGCGCCCTCTAAGGCGGCCTGAACACCCGAGCAGCCATAGTGCCCCACCACCATGATGTGCTCTACCTTGAGTCGCTCCACGGCAAACTGCACCGTGGACAGGGCGTTAAGGTCTGAATGCACCACCACATTGGCCACATTGCGGTGCACAAACACCTCGCCTGGCTCTAAGCCCGTGATTTGGTTGGCGGGCACACGGCTGTCTGAACACCCGATCCACATGTATTTGGGTTGCTGTTGCGCTTTAAGGCTGCTGAAAAAGCCAGGGCGCTCGCGCTCGATTTGGGCGGCCCACGCTCGGTTGTGGGCAAACAAGTCGTCTAGGGATTTGGTCATGCGGTGATCTCCTGGAGACATTTTCGTTCAAAGCGCGTGCAGCAGGTAAGGTACCCATGCCGCAAGGCAGACCAATATCAAGCCCAAGCTCACCGCCCCCCCAAAGGTTCTTCCCCCTGCAGCACAGGCCGCCACACACTTGCTGAAGGTGTTGGTGGTGAAGGCCATAAGAACCGCCAGCTGCAAAAAATGGGCGTCTGCCAATTGTTTTCCGTAAAGTGAAATAACGGCGGCGGACGCGGCATGCATGTCGCCAAACCCCGCTAAGGCCACTGCCCCCATACTCACCGCGGCACCCCAAAAGTCTTGTGCCCAAGACACCAAGCCAGAGATGGCAGTTAACAGAAGCGCCAACCCCGCCGACTGCCACAAACTGAACGCATGTCCGTGCGAAGGCGCCTCGGAGGCCGTCTCGGTTTCTTTAAACATGACCACCAAACCCAAACTGGCAGATACCGCAATAGCGGCCAACATGGAGGGCCACAAAATTTTGAGCGAGGCAGGGTCCAATGTGGCAGCAATGAGCAAGACCTGCACCCCTGTGGACACTGACGAAAACCAAGCTGCAGACACCGCCCCCACCATCAATTCAGGAGACTTGGCAACGCGCCCTCCCAAGGTGGCAATGGTGGCGGTGCTGGAGATAAAGCCCGCCACCAAGCCAGACAAGGGCAAGCCCAAGCGCGCACCCATTAACCTCAGACCCATATGCCCCAAGGCTTGAACGCCCATGATCAAGACCACCAAAGACCACACCCACCGCAGGTTGACGTAGGACATGCCGGGCAAGGGGTGATCGGGGGTTAGCGGCAAGACAATAAGGGCGGCCCCCGCCAGCAGCATGGCGTCGCGCAGTTCGGTTTCGGTTATGAATTGGGTAGAAAACTGCTGAAGCGATGTTCTGGCCAGCAACAGCGACGCCACGATGACCCCACCCGCAGCAGCAAGCGCTTGGTGAGAGACCGACAACACCCCGAGCATAAAGGTCAGGAACAAGGCGATTTCAGTGGTGGCGCCAGGGTCTTTGGATCGATCTTTAAGGTGAGAAATCACCGCCAAGGCGCCCACAAACAGGGCCGATACAGCGGTAAGCCAGGGCGCGGCCAATAATTCCACCGCGCAGCCCAACACGCCGACCAAAGCAAACGTGCGAACGCCAGCGAAATGCCGTTGGACACCCGAGCCTTTGCGCCTTTCGCGCTCTACCCCAATGAGCAGGCCAATACCCAGCGTGATGGCCAAGCTGCCCCAGGCTTGCAACTCGGGATGTGGGGGGATGAGGTCCAATGCAGCCCGTCGGTGCTAGGGCTCCTGCCAAATGGGCAGAGCGTCGTCTTTAAGTTGGGAGCGTCGGATTTGGTAGTCGGGAACCACGGAACGCACGGTGTCCCAAAACTTGGGGCCATGGTCCATGTGACGCAGGTGGCTCAATTCATGAGCCACCACATAGTCGATGACGGACATGTTGAAATGGATCAACCGCCAGTTCAGGCGAATGCTGCCATCGTGCCGTGCACTTCCCCAACGGGTACCTGCAGAACTCAAAGCCAGCTTGGTCCAGCGCACCTGCAATTGAGAGGCAAAATGATCCAACCTTTGAGCAAACAGCTGCCGGGCTTGCTGCATCAACCAAGCCTGAACCAGATCTCGGATTTGCTCACGGCTGGCCGTTGGGGGCAAACCCAACACCAAAAGCAAACCCGTGTCGTCTGATTGCAAACAAGCGCCGGCACTTTCTCGATGGCGCGCGGTGTCCAAATACATGGTCACGTCTTGCCCCAAATAAGAAAAGCGAGCGCCGTGTTGCCATTCAATGCGGTTAGAAGCCAGCTGCTGCTGACGTTGGCGAGCTTCGTCGAGCTTGCGCACGATCCAGTCGGATTTTTCTTGGAGCGCAGCCTCCACTTCATAGAGCGGCACCCAATTGGGCGCGCGCACCACCAAGCCATCGGCCCCCACCATCATGCCTATGGTGCGTCGTTTGCTGCGCTTGAATTCATACCCCACACGGGCATGGCTCAATCGGGTGTAGCGGTTGGTGCGGGGGTGCTGGAACTGTACCGATTCGTCAGTCAGAGGCTCCGAGGCCGACCGCATGACCGGGGCCTCTAAAAAGTCTAGAGCAAGCTGCAAAAATTTGCGCATGCGGGAATTGAATCACGAATTACGAAGTTGTATAGGCTTCTGGGTCGAGTCGGCGCATTTCAGACTCAATCCATTGCTCTACCTCAAGCATCAGTTCGGTAGGGTCTCGGCCCAAACTGGGTATGGGGCGGCCAATGGAGACATCCACCACGCCAGGACGTTTCACAAAGGCTTTACGCGGCCAGCACTTGGCCGATGTGACGGCCACCGGAATCACGGGCGCACCGGTTTCCACTGCTAAGCGGGTGCCCCCAGTTTTGTAGACGCCTTGCTGGCCGCGGGCAGTTCGAGTACCTTCAGGAAACATGATGACCCAGACACCTCGGCCCAAGAGCGCCCGCCCTTGCTGCACGACTTTGGCAAACGATTGCGCGCCTCGTGAGCGGTCGATATGGATCATGTCCAAACGGCCCATGGCCCAACCAAAAAATGGGATGTGCAGCAGTTCTTTTTTGAACACGTAGGCCAGCGGGTGCGGCATTAAGGTGGGCAACAAAAAGGTTTCAAGCGTGGACTGGTGCTTGACCAACAAGATGGCTGGGCTGGCTTGGCCCAATGGCAAGTGCTCGTACCCGCTGACACGTATGTGAATGCCCAGTATCCAGCGCGCCCCCACAATGGCCGCGCGCAACCAGCCCGCTGCCATCCAATACAAGGTGTTGCCGCGCATGACCAATGAACACAACACGATTCCCAAAGCCCAGGGCACCACGGTGACCAGCATCCACAAAGCATGCAATACAGATCGAATGAGCAGCATGGGTGTTTGTTAAGGGGTTGCTTGAACTAACTAGTTCGAACTAGGTTGAGTGGCGAGCTACCCAATAGTCCGCAAATGCCATCAGGCTGGCGTGCGCTTGAGTACCCGCCGGAAACTCTACGGGCAATGACTCCCCTAGTTGCAAGCGAGCTTTTATGACTTGCGCCTTACCGGTCAACACCAGATGCGGCTGACAGCCCACCGCTACCCCGGCTATCAGGTCGCGAGGTGTGTCGCCCACCACGGGCACCGAAGCAAGCGACATGCCGTAACGCTCCGAAATCTGCTCAAAGAGGCCTGGGAGAGGTTTGCGGCAATGACACGCTTGGTCAGGAGCGTGAGGGCAGTAAAAAATAGCCTCGATACGCCCACCTACCTTGGCCAGCATTTTGTGCATTTTGGCGTGCATAGCGTTGAGCGCCGACACATCAAAGAGCCCGCGGCCCAGGCCTGACTGGTTAGTGGCCACCACCACTTGCCAGCCCGCATGGTTCAAGCGGGCTATGGCCTCTAGGGCGCCAGGAAGGGGGAGCCACTCGGCCTCTGATTTGATGTATTCGGAGGAGTCTTCGTTGATGGTGCCATCGCGATCCAAAATAACGAGCTTCATGATGTGATGGCGTTCACG
>CAMAXR010000036.1 GCA_945862195.1 Hylemonella gracilis
GCGCTGCGGCTCAGGTGCGCGGGCAGCTTGCCTTCGCGCACCGTGCCACTGAGCTGCCCGCCACTGGCACGCCACATGCCTTCAAAGGCGCGCGCGGCAAAGCTGGCCGGGTCGGCGTAAGCCACCGGCCACACCCGCTCGCCACAGCCGGCGGGGTAGCGCCCCAAAAAGCGCACACGGTTGGGGTCAGAAAAATCGGCTTGCAAGGCAGCGCGGTAATCCACGCAATCGGCCCGCTGCATGTTGGACTGAGCCGCGGCAGACGACACCACAGACGCCGGGCTTGCGGCCAGCGGCACCGTGGTGGGGGTCAGCACGCCCGCCAAGGGCGGGTCCACCTGCAAACGGGCCACTTGGGCGGCGGGGTCTGGCACAAAGGTCATGACTATGGAGGCGTAGTTCAGCAGTAGCGCATCGGGGGCCACGTTGTAGGGGCGCAGCCGCTCGCCGTCAAAGTCGCCGGGGTCGGTGGGCGGCAAGTCAAAAAGGCTGCGGTCCAGCACCAAGTCGCCCTGGATGTGGCGTATTCCCAAACCTTGCAGCCGCCGCACCAGCAGCCAAATGCGCTCCATCACCAGTTTGGGATCACCCCGCCCTTGGATATAGACCGATCCGTTCAGCGTGCCGCTGGCGCTGATGCTGCCGTCCACATACACCGGGGTTTTCCAGGTGAACTGCGGCCCCAGCAGGTCCAGCGCGGCCAAGGTGGTCACCAGCTTCATGACCGATGCGGGGTTGACCGCCACCTCCGCACGGTGGCTAAGGCGCGGGGGCAGGTTGCCTTCGGCATCCACCACCAAAAGGCTCATGGCTTCGGCGGGCACCTGCGCTTTCTGTAGGGCTTGCAGCACCTTGGGCGGCAGGGTTTTAAGGGTTTGGGCGCTGGCCGCGGCGGCGCATAAAGCGGCGCTTAAAACCAAAGCCACACCCAGCGCCGCACTGCGCGCTACATGTTGCGCCCTGAACACTCCACCGTGCCTAAACAAGCCACATAAAAGCCCATGCCCTGAGGGGCTTGGTGTGTAGAAGAGGTGCGGCTTGTACATGGGGGCAGTCTAAACCGGCACATGCCTGCAGAAAGCTGCAGAAAGCAGGCTTAAACTCAATTGCTTATGTCCACGCCAAGCGCCGCGTCCCCCCTCAAGTTTTTAGCTTTAGACACCAGCACGGACTCCATGTCGGTGGCGGTTTCAGTGGCGGACCGGGTGTGGACGTTCACGGGTGCAGGGGGTGCGCAGTCGTCCAGCACCTTGATCGCAGTGATTCAAGACCTGTTGGCTCAGGCGCAAGTGCGCTTGTCAGAACTCACGGCCATTGTGTGGGGCCAAGGGCCCGGCTCGTTTACGGGGTTGCGCACGGCCTGCTCGGTGGCGCAGGGCTTGGGGTTTGGTGCCGGGGTGCCGTTGCTGCCCGTGTCCACATTGTGGGCGGTGGCCGAAGACGCCCGCAGCACGCACCAGCCCAGCCCAGCATCTCCCTGGCATGTGTTGGCTTTGCTCGATGCCCGCATGGGCGAGCTTTACGCCGCTGAGCTGTGTTGGGCGCAAGGCCGCTGGAGTGCGCTGGGGTCTGAGCGTTTGATGGCACCCGAGCAGGTGGCCCCCTGCTGGGCTGAAATGCTCACCCTAAACTCTGTGGCGAATAAGCTGGCCCATTTGGTGGGCAATGCCTTCATGACCTATAGCGAGCGCATGCACTTGCCGGCCACCGCTGTGAGACAGTGCATCACTGCCGCACCTACCGCCACCGCCTTGCTGCGCTTGGCCCCTGTTCTTTGGGCCGAAGGCGCGGCCGTGCCAGCCGAACAAGCCCTGCCGCGCTACGTGCGCGATAAAGTGGCCCAAACCACCGCCGAGCGCATGTTGCAGCGCGCCCCACAACCCCAATGAACCCAGCGGCAACCTTTGCGCTACCCGCCCAAGCCGCTGCGGCAGCCCCACTTGAGGTGGCGTGGCGGCCCCTGCAAGAGGGCGACATTGCAAAGGTGCTGGACATTGAAAAGCAGGCCTACTCCCACCCCTGGACAAAGGGCAACTTTGCCGACGCTTTGCGCAGCGCTTACCCCGCGCAAATGTTGTGTGCCGGCCCCAACGTGCTGGGCTATTTGGTGGCCATGAAAGGCGTGGACGAGGTGCATTTGCTTAACCTGACGGTGGCGCCAGATTTTCAGAGGCAGGGCTGGGCCCGGCTCATGATGGAGGGCTTGGTTTTGTGGTCGCGCGGCCAAGGTGCCCGCCAGTTGTGGCTGGAAGTGCGCGCGAGCAACTCTCGCGCCCTAGAGGTTTACCGGCGCTTTGGTTTTGTGCAAATGGGTGTTCGCAAACAGTATTACCCCTTGGCGCCCAACCGGCGCGAAGATGCTGTGGTGATGAGCCTCAAGCTGTGACAATGCACCCATGACCGCGCCGACCCTGCCTGAACCACCTGCCTCGCCAGCGGCGCCGCCCCCAGCTGCGCCACCCCAATTTGCGCTGGATGCCCGACAGCGCGCCATGCTTACAGAAATGGGCCTAGGCCTGGGTTGGCCCAGCACGGAGTCCGCAGTTTCAGTGCCCCAATCGCTAGTGGGAGAACAACCAGCAGCAATACCAACACCACTAGCACTACCAAAAGCTCCTGCGGCCACTCCCGCACCTTTGGCAACTTCCGCGCCAGTCCCTTTAACACCCGCAAACCACTTGGACTGGGACGCTTTACAAACCTCGGTGGCCAGTTGTCAGGCTTGTGGTTTGTGCCAAAGCCGCACCCGCACCGTGTTTGGCACGGGCGACCCGCAAGCCCGCTGGATGGTGGTGGGCGAAGCCCCGGGCGAGCATGAAGACCAGCAGGGCGAGCCCTTTGTGGGGCAAGCCGGGCAGTTGCTGGACAACATGCTCAAAGCCATGCGGCTGCACCGCGGAGCCACGGGGGCGCAGGGCGTGTTCATCACCAATGTGCTCAAGTGCCGCCCCCCATCCAACCGCAACCCAACGCCGCAAGAGGTCTTGCAGTGCGAACCGTTTTTGCGCCAGCAAGTGGCCTTGGTGCAACCCCGTGTGATTTTGGCGCTGGGGCGATTTGCGGCCCAGTCTTTGCTGCAACAAAGTTTGCCCGAGGTGGCCACCTTGCCGCTCGGTAAACTGCGGAGCCAAGTGCACCACTACCAAGGTGTGCCCGTGGTGGTGAGTTACCACCCCGCCTACCTGCTGCGCGCCCCTGAAGACAAAGCCAAAGCTTGGGCCGATTTGTGCTTGGCTATGGACACCTTTAAATGAACCCCACTTTCAGCGCTTTCATGTACAAAGCCCTTCGCGCTATGCTCCTTTTGGCGTTCAACCTTTTGCTGTTGGCTGGGGCTTGGCTGTGGCTGACGCTTCACTTTAGCTACTCCGAGGGCGAGCGTTCTGGCTATTTGCAAAAGCTGTCCAAAAAAGGGTGGCTCTGCAAAACCTGGGAGGGCGAACTGGCCATGGTCACTATGCCCGGCGCCATTCCGGAAAAATTTCAGTTCAGCGTGCGCGACGATGCCGTGGCCGAAAAAATCAACCGTTTGGCTGGTCACCGCGTGGTCCTGATTTACCAGCAGCACCGCTTTGTGCCCTCTACCTGTTTTGGTGAGACCGAATACTTTGTAAATGACATCCGCGAGGTGGACGACCCGCTTAACCCTCGGTAATTGCGCGCACACTATTTTGTGCAGCGCTCCGTATGATTCGCACCTCACCCTCGTTTGACCGAACCCAACCTCATGACCACATCTTCAGCTCCGATTTCAGCCAAACACGCCACCTTTCCTAAAAACGCTTGGTATGTGGCCTGTATGCCCCACGAAATTGACGAAAAACCGCTGGGCCGCACCATTTGCAGCGAGCGCATCGTGTTTTACCGGGGGGCCGAGGGGCAGGTGCACGCCTTGGAAGACTATTGTCCGCACCGCGGCGCGCCTCTATCATTGGGGCAGGTGTGCGAGGGCAAGTTGGTGTGCGGCTACCACGGCCTGGAAATGGGTTGCGACGGCAAAGCCGTGCACATGCCCGGGCAGCGGGTGGGCGGTTTTCCGGCTATCAAAAGCTACCCCGTGCTGGAGCGCGACGGCTTTGTTTGGGTCTGGCCAGGCGACCCAGCGCAGGCCGACGAGCAGAAAAAACACCCCTTGGAATGGGCCAACAGCCCCGACTGGGCTTATGGCGGCGGCTTGTTTCATATTCAGTGCGATTACCGCCTGATGATCGACAACCTCATGGACCTGACGCACGAAACCTACGTGCACGCCACCAGCATTGGCCAAAAGGAAATTGACGAAACCCCCTGCAAAACCCGTGTGGAGGGGGACGAAGTCATCACCAGCCGCTTTATGGAGGGCATTGAAGCGCCGCCCTTTTGGAAACTGGCGCTGCGCGGCAACAACCTGGCCGACGACGTGCCGGTGGACCGCTGGCAAATTTGCCGCTTCACCCCGCCCAGCCACGTCATGATTGAAGTGGGTGTGGCCCACGCCGGCTTGGGCGGCTATGAGGCCCCTGATGACAAAAAAGCCTCCAGCATTGTGGTGGACTTCATCACTCCTGAAACTGAAACCTCTATTTGGTACTTCTGGGGTATGGCCCGCAAGTTCAACCCGAAAGACAAAGCGCTGACCGCAGCCATCCGCGAGGGGCAGGGCAAAATTTTCACCGAAGACTTAGAGATGCTCGAGCGCCAGCAAGCCAACCTGTTGGCCCACCCCGGCCGCAAGGTGCTTAACCTCAACATCGACACTGGCGGCGTACATGCCCGTAAAGTCATAGAGCGTTGGATGGCGCAGGAAGCCGCCGCATGACTTTTGTAGCGCAATTGCTGCAAGCCGAGCGGCTCAACCGCTCGCTGCTGTGCGTGGGTTTAGACCCAGACCCCGCCAAATTTCCTGAGGCCATGCAAGGCCGGCGCGACAAAATTTTCGAGTTTTGTGCCGCCATCGTGGAGGCCACAGCAGATTTGGTGCTGGCCTTTAAGCCGCAAATTGCCTACTTTGCCGCCCACCGCGCCGAAGACCAGCTAGAACGCCTGATGGCGCACATGCGCCAAGTGGCCCCCCAGGTGCCCATCATTTTGGACGCCAAGCGCGGCGACATTGGCAACACCGCCGAGCAATACGCCCTGGAGGCGTTTGAGCGCTTTGGCGCCGACGCCGTGACCTTATCGCCCTACATGGGGTTGGATTCCATTCAGCCTTATTTAAAGTTCCACGGCAAAGGCGCGTTTTTGTTGTGCCGCACCTCCAACCCCGGCGGGGACGATCTGCAAGCTCAGCGCTTGGCCAGCGTGCCTGGCCAGCCCCTGGTGTACGAACACATCGCCCAACTGGCCCAAGGCCCTTGGAACCTCAACGGCCAATTGGGTTTGGTTGTGGGCGCTACTTACCCTGCAGAAATTGAGCGCGTGCGCAACATAGCCCCCACCCTGCCTTTGTTGATTCCAGGCGTAGGCGCCCAAGGCGGCGACGCTGCTGCCACCGTTAAGGCGGGCTTGCGGGTGCAGGGGAGCACTGCACAACGCACCATCAGCGGCCCCATCATCGTCAACTCATCGCGTGCCGTTTTGTACGCCTCCAGCGGCCCAGACTTTGCCCAAGCGGCCCGCCGCGTGGCCGAGCACACGCGGGAGGTGTTGGAGGCGGCGCGAGCTTGAGCTAGGGCTGAGTTGAGGCTTGCTTTGCCTCCAGCAGCCGCTTCAAATACCGTCCTGTAAAGCTCGCCGGGTTGTTAGCCAAGTCTTCCGGCGAACCCATGCCCACCACGGTGCCGCCGCCGGAGCCGCCTTCGGGGCCCATGTCGATGAGCCAGTCGGCTGTTTTGATGACGTCCAGGTTGTGTTCAATCACCACAATGGTGTTGCCCGCATCGCGCAGCTGGTGCAGAACTTTGAGCAGCAGGTCAATGTCGGCGTAGTGCAGGCCGGTGGTGGGTTCGTCTAGGATGTACAGGGTGCGGCCGGTGTCGCGCTTGCTCAGCTCCAGCGCCAGTTTGACGCGTTGGGCCTCGCCCCCCGACAAGGTGGTGGCCGATTGGCCCAGCTTCACGTACGACAAGCCCACATCCAGCAGGGTTTGCAACTTGCGCGCAATGGTCGGCACGGCTTGCATAAAGTGGAACGCCGCCTCCACCGTCAGGTCCAAAATTTGGGCAATGTTGCGGCCTTTGTAGGTCACCTCTAGGGTTTCGCGGTTGTAGCGCTTGCCCGCACACACATCGCACGGCACGTACACGTCGGGCAAAAAGTGCATTTCCACCTTCACTACGCCGTCGCCTTGGCAGGCTTCGCAGCGCCCGCCTGCAACGTTGAAGCTGAAGCGCCCAGGGCCGTAGCCGCGTTCGCGCGCCATGGACATTTCGGCCATCAGGTCGCGAATGGCGGTAAACAAGCCGGTGTAAGTGGCGGGATTGCTGCGGGGGGTGCGGCCAATGGGGCTTTGGTCCACGTTGATCACTTTGTCAAAGTGCTCAATGCCCTCAATGGACTCCACGGGCGAGGGCTCGTCGTGGGCGCGGTAAAGCTGTTGCGCCACGGCTTTGTGCAGGGTGTCGTTAATCAGCGTGGACTTGCCCGAGCCCGATACGCCTGTCACACACGTCAACAGCCCCACCGGAATGTCCACACTCACGTTTTGCAGGTTGTGGCCCCGCGCGCCCACAATTTGCAGCAACTGAGCGCCGGGCTTGCGCCGCTGCGCCGGCACCGCAATTTGCAAAGTACCTGCCAAATACCGGCCGGTTAGTGAGTTGGGGTTGGCTTTGACCTCGTCAAACGTGCCTTGCGCCACCACCCGCCCGCCGTGCACGCCTGCGCCCGGGCCCATGTCAATCAGGTGGTCGGCCGCGCGCATCATGTCTTCGTCGTGCTCGACCACCAGCACGCTGTTGCCAATATTGCGCAGGTGCTGCAAGGTGCCAATCAGGCGGTCGTTGTCCCGCTGGTGCAGGCCAATGCTGGGCTCGTCCAGCACATACATCACCCCTGTGAGGCCCGAGCCAATTTGGCTGGCCAGCCGAATGCGCTGCGCTTCGCCGCCCGACAAAGTGTCGGCAGACCGGTCTAGGCTCAAGTAGTTCAGCCCCACGTCGTTCAAAAATTTCAGGCGTTGGCGAATTTCGCGCACCACTTTGTCGGCAATTTCCGCCTTGGCGCCGCAGAGCTGCAAAGCGTTGAAGTAAGCCCAGCATTCGCCCAGGGTGAGGTGGCTCACATCAAAAATCCCGCGGGCCTGCGGGCCTTGGCCTAAGCGCACAAAGCGGGCTTCGGTGCGCAAGCGGGTGCCCGCGCAGGTGGTGCACGCGCGCTCACCGCGCAGGCGGCCCAAGTCTTCACGCACCAGGGTGGAGTCGGTTTCGCGCCAGCGCCGCTCCATATTGGGGATGATGCCCTCAAACACATGTTTTTTGCTCGCTTTGCGACCCGGCTGCGCTCCAGACTCCATGGCATAGCTGAACTTAATAAGCTCTTCGCCCGAGCCAAAAAGCAGCACGTTTTGAACCTCTGGGCTCAGGCCCTCAAACGGCGTTTCCACGTCAAAGCCGTAGTGTTTGGCCAAGCTCTCCAGCATCACAAAGTAGTAGGCGTTGCGCCGGTCCCAGCCTTTTATGGCGCCGCTGGCCAAGCTCAAGCTGGGAAATGCCACCACCCGCGCAGGGTCAAAAAAGGTTTGTTCGCCTAAGCCGTCGCAGCTGGGGCAGGCCCCTTGCGGGGAGTTGAATGAGAACAAACGCGGCTCCAGCTCCCCCATGGCAAAGTTGCACACGGGGCAGGCAAAGCGCGCATTAAAGGCCAGTTCTTGCGGGGCGGGCTTGCCCGCCGCATCCGCTTTTGGCTCGTCCATGCTGAGCGCAAGCGCCCGGCCATCGGCCAAGCGCAAGGCGGCTTCAAAGCTTTCGGCCAGGCGCTGGCGCAGGGCAGGGGTTTCGGGGTCGTCGGATGCGCGGATTTTGATGCGGTCAATCACCACATCCACATCGTGCTTTTCGGTTTTTTTCAGGGGGGGCAGCTCGTCAAAGTTCAGCACTTGGCCATCCACCCTAAAGCGCACGTAGCCCTGCGCTTGCATGGCTTCAAAGGTGTCGGTGAATTCGCCCTTGCGCTCGCGCGCCACCGGGGCCAGCACCATCCAGCGGCTGTCCATGGGCAGTTGGAGCACAGCGTCCACCATTTGCGCCACGGTTTGGGCTTGCAGGGGCAGCTCGTGCTCGGGGCAGTGGGGCGTGCCCGCCCGCGCGAATAACAGGCGCAGGTAATCGTGAATTTCGGTCACCGTGCCTACGGTGGAGCGCGGGTTGTGGCTGGTGGCCTTTTGCTCGATGCTGATGGCGGGGGACAGGCCTTCAATCAGGTCCACATCGGGCTTGTCCATGAGCTGCAAAAACTGGCGCGCGTAGGTGGACAAGCTTTCCACATAGCGGCGTTGGCCTTCGGCGTAAAGCGTGTCAAACGCCAGGCTGGACTTGCCCGAGCCGCTCAAACCCGTGATGACCACCAACTGGTTGCGCGGAATGTCCAGGTCGAAGTTTTTCAAGTTGTGCGTGCGCGCACCACGGATGTGGATGGCTTGCGCTTGTAAAGACGAATCGGGTGAATTCAAAACGGGGTTCTCAATCAGAAATTTCTGGGCAACCCAGCATGATACGGCGCGCCTTGGGGTGGGCAGGCTATCGAGCACAATGTGGAGATGACAGACGCCAATGACCGCATGACCCCGCTTGAGCTTCGCTCCAGTTTTTCTTTGGCCAGCATTTATTCCTTGCGCATGTTGGGCCTGTTTTTGGTGTTGCCCGTATTTGCCCTAGAGGCGGCGCATTACCCGGGGGGTGATGACGCCGTGGCAGTAGGTTTGGCCATGGGCATCTATGGGCTGACCCAAGGCGTGCTGCAAATTCCTTTCGGCATCGCCTCAGACCGCTGGGGGCGCAAGCGCGTGATCATGCTGGGTTTGGTGTTGTTTTCAGCGGGCAGTGTGTGGGCCGCTTTGGCTACCGACCTGAATGGCTTGATGCTGGGGCGGGCCTTGCAAGGGGCTGGAGCCGTGTCGGCGGCGGTCACCGCTTTGCTGGCCGACCAAACCCGCGATGTGGTGCGCACCAAAGCCATGGCGTTGGTGGGCGGCAGTATTGGGTTAATGTTTGCGGTGTCTCTGGTGTTGGCACCGGTGCTGGCGGCTTGGGCGGGCTTGCCCGGGTTGTTTGGCCTGACGGCCGTGCTCGCCCTGGGCGGCGTGGCGGTCATGCGCTGGTGGGTACCTGCGGAACCTTCAGAACAAAAAGACCCCGGCCGCCGCGGTTTGAGCTGGGTGCTCAGCAACACAAGTTTGCTGCGCCTCAATGTGGGTGTGTTTGTGCTGCATGCCGTGCAAATGGCTATGTGGGTGGCCATACCGGGCCTGCTTGTGAATGCGGGTGTGGTCACGGCCCACCACTGGTGGGTGTATTTGCCCACCGTGCTGTTGTCGTTTGGGGTGTTGGGTGGCGTGCTGTTTCCGCTGGAGCGGCGTGGCCACCTGCGTTGGGCCATGCGCATGGCCATTGGCGCCGTGGCGTTGGTGCAGCTGGGTTTTTGGTGGGCTGTGCCCCAGCCCGAACTTTGGCCGCTGGTGGCTTTGCTGCTGCTGTTTTTTTGCGCGTTCAATATGCTCGAAGCCAGCCAACCCAGCTTGGCGTCTCGCCTGGCCCCAGCCCGCGTGCGCGGGGCGGCTTTGGGGGTGTTCAACACCCTGCAGTCTTTAGGCTTTTTTGTGGGGGGTGCAGCTGGCGGCTGGCTGGTGAAACACCATGGACCCGCAGCGGTGTTTGCGGCGTGCGCGGCATTCACTGTGCTTTGGCTGGTGGTGGCGTGGCATATGCAAACCCAGCCCGACCCAGTGGCCCCCGCCCCCGCAACGACATAATTCGTTTAACTTACTGTCTTTCAGACAACCCCATTTTTTGCCCACAGGAGAACACGTATGGCATCGGTCAATAAAGTCATTTTGCTTGGTAACTGCGGGCGCGACCCCGAAATTCGATACCTGCCTTCAGGCCAGGCGGTAGCCAATGTGAGCATTGCCACCTCCAGCCGCCGCAAAGACCGCAACACCGGCGAATCGGTGGAAGACACCCAGTGGCACCGTGTGACGTTTTACGACCGCTTGGCTGAAATTGTGGGCGAATACGTGCGCAAGGGCCAACCGGTGTACGTTGAAGGCCGCCTGAAGTACGGCAAATACACCGACCAAGCGGGCGTAGAAAAAAACACCGTGGACATCATTGCCACCGAAATGCAATTGCTGGGCAAACGCGAAGGCATGGGCGGCCCCGATGAAGACGGCGGCGCACCCCGCCGTGCCCCTCCGGCAGCTCGTAATCCGGCACCAGCTTCAGCGCCCTCAGCCTCAAAACCCGCCAGTGGTTTTGACGACATGGACGACGACATTCCGTTCTAACATGCGCGATTTACCCCCTAAGCCCCGCAGCAGCGGGGCTTTTTTTGCGCCCAAAAACGCAAAGCTTGAGGTGAGTCAATATTTTTTATGGGCGCTTGCCTAGACTGAGCAGAGCCAGATTCGAATACAGGCAGAACGTTTTTAAGCAACCACGCTTATTAAATTTTTTAAAGGAACTTATATGAACACCGCTCGCATCATGGCTTTGGCCAGTTTGGTTGTGTGGTCTGCTACCGGCGCACTGGCGCAAAGCAGCGCATCTTCAGGAAATGGCTTTTATGCTGAATTGGGCTACTCCCCAGTAGAGGTGTACGGTGCAGGCGGTGACGCCAAGCCCACCGGCGCCAGGCTGGTGGTGGGCTACGAGCTCAACAAAAACATGGGCATAGAAGCCATGTACACCGGCACCACCACCAAAGACGCCCGTGTGGGTTACGACGCCTCATTTACCGGGTTTGGGCTGATGCTCAAGCCTAAAGCTGCGCTGAGCGAAGACACCGAGGTGTTTGCGCGTGTGGGCGCCATGCGGGCCGACATCACAGCCTCGAGCAGCGGCACAAGCTCGGACACAGATTTTGCTTACGGCTTAGGCGTACAAACCCAGTTCAATAAATCGGTTTACGGCCAACTGGACTACATGCGCTCGTATGACCGCAACAGCATTTCGGCCAAGGGCTACACCCTGTCATTGGGGATACGGTTTTAGGAGCTGATAAGGGGCTGACTAAGGGCCGATGAATTCAAACCCAAAAGGCTGAGAAGCCATGGGGTTGACCTGAACCTGCACGGCGCGCATGTCGGCATCGCCCGGAACAATCAGGCGGGTGATGTTGCCCACCACCTTGCGTTCTACTTTGAAGGGGTGGTCAATTTTGGTGAGGTGCGAGTCGCCGTGCACCACCAGCACCGGCTTGCCAAAGCTCTGGGCCAAGGGTACCAAGGCTTGGCCAATGCTGTTGCGAAACCCCGAGGACGAGGGAAAGTCTTCCCACAGGCTTTTGCCCTCAAATGGGTCGGCCTGAAACGCCAACACCACGGCCCGAAGCTGTTGGGCCCGGGCCAGTTCAAAAGCACTTTGAATCCACGCCACGTTGGCGGCGTCGCGGGCAAAAAACTCGGCCACCATGCGCGGGTCGCGCACTTCAAAGTTGTTGTTGCTGCCCACAATGTGCAGGGTGACAAACAGCACCTCTTGTTGCGTCCAGCGCAAGTTTTCCACATACAAGGCTTGCTGGGGCTGCACAGCGGCTTGGCTTTGCACTGCTAAGGCTTGCTGGCCCAAGCTTCGCCCAGGGGTGTAAAACATGCGGCGCAAAGTATCGAGTCGCTCCAGCGGGTCGTAGCTGCCGTTGTTTTTGCGGTGGCAGTCGGCCCACTCGTTGTCGCCGGGGGTGTACACCAAAGCTTGAGTGAAGCGGTTGAAGTGGTCGCGCTGGGCGGTAAATTCTTCGTCGCTGCACAAGGTGCTGCCCGACTTGAAGTCCCCAATGTGTATGGAAAAGACCGGTTGCCTTTGGTTGATTTGGTCGATCAGCGCTCGGTAAGGCCCATAGGTGCGGGCTGGGTTGCCATAGGGCAAATCGCCCATTGCCACAAAGGTGAAAGTTTTGGCCCCCCCAGTGCTGTCGGGAGCCGGTTGGCTCAGTCCGGCCAAAGAGGTAAAACCCAGCGCGCCAGCCAGTACAAACTTGCACATAAGTTGAAACAACCCACGCTCATAGAGCAGTGAGCCAATCCATGAATGTAAGGTGTTTGGGGTTTGGGAAGTTGCGTTCATAGCGACTACTTTACTGGGCTAAGGTGTCAGAAAAACCTGCAGGGCTTGCTGAGTGAATAATGCCGCCGCCCAGGCACACCTCGCCGTCGTACAACACAGCAGATTGGCCGGGCGTCACAGCCCATTGGGCCTGGGGGAATTGCAGGGTGAAGGTGTCTGGGCCTAAGGGCTCAAATTGGCAGGCGGCGTCGGCCTGGCGGTAGCGGGTTTTGGCGCCATAGGGGCCCGCCGCTGGCGCGTGGCCTGAAACCCAACTGCTTTGCTGGGCCCTCAGATGCGGGCTGAGCAGCCAAGGGTGGTCGTGCCCCTGCACCACCCACAAGGTGTTGTGCGCCATGTCTTTACGCGCCACAAACCAAGGCGCATGCGCGCCGCCGCCGCGCGCCGTCCCTTTGGCCTTGATGCCGCCTATGCCCAAACCCTGGCGCTGGCCCAGCGTGTAAAAGCTCAGGCCCACATGGTGCCCCACCACCCGGCCGTGTTGCGCACTATCCGGCGCGGGCGTGCCGTCTTTGATGGGGCCGGGGGTGTGTTGCAGGTAGCGGTTTAAAAACTCACGAAACGGCCGCTCGCCAATAAAGCAAATACCGGTGGAGTCCTTTTTTTTGGCGTTGGGCAGGCCGATGTCGTCGGCAATGCGGCGTACCTCGGTTTTGTGCAGCGCGCCCACCGGAAACAGCGTTTTAGACAGCTGGGCCTGGTTGAGCCGGTGCAAAAAGTAGCTCTGGTCTTTGGTCGGGTCTAGGCCCTTGAGGAGTTCATAAAGTGCGGATTGCGGGTTCAGGCGCACCCGGGCGTAGTGGCCAGTGGCAATTTTTTCGGCACCCAGGCGCATGGCGTGGTCCAGAAACGCCTTGAACTTGATTTCGGCGTTGCACAGGATGTCGGGATTGGGGGTGCGGCCTGCTTGGTATTCGCGCAAAAAGTCGGCAAACACCCGGTCTTTGTACTCGGCGGCAAAGTTGACGTGCTCTATTGGGATGCCCAAAACGTCGGCCACAGCGGCGGCGTCCACAAAGTCGATGTTGGAGGAGCAGTAGTCGCTGTGGTCGTCGTCTTCCCAGTTTTTCATGAAGATGCCGACCACCTCGTGGCCCTGCTGCTTGAGCAAATATGCCGTAACGGCCGAGTCCACCCCGCCGCTTAAACCCACTACCACCCGATGCTTTGCCATAGATGTGAGATTATCCGCCCCTGAAAAATGTGGGGATCCTGACGATGTATGACGTGATTGTGGTGGGTGGCGGTAACGCTGCCCTGTGCGCCGCCCTGATGGCGCGGGAGGCCGGAGCTTCGGTGTTATTGCTGGAGTCGGCCCCCAAAGCCTGGCGCGGGGGCAACTCCATCCATACCCGCAACCTTCGTTGCATGCATGATGCCCCCCAAGACGTGCTGGAAGAAGCCTACCCCGAAGAAGAATATTGGCAAGACTTGCTCAAGGTCACCGGCGGCCAAACCAATGAAGCCCTAGCGCGGTTGGTGATTCGGGAGTCCAGCAGCTGCCGCGACTGGATGCGCAAGCACGGCGTTCACTTTCAGCCTTCGCTCTCAGGCACGCTGAGCTTGTCTCGCACCAACGCCTTTTTTATGGGCGGCGGTAAAGCCTTGGTGAATGCGTACTTTCGCAGCGCCGAGGCGCTGGGCGTGCACATTCGCTACGAGGCCCCGGTGCAGCACCTGGAGCTGCAAGACGGCGTGTTCAAGGCGGTGGTGTTGGGCAATACCCACGAGCGCATTGAGGGCCGCAGCTGCGTGATGGCCTGCGGCGGCTTTGAGTCCAACCGCGAATGGATGCGTGAGGCGTGGGGCCAAACCCCTGAGGGCGATTGGCCGTCGGACAATTTTTTAATTCGGGGCACCCGCTACAACATGGGGGCGGTGCTTAAAGACGTGATGAACCAAGGCGCCGACATGATTGGCGACCCCACCCAGTCGCACTGCGTGGCCATTGACGCGCGCGCGCCTTTGTACGACGGCGGTATCACCACCCGGCTGGACTGCGTGTCTTTGGGCGTGGTGCTCAACAAACACGCCCAGCGCTTTTATGACGAAGGCGAAGACTTTTGGCCTAAGCGCTATGCCCTGTGGGGCCGCTTGGTGGCGTTGCAGCCCGGGCAAATTGGCTACCCCATCATCGACAGCAAGGCCATTGGCCGCTTTATGCCGCCGGTGTTTGCGGGCATCAAGGCCGACACCCTGCCCGAGTTGGCCCAAAAACTGGGCTTAGACGTGGACGCCTTTATGAAAACCCTCAACGACTACAACGCCGCCTGCCATGCGGGCACCTTTGACCACACGGTGTTTGACGACTGTTACACCGAAGGCATTACGCCCCCTAAAACCCACTGGGCCCGCCCCATCGACACCCCGCCGTTTTACGGCTACAGCGTGCGCCCGGGCATCACTTTCACGTACCTAGGCTTCAAGTCGGATGAGCGGGCCTCGGTCTACTTTGGCGGCCAGCGCAGCCCCAATTTGTTTGCCGCAGGCGAAATCATGTCGGGCAACGTGCTGGGCAAGGGCTATACAGCGGGCGTGGGCATGTCCATTGGCACCGCATTTGGGCGCATTGCGGGCACCCAAGCGGCGCAGGCGGCCTTGGCTACTAAGGCGGCTACTACTCAGCATTCCTCAAGGATTTCGGCATGACCTCTTTGCAAACGCTCACACAGCAAGCCGTGGCCTTGGCGCAGGGCGACCTTTCGGCACCAGTTTCGGCGACGCCCCATGAAGACGAGGTGGCCCGCCAACTGCAAATTTGCAATGCCTGCCGCTATTGCGAGGGCTTTTGTGCGGTGTTCCCCGCCATGACCCGTCGCTTGGCTTTTGACCATGCCGACACCCATTACCTGGCCAATTTGTGCCACAACTGCGGCGCGTGCTTGCACGCCTGTCAGTACGCCCCACCGCACGAATTTGCCGTGAACATTCCGCAGGCTATGGCCAAGTTGCGCGTGAAAACCTACGCCGATTACGCTTGGCCCGCCCCGCTGGGAGCTTTGTATGCCCGCAACGGCCTGACCTTGTCTTTGGCAGTGGCCGCTATGGGCGCCCTGTTTTTGCTGTTGGCTGTGGCTTTAAAGGGCAGCTTGTGGAACGCGCCTGCTCAAGACAATTTCTACAACGTGTTTCCGCACAACTTACTGGTGAGCTTGTTTGCGCCGGTGTTTGTGTTTGGGGTTTTGGCTTTGGCCATGGGGGTGCGCAAGTTTTGGCGCGAGGTGTCGCCCCTGCACGAAGCGGGAGCGGGTCCAGATATCGTCACAAAAGTGGCGGCCACCCAGCCCGCTGCCGCCCTAGAGGCCACCCACGACGCCTTGCGCCTGCGCTACCTAGACGGCGGCCACGGGGCAGGCTGCAACAACGAGGACGACGCTTGGACCCTGTGGCGGCGCGCTTTCCACCACGCTACGTTTTACGGCTTTATGTTGTGCCTTGCCGCCACCAGCGTGGCCACGCTCTACCACTATGTGCTAGGTTGGTCCGCGCCTTACCCCCTGCTCAGCGCCCCTAAATTGCTGGGTGTGGTGGGGGGCGTGAGCCTGGTGGTGGGCACCTTGGGCCTGTGGGTGCTGAACCTGCGCCGCCACCCGATGCACG